>NZ_JBEZXR010000003.1:0-304294 GCF_040638135.1 Streptomyces sp. NPDC026673 | reverse complement strand
GCCGGGAGTTGGACCGTGAGGTAGGAGTCAGCGTCGTGAGCTCCACTTACGCTTACGTGCAGCGATTCGTGCTGACGGTGTCGACACCGAACAGCGCGGCAACGCGAACCGCCGCCGGCGCGTGACGGCTTCAGCGGAGCCGGGCGTGATCGCGGAGCAGGAGCAGCCGGGCCCATATGCGGCCCCATCCCCAGGTCGTGCCGGCCGGGGCCGCGGGGAGAGGCCGAGCCTCCCGGTGGCAGGGGCCGGTCGGGCTTCTCAACGGCGGGGTTCGGCCCTTCCGGTGGCCGGATGGTGCTGGGTGGCGAGGACGGCGGCCTGGATGCGGCGCTCGACGCCGAGCTTGGCCAGCATCCGGGAGATGTGGTTCTTGACGGTCTTCTCGGACAGGAACAGCCGCTTGCCGATCTGCCGGTTCGTCAGTCCTTCCCCGATGAGCTCCAGGATCTCCCGCTCGCGCGGAGTGAGCGTGGCAAGCGTCTCGTCCTGCGCATCCGGCGGCTCGTCCTGTTGCCGCAGAGTGCTCATCAGCCGGGCGGTGGTCGCCGGGTCGAGCATCGACTGGCCGGAGGCCACCGTACGGACGGCGGAGACCAGGTCCGAGCCCTTGATCTGTTTGAGTACGTAGCCCGCGGCCCCGGCCATGATCGCGTCCAGCAGCGCGTCATCGTCGTCGAAGGACGTCAGCATCAGGCAGGCGAGTTCCGGCATCCGCGAGCGCAACTCGCGGCAGACGCCGATGCCGTCGCCGTCCGGCAGGCGCACGTCGAGGATCGCCACGTGCGGCCGCAGGGCCGGCCCGCGGGCCAGTGCGTGGTCCACCGTGCCGGCCTCGCCGACGACCTCGATGTCCGGCTCGGCGTCGAGCAGGTCGTGCACGCCCCGCCGCACCACCTCGTGGTCGTCGACCAGGAACACCCTGATCGGCGCCTGCGGTGAGAACCCCTCCGCACCGGTCATGCCGACCCCCTGCTCTGTGTCGCCCTGCCTGCGGCTCGTGTTCCGGCGATGGTGACCCATGAGGCCCGGGTACGCCAGGGCCGAACGGACCCGGCGGCGCGGGGCGGTACCCTCAAGGGACGTCGATGCGCCGGCCGCTGATGGCGTCCGCGTCGATCCGCACCCACACGCTGCGGTCGTCGTCCCCCGGCCAGGGACCGGTATAGGCCTGCCGCGCGAGGTACCGCACGGTCTCGGGGTCCTCGACGCGCCGGGCCCGGCCGCGGACCAGGACGCTCCAGCCCTGGCTGAGCGCCTCGTCCACGTGGTCGACCTCGAAGACGACCTCCGTTCCGATGACCTCGGCCGGCCCGGAACCGGGTGCGGTCCTGAAGACGACGGACCGGTCGACCACGCTGTAGTTGACGGGCAGGATGGCCTCGCGACCGGGAGTGGTCACCGCGACCCGGCCCACTCCGTGGTCGTCCATGCGCGACCAGCATTCCTCGGGGGAGAGCTCCACCAGGCGTGCGTGCGCCGAAGCGCGTCCGAGGCGGCCGGGCGGAAGGTCGGCGTCGCCTCCGTTGAGCGCCACGACCGTGGTGTCCAGGACGGCCGCGAGCGTGTTCAGCGTTCCCGGGCCGGGAGCCGCGGTGGACTGCTCCTCGATGAACCGCAGATAACTGGTGGCCATGCCGGCCCGGGCCGCGACCTCGTCACGGGTCAGGCCCAGCTCGTCGCGCCGCTTGGCCACCCGGCGCCCCATGTCGCCGGGGGCGGCCGGAAACGGATTCGGTGCCATGGTGCTCACGCCCTTGGGTTCCGAGTCTCTGGAATACCGCCTACGGGGATCAGCCCGCCTCCGATCGTCGTCCGCCCACGGCTCCGGCAACAGGGCCGAACGGACCCCCGGGCGGCGAGAACGGCCCGCCCGCCCGACCCGGACGGCCCGCCGGGCACGCGGCGGTTCCCGTGGGGAACCACTGCGCGGGCTCCACCGGCAAGGCGCGGGCCCGCTCCGGCAGGACACGCGGATGCCCGCGCACCTCTCCGGGGCCCCAGGCGAGCCCGACGTCACCCCCCGTACGCTCGCCGGGCGGCAGGGCGGTCAGTCCCAGACGGCGCCGACGACGCCCTCCACCGCACGCGCGAACCGAGACGCCACCGGGACGAGCGAGGGGTCACCCGGCGCGCCCGAGAAGTGGACGACGCCCTCCTCGACGCGTGCCCGCACCGGCGACGGCTCGCCGGGAAACAGGTACGCGACGATCTCGCGGTCGACTTCCTCGGCGATCTCCTCGTCCGGACGCAGGAAGACCTTCAGCAGATCGCCCCGGCTGACGATGCCGCACAGCATGCCCTCGCCGTCGATGACCGGCAGCCGCTTGACGTGCCGGTGAGCCATGGCGCGCGCCGCCTGAGCGAGGGTGGCGTCGGCGTGCACGCACACCGCGGGGGCACTCATCAGCTCGTCCGCGGTGGTCGCGCCCGCCTTCCCCAGATCCGGCAACCGCCGCATCTGCTCGTGGCGGGACGGGCAGTTGTCGCGGAACTCCTCCTTGGGCAGCAGGTCGGCCTCGGACACCACGCCGACGACCCGGCCCTCGCCCTCCAGTACCGGCAGGGCGCTCACCTTCCACTCCTCCATGGTCGTGACGATCTCCTTGAACGACGCCTCCCGGCCGACCGCGACGACGGATCGGGTCATCACGTCGCTGACGATGTGCGGGCTGCCGTGCATGACATGTCCTCCTCGCGTGCAGCGGCCGGGCGGTACGGGTTCCGCCGCGGGCGGGCCCGTGGACGTCCGGCGCACGGGTGCGGGTCCGCGGCATGCGGTGCGCGGCGGTCTCCGCCACCCGGCGCGACACGGCCCGGCCGAAGGCCGGATCGGCCTCGGAGAGCGCCCGCACGATCGTGGCGTCGTGTTCCGTCGCGCCTACGGGGCTCTGCGTCCCGGGCCCCCAGATGCCGGCTGTACGGAGGGAATGGCCACGACCGGCGGAGTCGCCGCGTCCGAGGGGCTCCACCATGGCCGGACGGCGGTCGGGGACGCGGAGGTCGAGTGCGACCGACCCGTCGGCCCGTTGCTCCGTCTCGAGGATCCGGGCGTCGGCGGGAAGGACAGCCGGCGGCGGAGCTCCGTCAGGCGCTGTCGCGCCCGGACCGGGAGCGCGTCGTGCAGACCGATCGTCGTGGCGGTGGTCATCACGGGTACCTCCCCGGCGAAGTCCGACGACGGGGTGACGCGAGTGGCGAGCTGGTCCCGGCCGGCGGCCCTCGTTCTCAGCCTGCCCCCCGGCACCGTCCACACGAAGGGGCCTTGCGGCCCTTGTCAGGGCCCGTCCGGTACCGAAGACGGTCGTACGTCGGTGCATGACGACGCATTCGGCCCGGCGGTCCGCCGGCGACCGGGAGCCGCGGGAGGCGTTCGTCGACATCGCCGTTGTGCACTGCTCCCGGACACGCGGAGACCGTGTCCGGACATGACGCGGACACGGTGTCGCCATCTGTGAACGGCCCCGTGGATCACGCCGCCCCGGTCGCCGAACTCCGCAACAGCTTCGCCCTCGTCGGCGCTTCGACCGCCGTCATGGCCCACCCACGAAGAGAGCACACCCGAGGGAGCCCCCTGACGTCACCTTGGAGTGCAATCCCCCCGCCGAGGCCGGCGCCAAGCGCTACCCGGAAAGCGAGGTCCGGGAGAAGCGGAAGACGCTGGGTGACGGAAAGGGTGCGGAGGCCTCAACCTCCTGACCGGCCGGGCCCGGCGCGCCAGGAGGTGCGCCGGGCCTTACGCGGTCTACCACCAGATGACGACGTATCCGGGGCCGCCGGGCAGGCCGTTGCGCTCGTTGGGGGGCGGGTGAGGAGCGCCGTTGCCGCCGATGCCCGCAGCCGATAGCGCCGGCGGCGGGATGACGCCGTTCACTGCCGGACGGCCTCCCAGGCCCGGTCCGCCGGCCCCGCCGGCCCCGCCGACGGGCCCTTGGCGGACCGTGCCCTGGCCAGGACACTTGCCGTAGCCGCCCTGGCCGCCGATCAACCCCGTGCCGGGGTTGCCGCCATCTGCGAACACGACGCCGCCGAGACCGTTGTCCACCGTGCTGGATGTGCCTGGCTGGCCGTTCGCGCCATCGGGCCCGCCTGCGCCTGGTGTGCCGATGTCCACTGTGACCGGTGTGCCCGGCTGGACCGGAAGGAGGCACCAGGCGAAGCCCCCGCCGCCGCCGCCCGATCCGGTGTTGACATCACTTCCCGAACCGCCCCCGCCGGCACCCCATGCCTGGACGAAGACCGTGGTGACCCCGTCGGGCGGCGCGAATTGTCGGTCGTCGGTGAATTCCTCCAGGCCGTGAGCGGGAGAGACTCCGGGCGGCCCCGGCGGCCCCTCCATGCCGGGAGGCCCCGGAGGCCCCGGCGGCCCCGGCGGCCCCGGCGGGCCCGGCGGGCCGGGAATGCCGGGGCGCCCCGGGTGCCAGGGGTAGTCAGGGCGGACGGGGCAATATCCGGGGAAGTACGGAAACAGGAAGCACGGGCCGGCGAGAGCGGCCTGGACGCCGGGTTTCACGGCGTCAGCTTGGCCGCTGTCGGTGTTCCCCGCGTACGCGGCACCTGTCAGGGCACTGGACGCCAGGGCCACGCTCGCGGCCATCGTCCACAAACGCGGACCACCGCGACGCCGTATGAGCGCCTGGGACACGGCGATTTGAGACAACACGTCACCTCCAGCAAGGAGGCCCGCTCCGCGCGGCAGACGCCGCCCACCAGGAGTGAAGAGCTGTCGGAGACAGCAGCGGGCCCACAGCAAGAATCGCCATGTGTCGCGAGCCGCGCACATTCAGTAGCCGACCGGGTGACTCGCCCTCTTGTCCGACGCGCCACCTGGCGTGCCGGGCCCGCGAACCGAGGCGGCCGGACCCGGACCCGGTCGCCGGGACGGCGAAGCGTCATCCCTGCCGAGCGGTTGCCGGCGCACACCGCCGGCGTCCGCCCGCCGGTCAGCCGATCGGGACCAGAACGACGGGGCAGTGCGCGTGATGGAGGACCGCGTGGGTGACCGGTCCCAGGCGCATCCCCAGCGGGCGGGCATCCCGCCGGTGGGCTCCGACCACCACCACATCGGCCGCGCGGCTCGCCTCCACCAGTGCCGCGGCGGCGTGGCCGGGAGCGATGTCCACGCGCACGGCGACGTCGGGGAAGCGCTCGATCAGCTTGGACACCGCAAATCGGGCCAGCTCCTTGTGCTGCCGGGCCTGAGCGGCCAGGTCCTGCCGGTGGGACACCGGCCACTCGCCCATCGGAACGTGTGCGTGCGGCCAGGTGTGCAGCACCCGCAGCCGCGAGCCCCGCCGTCGGGCTTCCTCGAAGGCGAACAGGGCGGCCGCGGCGTCGCTTTCGTCCTCCAGCCCCAGCAGCACCTTGTCGTGCAGCAGACCTCGGTGCGCGACCGCGTCCTCACCGCGGACGACCATCAGCGGGCCGGCGCTGTGGGCCGCCACCCGCAGACCCACGGAGCCGAGGAGGAGCCCGGCGAAGCCGCCGCGGCCGCGGGTGCCGACGACGGTCAGGACGGCGGTCCGGCCCAGGCGCACCAGCGCCGAGGCGGCCGGCTCGGCGGTCTGCTCCATCGCGACGGTCAGACCCGGATGCCGGTCCTTCGCACGCCGGGCCGCCAGCTCCAGGGCAGCCCGGGCGGCTTCGCCCCGCGGGCGCTCGCGATCGGCGTCCAGGCCGAACCCGACCTCGCCCGGATCGGGCCAGGGCAGACCGAGCACGATCCGCAGGGCGGTGTCCCGCCGGTGTGCCTCGTCGGCCGCCCGGTCCAGGGCGCGTACGGCGGGATCCGATCCGTCGATCCCCACGACCACCTCCCCACGGGGTGTGCGGGTCGGATCCGCTCCGTGACTGGTGCCGGTCATGCCCTGCCTCCCGCCGTCGTCGTGTCAGCCCACCACGATGCGGCGGCCCGTGACGGTCGCCGGGGTGATCCGTACCCACAGGTCGCGCTCCCCGCCGGCCCACGGCCCGGTGTACGCCTGTTCGTTCAGCCGACGGACGCTCGCGGGGTCGGTGACGGTGTGCGCCATGCCGCGGATCAGGACGCTCCAGCCCTGGCTCAGGGCGTCGTCCACCTCGTCGACCTCGAAGGCGCACTTGGTGTCGGAGGCCTCCGCGGGGGTGGCGGCCGGGGAGGTGCGGAAGGCGATCGTGCCCTCGTCGACGCTGTAGTTGACCGGCAGGACGGTGAGCCCGTCCGGCATGGACAGGGCGAGCCTGCCCACCCCGTGCGAGGACACCAGTTCCCAGCACTCCTCGCCGCCCAGTTCCACCAGCTCGGCACGGCCCGCGGCCCGCCCGCGACCGGGCGGCAGATCGGCCTCGCCGCCGCTGAGCGTCGAGACGTTCGTGTCCAGCGCCATGGCCAGGCCGCGCAGCGTCGCGATGCCGGGAGCGGCGGTGGAATCCTGTTCCACGAACCGCAGGTAGCCCGGGGCGATGCCCGTGCGGGCCGCCACCTCCTCCTGCGACAGACCCAGTTCCTCACGGCGCATCGCGATGCGCCGGCCGATGTCCCCGGCCGCGGTGGCTGTGGGGTGCTTCGTCATCACCGCTCAGTCCTCTCGTCCATGCTCCGCCGGCGAGCGCCACCGCCGAATGCCGTGGGGCGCGCGTCGGGCACGTCACCGGTGTGGAGGCGCGGGTCGGTTCCGCGGACAGGGTCCGCGTCGACGCGGACGATCGCGGCGCCGCCCTCCTTCGGCTCCGGATCCGCCGACTCTCGCCGGCCGGCTGCCTGACCGGGCGCCTGGGACACCCACGCCCTCATGGCCTCCTCTTCCTTCGGGGGGAGCCGTGGTCCTGCTGCCAGGGTGCTGCGCGGCGCCCGGAGCGCGCTTGGGCCGGTCGGTCCCCTCGCGGGGTCCGACCGGTCGGCGTCAGGAGTCGTCACATCCGGCTCGACGTGAGGTCGAAGCGCACGTCCACGACGCCTTCGACGGAGCGCACCATGCGTGCCACGACCGGCACCAGCGACCGGTCGGCCAGCAGGCCGCTCACCGTCACGAGCCCGTCGGCCGCCTCGATCTCCACGAGCTGCCACGCTTCGGGCAGAAGTCCACCGGCCACGACGTCCCGTACGTCGCGGGCGATGTCCTCGTCCGCCCGGAGGAATACCTTCAGCAGGTCTCCCCGGCTCACCACGCCCCGCAGCGCACCGTCCTCGTCGACCACGGGCAGCCGCTTCACGTGGTGCAGCGCCATCGTCCGTGCCGCCTGCGCCAGGGGTGCGTCGTCGTGCACGGTGACCGCCGGGGCCGTCATCAGCTGCTCGGCCCTGACCGCGGCCGCCTTGTCGGGGCCCGCGCCGATCGGCGGGGCGTCGTTCTCGCGGTGCTCCTCCTTGCGCAGCAGATCCGCCTCGGAGACCACGCCGACGACGCGCGTGCCGTCGGCCACCACGGGCAGGGCGCTGACCTTCCACCGCTCCATGGTCCGCACGATCTCCTTGAAGGACGTGCCCATGGCGACCGCGACGACCTCGCGCGTCATCACGTCGCCCACCGTCGCCGGATGCCGGTTGGCGTTCACGGCCGCCTCCTTCGACGAGGGACGGGAACCCCTCCCGCACCCAGTCTCCGCCGCGTCGGCAGCCGCTGCCGTGGGGCCACCCGGCCCCATGGCAGGGCCCGACGCCCCCTGTCACCGCACGCGGGCCGGGGCGGCGTGCGGCAACGGATGCGCCGTCGTGTGGTGGTGGGAGCGGGCACGCGACAGGCCCGGCGCACCCCAGGGCGAGCCGGGCCTGTCGCGGCGGTGTTCGCCTCAGGCCTCGGTCAGGCCGACCAGCCCCATGCGCAGGGCGTCGAGTTCCGCGTCGGGGGACTCCCGTACCAGGCGGAGGATCTCCTCCGCCTCCTCGCCGACCGGGACCCGGGCAGGGACAGGCACCGCGTCGATCAGCTCCGCGATCTCGGCCACCGCCTGCTCGCTGGTCATCCCACCGGCTTCCAGGTTCCTCAAGCCGTCGACGAAGCCGCCGAACGACTCGCCGTAGAGGGCGCGTTGCCCGTCGGTGAGGGTGTTGGCGAGCTCCCGTAGCTCCGCGACGACGCGCTCCTGGCTCCCGGTGCGCATGCTGCCGGGGACCGCGACGACGAAGTCGACCCCGAACTGCCTGAGTTCCATGCGGTAGGCGTCGGCGAGCGTGTCCATGGCCGCCTTGGACGCTCCCAGCATTCCGAGGAAGGGCAGCGGGAAGGCCGCGGTGGTGGAGCCGATCTGGACGATGCGGCCGCGCGCTCGGCGAAGGGCCGGGAGAAAGGCGTTGATGACGGCCATGGCGCCGAACACATTGACCTCGAACTCGCGCCTGACGTCCTCGGGGTCCAGGAGTTCGAGCGGGCCGGGGGTGACCACGGCGGCATTGCCGACGAGCGCGTCCAGGCCCGCCGCCCCCAGCGAGTCGGCGACCTGGCCCGCCCAACGCGCCACCGCCGCCCGGTCCGTGATGTCGCAGACGGTCAGGGTGACCCGGCCGTTCGAGGCGGCCGTGACGTCCTCGGCCTCGTCGTCCGACATCGTCGTGCCGAAGACGCGGTGGCTTCCGGCCAGTGCGAGGGCGAGATCCCGGCCCAGGCCGCTCCCGGCTCCCGTGATGGCGACCGAACGCCGTGTGACTCTCGATTCGTCTGTCATGTCCTGTTTCTCGGGTGGAAGGCCGAACGCCCCGTCCGGTTACCGGCTCCCGGCGCGATCGACGGGGGGATATGCTTGACGAGTCAAGTATATGTGCCGTATGCCTCGCCTTCGCGCCCGCCCGCACGGGCCACGCCGAGATCCGGGTTCCAGGTCCACCCTCGCGAAGGCCGGCAGGACACGACGCTCCGAGGCCCGTCACGAGCGTGCCGGATCCGATCACCTCGACCCCTGCCGGTGACCGGTCGCCTGTTCCAGCACCTCCATCCGCCGCCGGTACTCCTCGTCGTCGATCTCGCCGCGGGCGTACCGCTCCGCCAGCGTCTCCCGCGGGCTCGGGCGATGCCCGTCGGCGGTGCCGGCCGGTCGGCCGTCGCCGGTGCGCCGCAGCACCACCGTGACGGCCAGGCCGATGAGGACCAGCAGCACCAGCCAGCCGAGCGACATCAGGGCCCAGCCCCAGCCGTTCATGTGGTCGTAGACGAACATGGCTTCCTCCTCACGTGGTGAGCAGCCGGTCGTCGGCCGTGTAGCCCAGCCGGGCCTCGACCTCGATGACGCCGTCGACGCCTCGGCACAGCTCCGTGACCACCGGTACGAGGCTGCGACGGTCCACCACGCCCTCGAGCGACACATTCCCGTCGACGACATCGACGGTGACGGCGTCGGGCGCGAGTCCGAGCGTCTTCACCAGCAGGTCACCGGTGATCTCCTCACGGATCGCGCGGTCCCTGCGCAGGAAGAGCCGCAGCAGATCGGCGCGGCTGACCAGCCCCACCAGCCGGCCTGTTTCGTCCACCACCGGAAGCCGCTTCACCCCGCGTCGCTCCATGAGCCGGGCCGCCTCGACGACGGACCACTCGGGGCGCGCGACGACCGGCGGGGTGCTCATCAGCCCCTCCGCGGTCGTGGCGGCGTTGCGGGAACGTTCGCCTGGCCGCGGGTGCCGGGCGGGAAGCAGTCCGGTGGGGTCCGGCTGCCCTGCCTCCTTGCGCAGCAGGTCCGCCTCGGACACCACGCCCACGGGCCGGTTCCCGTCGTCCACGACGGGAACGGCGGTGACGTCGTGTTCCGCGAGCAGCATCGCGATCTCCTTGAACGGCGTGTCGGGCCGCACCGATACGACCGCCTTGGTCATCAGGTCGCCGACGTTGCGGTGGTACATCTCCCCGCCTCCCTGCCTGGTTGCCTCACGCCGGGCCCACCGGCGACGGGCCCGGCCTCGTCCGTTCCCACTGTCGGTCGTCTCCGGCCGCCCCCGCATGGGCCGGTGGGGCCACCGGTACGGCCGAGGGTCCCCCGGGGCGGGCCACGTGGCCCATGCGCGTACGGGCCACCGCCCGGCGGTGTCATCGGCACGGTGACCACGACCTCGTGATCCGGCACCGCCCTCCGGGGCGTGTCCGGCGCGTCCGGGGGAGACTGGACGGGAGGGCGGGGCTGCCGCACGCCCGTGGCGCGGGAAGCGCCGCGCGGCGGGCCCGGCCGGGCCGGCCGCCGGATCCCGGAGAGGGGCGACGATGGGGGAGTGGACCTGGTCGTACGAGGGCTACGACCCCGCCGAGGAGCGCCTGCGCGAGGCACTGTGCACCCTGGGCAACGGCTACTTCGCCACCCGCGGCGCCGCCCCGGAGACCGCCGCGGGCCCGCACCACTACCCCGGCACCTATGCCGCCGGCTGTTACAACCGCCTCCACTCCACCATCGCCGGGCGCAAGGTCCGACACGAGGACATGGTCAACCTGCCCAACTGGCTGCCCCTGCGGTTCAGACTCCGCGACGGCGGTGCGTGGTTCACCCCTGACGACGGCTCACTGCTGGAGCACCGGCAGGACCTCGACCTCCGGCGCGCCACCCTGACGAGGACGTTCCGGCTGCGAGAGCCGCACGGGCGGGTCCTGGCCGTCGAGCAGACCCGGCTGGTGCACATGCACGACCCGCACCTGGCCGCCCTGAGGACCGTCTTCCGCACCGAGGGCGACTGGTCAGCGGAGCTGGAGGTGGAGTCCGCGCTGGACGGCGACGTCGGCAACACCGGAGTCGCCCGCTACCGGGACCTGAACGGCCGTCACCTCACCAGGATGCACACCGGGACCTCCGACCCCGACACGGTGTGGCTGCGCTGCCGTACGACCGCCTCCGACATCCGCGTCGCGCTCGCCGCCCGAACGCGCGCCACGACCCGTCCGGCGACCGGCCGGTCACTGGAGGCGGGGGAGCGCACCGCGGTCCACCGGCTGATCCTGCCGCTCGCGCCGGACCGGCCGGCCGTGGTCGAGAAGGCGGTCGCCCTGCACACCTCCCGGGACCCGGCGATCAGCGACCCGTTGCACGCGGCCCTCGGCCGTGTCGAACGGGCACCGGACTTCACCGGCCTCCTCACCACGCACACCGCCGCCTGGGAGCGGCTGTGGCGGCGCGCCGGCCTGGACGTTCCCGGGGAAGCCGGCAGGATCCTGCGGCTGCACGCCTTCCACGTCCTGCAGACCCTCTCCCCGCACACCGCGGAACTGGACGTGGGCGTGCCCGCCAGAGGACTGCACGGCGAGGCCTACCGAGGCCATGTCTTCTGGGACGAGCTGTTCGTCCTGCCCTACCTCGACCTGCACTTCCCCGAGGTGTCGCGGGCCCTGCTGGAGTACCGTCACCGCCGCCTGGAGGAGGCGTGCCGCGCGGCGGAACAGGCCGGGCACACGGGAGCCATGTACCCGTGGCAGAGCGGCAGCGACGGACGCGAGGAGACCCAGACCCTGCACCTCAACCCGCGTTCGGGACGGTGGCTGCCGGACCACACCCGGCTCCAGCACCATGTCGGCTCCGCCGTGGCCTACAACATCTGGCGGTACGGCCAGGCCACCGGCGACACCGAGTTCCTGTACACCAAAGGCGCCGAGATGCTGCTGCAGATCGCCCGCTTCTGGGCCGGCCTGGCCACCTGGGACCCCGACCGCGGCACCGAAGGCCGTTACCGCATCCGCGGCGTCGTCGGACCCGACGAATACCACGACGCCTACCCCGGCTCCGCGACACCTGGGGTCGACGACAACACGTACACCAACGTCACGGCCGCCTGGGTACTGGCCCGGGCCCTGGACCTG
The DNA here is from genome assembly GCF_040638135.1 of Streptomyces sp. NPDC026673. Lineage (NCBI taxonomy): Bacteria > Bacillati > Actinomycetota > Actinomycetes > Kitasatosporales > Streptomycetaceae > Streptomyces > Streptomyces sp. NPDC026673. The sequence goes on along the minus strand of NZ_JBEZXR010000003.1, from coordinate 292,559 downwards.
TGGCGGTCCCTTCCGGCCCCGCGCCGCGACGAACTCCGCGAGCGCACGGGCCTCGACCCGGAGGAGACGGATCGCTGGGACGACGTCTCGCGCAAGCTGTACGTCCCCCGTCACGCCGGTGTGCTCAGCCAGTTCGCCGGCTACGAAGAGCTCGACGAGCTGGACTGGGAGGGCTACCGCGCGCGGTACGGGGACATCCGCCGGCTGGACCGGATCCTGGAGGCCGAGGGGGACTCGGTCAACCGCTACCGGGCGTCCAAACAGGCCGACGTGCTCATGCTGGGCTATCTCTTCCCACCCACCGAACTGCGCCGCCTGTTCGAGCGTCTGGGGTACCGGCTGGACGACGGCACATGGCGGTCGACGGTCGACTACTACCTACGGCGCACCAGCCACGGGTCCACCCTCAGCGGAGTGGTGCACGCCTGGGTACTGACCCGGGTCCACCGGGCCGACGCCTGGCCGTACGCGCAGGAGGCCCTGCTGGGGGACATCACCGACGTCCAGGGCGGGACCACCGAGGAGGGGATCCATCTGGGGGCCATGGCGGGGACCCTCGACCTCGTACAGCGCGGCCTGACCGGTCTGGAGGCCCGCGAGGACGCTCTGTGGCTCGATCCGGCACCGCTGCCGGAGCTGGCGCGCTTCGCCTTCACGGTTCGCTACCGCGGCCACTGGGGTGTGCGGATCCACGTCGACGCCGGCCGGGTCGGCGTCGCGGTCCCCGTCTCCGAGGCGGCACCGGTGCGGGTGCGCCTCGGCGGACGGACCTGGTCCGTGCCCCCCGGCCGCTTCAGGGCACTCGACCTGCCGAGCCGGTGACCCGGCTCGGCAACGGCCCGTCCCGCGGTCGGCCCGCCGATGCCGGGCGGGCTCAGCCGCCGGCAGGGCGCGGAGCGCGCAGATGCGCTCGCTGGGCCAGTTCCTCCTCGTCGACCAGGGTCAGCATCGGCTGCCCCGGCGCACAGAGCATGGTCACCACGAACTCGGTCCGTGCGTCCGTGAGAGCGTTGCCGTCCTGGTAGTGGATCACATCCCCGCCGGGCTCCCAGAAGGACTCTCCGGCCTTGATCACCCGCTCCGGCTCCCCCTCGAGTTCGAAGCGGACCGCGCCCTCGACCACATAGCCGAAAGCGGGACCCGAATGCCTGTGCGGTGGCACACCCGGGTCGCCGGGCTCCCGCCAGACGACGAGGGTCATGACAGAGGCATCGTCCGGGACGAACGGCGGCCGGACGTCCTGAAGCGTCTTCAGCTGGGTCTTCCATACTTCAGAGCGCGGCCCGCCGGTCGCGTCTGCTGATGCGTTCTCCGACACGGTGCTGCACCTCCACTCGTCCGCTGTGGATCAGCAGACGGTCGTCAGATGGTGTGCGCTGCCTTGAACCGGCCTGAGCGGACGCGGCCACCACGGGCGGCGGCCAGCACGGGCGGCGGCCACCTGTGGCGGCCTCGCCGCGTCGCCGCGGCTCCCCGGACCAGGCGATGATGTTCGAATCTCCAGTATCGCCGTACCGGCCCCGAGGTCGCACGCCGCTCCGGCTCGGCGCCTGCTCCCCGGCCATGTGGCCACCGCCTTCTGACTGGCGGGCGGGCTGCGGGTCTGCTGCGCTGAAGGGAGACGGAACGAGGAGGTGAGCGGCCGTGGAGGGCACTCCGGACCGCTCCGGCCCGGCGGCCGGCGGCTCCTTCGACGGTGACAGCGTGGCCGGTCGCGTCGCTCTGCGGCGGGAGCAGCTGGGTATGTCCCGGGAGGAACTGGCCACCAGGGCCGGGATGTCGATGGCCTATCTCGGTCAGGTCGAGGAACTGGGGACCGGCTTCGACCCCGCCGGGCTGGTGCGGCTCGCCGCCGTGCTGGGGATGTCGTACGAGGAGCTGGTCGCAGGCTCCCGCGAGGCTCCGCCGGGACGGGGCGGCCCCGCGGCCCGGCCCGTGCTGCAGCGACTGTCCGAGCAGGAATGCTGGCAACGCCTGGGCACGCACGGCATCGGCCGGCTGGCCCGCGCGACCGGTTCGCCGGACGCCGCTCCCGTTCTGGTCCCCGTCAACTTCCTGGTGGACGGGCGGACGGTCGTCTACCGGACGGATCCGGTCGGCGCGGCGGCGGCCGCGCCCGGCACGAAGGCGGCCTTCGAGACCGACTACCTCGACGAGGGGCACGGGGTCGGCTGGAGCGTGCTGGTGTCGGGGACCGTCGAGGAGATCACCGACCCGGCCGCCGTGCAGGACCTCGGGCGCCGTCCCGGTGCCGAGCCCTGGGCCGGGGGCGTACGTGAGCTGTGGTTGCGCATCGTGCCGGACGAGGTCAGCGGCCGCGCCATCCGAACGCTTCCGGAGACGGGTCCGGGGACGGGCTCCACCATGAGGTAGGGCCGCGTTGCGTGCACCGGGGATCGCACCGTGTGACCATCGCGTATGAAAGCCAAGCTCCTGAGTCGTCGGCCACGCCCGCTGCGCTCGAGCGCGCCAGCCACCTGGCGGGGGGAAATCCCGACACCCGCCGGATGGCGTGCGACCCGTGGCGTCGCAAGTCTGGGGCGCATGACCCACGCATCAACCGTCGCGGCCGAGGCCCCGGCACCCCTCGACAGGGTCCCGGCGGCCCGCTCCCCCTTTCGTCCCGCGGCGGCGGGGCGGTTGATCGGCGTCGACCTCGCCAGGGGTCTGGCCATCCTCGGGATGTTCGCCGCCCATGTAGGCCCCGACCCCTCCGTGGGCGGTCCGCTCGGCTGGGTGATGGAGCTCGCCCGCGGCCGGTCCTCCGCCCTGTTCGCCCTCCTCGCCGGGTTCTCCCTGGTCCTGCTGACGGGCCGGTCGGAGCCGCGTACCGGCCGGGCGGGACGGCAGGCCGTGGGCCGGGTGCTGATCCGGGCCGGCGTCCTGATCGTCCTCGGGTACCTGCTGACGGATCTCGGCACCTCCATCGACGTGATCCTGTCCTACTACGGGCTCGCCTTCCTCTTCGTGCTGCCCCTGTACCGGTTGCGGGCCCGCACGCTGGCGCTGATCGCGGCCGGCACCGCGCTCGTGCTGCCACAGATCCTGTACGTACTGCGGGTCGCCGCCGACAACGGCGGATGGAGCGACACGGTGATCGCCCACGATCCGCTGGCCCGGCTCACCGACTCGGACGGATTCCTGGAGCTGCTGATCACCGGCGACTACCCGGTGCTGACCTGGGTGACCTTCCTTATCGCCGGCATGGCCGTCGCCCGGCTCGACCTGCGGCGGCCCGCTGTGCGCGCGAAGGTCGCCGTGTGCGGCGCGGCACTGGCCGTGCTCGGCTACGGCGGCTCCTGGCTGGCCCTGCACCTGGCGACCGGCGCGCGGGCCGCGATCAGCGCCGCCACGGACGGCGCGCCCACCGCCTCGGCCTGGTGGTCGGACGCCCTGTCCCAGGCGTACGGGGACCAGGTCGTCGACACGCCGTCCTGGTTGCTGGTGGCCGCGCCGCACAGTCAGACGACGTTCTCGATCTTCGGCAACACCGGGATCGCGCTGCTGGCGCTGGCCGCGTGCCTGGCCGTGGTCGAGCGGTCGGCACGGGTGCGCTGGGCGGCCACGCCGCTGATCGCCGTCGGCTCGATCTCGCTCACCGCCTATGTCGGCCACATCGTCGCCATCAGGGTCCTGGGCGTCGACGACCTGCCCGACTCCGCCGACCTGCCGGTCCTGCTCGCCTTCTCCGCGGCCGCGATGGTGCTGGCCCTGGCCTGGACCCGGATCTTCCGGCGGGGGCCTCTGGAGGTCCTCATGCACGCGGTCACCACTCCGGCGCGCCTGATCAGCTGAGCGACACCAGGGCCACGACAACCGGCCCACGACAACAGGCCCGCGACGGGTGTGCGGGGGCGGTTCGGCGCCGACCCCGCACACCGCTCCCTTCGGTATAAAACAGGCAAAAATGTTAAAAGACTGGCAAAGCCGGGCAGGTGGGCGGTATGCAGATACCGACCACCGCCTGGCTCGTCCTCATCGCCTTCCTGGCGGTGGTGCTGGCCTTGGACCTCTTCGTCATCCATCGCCGGGCGACGGTCATCTCCATCAAGGAAGCCGCCGTCTGGAGCGTCGTCTGGGTGGCGCTGGGCCTGGGATTCTGCGGACTGCTCCTCATCTGGCAGGGCCCGGTCCTGGCGGAGGAGTACCTCGCCGGCTACCTCATCGAGAAGAGCCTGTCCGTAGACAACATCTTCGTCTTCGCCCTGATCTTCGGCTACTTCGGAATCCCCGACCGCTACCAGCACCGGGTCCTGATGTGGGGCATCGTGGGAGCACTCGCCATGAGGGCGGTGTTCATCCTGGTCGGCGCGGCGCTGCTGGACGCCTTCCACGCCACCATCTACGTTTTCGGCGCGCTGTTGCTGCTGACCGCGGTCAAAGTGCTACGCCATGGCGCAGCCCAGGTGCACCCCGACCGCAACATCGTCCTGCGCGCCCTGCGTCGAGTGGTGCCCGTGACCGACCGATTGCACGGCCAACGCCTGTTCGTCAGGATGAACGGGGCCTGGGCGGCCACCCCCTTGCTGGCCGCTCTGATCGTCATAGAGACCACCGACGTCGTCTTCGCCGTCGACAGCATCCCGGCGATCTTCGCGGTCACCCAGAACACCTTCATCGTCTTCGCCGCCAACGCGTTCTCGCTGCTGGGCATGCGCGCGGCCTACTTCCTCATCAGCGGCGCCGCCCGCCGCTTCCGTCACCTGCAGACGGGTCTGGGCGTCATCCTTGCCGGCGTCGGAGCGAAGCTCCTGCTCACCGACGTCTACAAGGTCCCCGTATGGGCCTCGCTGACCTTCATCATCACGGTGCTCGCGGTGACTTTCGCGGTTTCCTGGCGGGAGACGCGCGTCCCCGATGCCGCCTTGCGACTGGGGGGCGCCTCCGACGCGGCGCAGGCTGAGACCGCCTCGCGTCAGGGGTGCGAACAGCGCACCGGCCCGGGTCCGCGGTCCGGGTTCGAAGACGGTTCGGGTTCGGAGCTCGCCGAAGGGGCGCCGCATCGATAGCCGAATGAGGGCTGCCGCCGGATCGCACACATCCCGATGACGGGGTCACTCGCCGTCAGAGGGTGGCCGCACCCTGTGCTGTAGTTTTCGCAGAGTCGTCACTGTGGGCGCCCCGCGCCCCGTCCAACCGGAGGGAACCGGCACGATGTTCGGCCTCAGCGAGCTCGTCCTGCTGCTCATCGTGGTCATCGTCCTGATCGGCATCAGGAAGCTCCCCGGCCTCGTCCGCTCCGCCGGGAAGGCCACCCGCATCCTCAGGAGCGAGGTCAAGGCCATGAAGGCCGACGAGGACCCGTCCGCCGACCAGCCCGCCCCTCGCATCATCCGGGCGGGCCCCGAAGACGTGATCCGCCGGTCCGACGACCCCGGGACCACCAGGAGCTGACCCTCCGGGCCCGGCGGCAAGCCGGTCACCCGGCGCGGAGCGGCCTCAGTCGCCGCGCCCGACGCCGCGATCAGGCGCGCTCATGTCCCCCGTTCCGGGCGTGCCGTCGGCGAGCCCGTAGCGCAGGTACACCGTGCCCCTCGGACTGGCGACCGGCGGTTCGAGGAGTGTGAGGTTCGTGGGCACCGCACCGCCGTCGAACACCTTCTTCCCGACGCCGAGCACGATCGGGTGCACCCAGAGGTCGAGACGGTCGAAGAGCCTCTCGCGCAGGAGGGTCTGCACCAGGTTCAGGCTCCCGACGACCTTCACGTGCTCGTGCCGGTCACGGATCTCGCGCACCGCGCCGGCCAGATCCGGGCCGAGCCGCGTGGACCCGGCCCACGAGAGGTCGGGCCTGCCGCGGGAGGCCACGTACTTCGGGACCCTGTTGAAGAGCGTGGCGATGTCCTTGTCCTCGCCGCCCTCCTGGTGCGGCCAGTAGGCGGCGAAGATGTCGTACGTCCGCCGGCCGAGCAGGAGCGCGTCCGTGCCCTCGTACGCGGCGCCGACCTGCGCCCCGGCGACCTCGTCCAGCAGGGGCGCCTGCCAGCCGCCGAACGGGAATCCCGCCGGGTCCTCGTCGGGGCCGCCGGGCGACTGCCCGACGAGGTCGAGGGTCGCGAACAGCTCGATGTGGATGAGACCCATGTCTGCCGTGCCTCCGCTGAATTGATCGTCCCGGTCGAGAGGTAGACCCGTGGTCGCTCGCGGACTCATCGCTGCGACGGCATCCGGCTTGGTGGGCGTCGGCCGCGTCACGCGGAACCCGGCTGGTGAACTGCCGTGAAAGTTTCGCTGATGCCTTTCGGAATCGGGCATGGCCCGCCGAGGCCGGCGGCGTTTCGCGACCGCCGCCTGTCCGGGAGGTTGAACGCCCTTACCCTGGAGCGGTGTTCTCACCCGAAGGTCCCTCGCTGCGCGAGCTGGCCGTGCAGGCACTCTCCTCTGTCGAGCACGGCTACGACCTGCTCGCCCCGAGGTTCGACCACACGCCGTTCCGCACTTCGAACCGCATCCTCGACGCGACCGCCGCCGCCCTGCGTCCCTTCGGCCCGTTCGGCGACGGGCTGGACGTGTGCTGCGGCACGGGAGCGGGCCTGCGCGTCCTGCAACCGCTGTGCCGGGGCCGGGTCGCGGGTGTGGACTTCAGCGCCGGCATGCTCGCGCAGGCGCGCCGTGCCCACCCGGACGCGGAGTGGATACGAGCCGACGCGCGGAAGCCGCCCTTCGCCGCGGAGTTCGACCTGGCCGTCAGCTTCGGAGCCTTCGGGCACTTCCTCGCCTCCGAGCGGCCGGCCCTGTTCGCCGGGGTGCACCGCGCCCTCCGGCACGGCGGGCTCTTCGCCTTCCCGGTCTTCGCGCCGCCCCCCATCGCCTCCCGGCGCTACTGGATACCCGCCGGCTTCGACGCCGCCATGCGGATACGGAACGCGGTCTGGCGGCCGCCCTTCGTCATGTACTACCGCACCTTCCCGCTCCGCGCGGTGCGCACGGAACTGGCGGCGGCGGGCTTCACCGTGCACACGACCGCGGTGCCCGCCTTCGGCCACCGCCCGGACGGTGCTCCGTACTCGCGCCTGGTCCTCGCGCGCAAGGCGTGACGGCGGGCCGAGCAGCAGGTGGTCGTCGACGCCGACATGCACCGGGACATCGCCGCGGGACGGCCGGTCACCTGATTCCGTATCGCCGCCTCGCCGACGGTGATGCCGTCCTCGCGAGAGCCCTCCTTCACCACCCCGTTCAGGCGGACCGTGCGGCGCGACTCGCCGGGGCGCCCACGCACTCGCGGAGATCGCTTCCGCGACAGCCCTTACGCATTGCCCGCATCGGGCACGTAGTGCGCGAGGTAGGCGAGGAGTTCCGGATCGAGTTCGCCGGCGCGCTTCTTGTCGTGGATCGCGAACGAGAGTCTCACCTCGGCCAGGAACCGGTAGGCGAAGATCTCGACGCTCGGCGCGCACCAGAAGATCTCGCGGCGCGGTGGGACGATCTCGCCGCCGGGTCCGTACCTGAGCCCCGGTTCCCGGGTGAAATCCCGGTCGGAGCAGACGACTGCGGACTGCCCGCCGCGGTGCAGATAGAGGTACCACATGACGCAGCTCTGCTGATCGCGGAAGAAGAGCACCATGCGGTCGGCCGGATCGACGGGGCTGGGCAGCGGGCCGGACACGTCGGTCCACGGGCCACCGCCCGCGCGGTCCAGGCAGCGGTGCAGGTTGGCCCGGGTGAGCAACGCCTCGAAGTCCGCGGGGAGCGAGAGGCCGTCTCCCGCCAGCTCGGCCGCGATCGGATCGGTCACCGCCGTGCGGTAGTCGAGCGGATCACCGACTTCGCCGAACCAGGCGAAGTCGCCGACGAAGGACTCCTCGTCCAACGGCGGAACGGTCTCCAGGGGATATGCCTGGAACCATGCGAAGGTGCGCCCCTGCTTGTCGTACGGCCGGTAGGGTCCGATCCCGTAACCGGCCCAGAACGCCGGAAGGTTCACCGCCTCGGGGCCGTCGCCGATCCGACGGAATCCGTCCTCGGGGTGCGCCATCGCAGGGGAACCCGTACGAACACGCGTCTTCGCCCCCCTCGGCGTCCGTGGCAGCCGGATGTCCGGCCGGCCGAGTTCGTCCGCCGGCGGAACGTAACCGGGATCGTCCTCGGGACGGGGCCGGGGCACCGCCGGGACGTTCACCCGGAAGCCGTCACGTCGTTCCTCGGGCCACCGCGCGTCGATGGCGAGGGCCGCGGCAGTGCAGTCGGGGCAGGCATCGGGGCTGCGGCCCCACATGCCGAACTGGGAGCCGGTCATGTCCGGCTTCTCGATCCCGCAGAGCGTCCTGTGGAGGTAGCCGTATGCGTGCCGGCGGGCGTCCGGCAGCATGTCCGTCCACGCGGCTTCCCACCGGATCTCCCAGGGGCAGTGATCGGGGCGGCTGATCTCATGGTTCGGCGTCCCGAACTGGGTCACCGCGTAACACCATGTGCAGATCCACAGTTCGCGGCACCACGGCGACGGCGGACCATCCCACTTCGCCATCTTGTGATCGCAGACGTCGCAGCGCATGGCGGAATCCTGCCATGCGCCACTGCGGTGAGTGAGGCCGCCCTTTTGCCGACGCGTACGGCGGACGGGCAACCCCCGTCGTGTCGTCGAGTGCGTCCACCACGCTGCCGGGGCCGGGGCGGCAGCGGATGAGGAGAACGTCGTGGACTCGGCCGTTCAGGGCCCCGATTCAGGTCCAGGGGATTCGTGGTCTCACGCCGTTCCCGGACCAGTCGGTCCAACCCGGCCTCGGCCTCCCTCCCTTCCATTGGCCAACGCCGCCTGGACGATGCGGACGGCCTCGTCGGTGTCGATGCCGACGCCGGCGATGACCGCGGCGTACTCGGCCGCGGCGCGGCGTGCCCGCTCGCGTGCCTGCTCGCCTGCCGCGGAGACGAACGAGCCCGCTCGTCCGCGGGTTTCGATCAGCCCCGCTTCCTCCAGTGCCCGGTAGGCCCGGCCGACGGTGTTGACGGCCAGACCGAGGTCCGCGGCCAGGCGGCGGATGGTCGGCAGCTGGGTGCCCACGGCCAGCGTGTGGTCCTGGATCTGCCGGGCGAGCTGCGCGCGGAGCTGCTCGAACGGGGGGACCGGCGAGGCCGAGTCGATGACGATCATCGATTCACCGGGTGCTCGTGGCGTGCCGCGCCACGGTGCCGCTCTGCGCGGTCCGCGCAGTGATCAGGGCGAGGGTGATCGCGCTCAGGACGATGAAGACAAGCCAGGCGGCGTTCCACCAGCCGAGTGCGGTATCGAACACCGACACGACCGGCAGTGACCACACCACGCTGGGTGTGGCGACTTCGCGGGCGTCCTCGACCCGCATGATGACATCGGCGGTCAGCGAGACCTCGTCGTCGGCCACGACCGGGTGCGTCAGAATGTGGCGCAACTGGACGACCATGCCGACCGCGACCCCGCACAACCCGATGAGCAGGATGAGCGCGGCGTACCGCGAGGCGGAGTCGCGCACGGTCAGGGCGCTGATCGCCATCGCCATCGCCACGGCGAACGTGCCGACCGCGAACGCCGCATGCGGCAGGCCGAGCACGGTGCGCCAGCCGAGCCGGACCGGGTGGGCCGCCCGGCGCGGCAACGTCGCGCCGGCCCGCCGGTCGACCTTCCGTACCCACCGGTCCAGCAGTGACAGGGCCAGCACCAACGCCACCACCACCGCCGTCATGGCCAGCAGCGACCAGCGCCGGTTCGGCCCGGGCCCGTCAGCCGCGGCGCGGGCAGTCAGGTCCAGGGTGTAGACAAGGGCGACCGCGATGATGAACGCGGCCAGCAGGACCTGGGCGGCGAGACGGGCACGTCGCCGGGCCGCCAGTCGCGTGGCCAGCAACGGCGTCGGCCGGACGTCGGCCAGGCCGTGCCGGGCCAGCCACGCGCCGGCCTGCTCGACGTCCGCCGGACGCACCGACTGGTCAGCCATCCGTCAACCTCCCTTTCCGCGTGACGCATTCTATGTCGCAAGGCTTGTCTCAATATGGTGCGACGAACCTTGCGACACGTCAACGGGTCGCCGAGCGGTGCCGCCGCCCGGTCACCTCTTGGCGCCGGTCGACCGATGTTCTGCGGCGTCAGGGGCCCACCGGGCAAGCGCCGGTGCCGTCCGGCCGTAATCCGGTGGCACACCGAGCGATGCCTCGGGCAGGCTCTCGTGCATGGTTTCGGTGGTGCAGAACGTGGCGATCGACTGTGCGAACGCCTATGAGCTGGCTCGGTTCTGGAGTGAGGTGCTCGGTTGTCCGCTGCATCGGGACGTCCGTCCCGGTGACCCGGAAGCCGAAGTGATGCCGCCGGAGGGGCCGGTGCTGTACTTCAACCAGGTGCCGGAGCCAAAGACGATCAAGAACAGGCTCCACCTGTGCCTGCGCCCGAAGACCACGCGCGACGAGGAGGTCGCCCGCCTGTTGAAACTCGGGGCCGCCCTCGTCGACGATCGCCGGGAATCCGACGGCGCCGGCTGGGCAGTGCTCGCGGACCCCGAGGGCAATGAGTTCTGTGTGCTGCGCAGCGAGTCCGACCGCGCGGCGACGTCTTCTTGAGCCTTGCACGGGCAACGGCCGGATGCCCGCGCCGCCGGTCACGTCCGTTGATCGATGGCCGCGACAAGGACGGTCGCTTCGCAACACCCCGCGAGCGTGTCGCACACCGGCCCGATTCGCGGCCGGTGTAAGGGCCTCGATCTCTCGTCCCAGGAGGCCGCGGTACAAAGCCGTTCCCCCGACGCCACTCGGGCGTTCCCCTCGGTGTCAGCAGCCGCTGGTAGAACACGCGTATGGCGTTCAGATTTGAAGCACACATCGCGTTCGGATTCGACGATCCCGAGCAGGACGGCACCATCATCGCTGGGATAGCCGAGTCCGACGACGAGGAGGACTTCTCGCTGTTGTTCATGTGTCGCTTCGACGAGCCCGACGAACAGGACGTGCGTCTCGGCTTCGACTCGCACTGCGTTGTCACGCCCGACCAGAACACCGCGTACGGGTGTGTCCGTCAGGTGGAACGGGACGGGGATGTCCTGCGGATCACCTTGGACCCTGAGTCCCTGGACGCGCTGGGACTGGAGGCCCCGACAGTCGAAGCCGTCCTACGGGCGCCGGCTCCGGATGTGGCCCGCATGCTCGAGATTCTTGCGCGCATCCTGACCTACGGGCGGCCCGACGCCCGTGCCTCGGTGATCTCCCGGTAGGAGGAACAGTCGGGTCGTTCCCTGGTCGTTCGAGCCGAACCGGCGTTGAGCCCGCTCACCTATCCGGAAGCACCGAAGCGCGTCGTCGAGCGCCAGGGTAGGGGGAGCCACCTGGGTCCTGAAGTTGTGGTCCACTTCCGTATCATCGTCGAGCGATGATGTCTGAAGACGATGCCCGCCGACTCGTGCTGGCCGAGATCGAAAACGCTTCCGGCGACGGCGGCGTCGACTGCGAGCTGGGAATCCACCGCATCCAAGCGGTGTCGTTCGGGTGGGTCGTCTACTGGGGTGCCGTCAGTCCGTTGTCGAACGGGCGGCCCGCTCGTCTCGGAGGCAACGGTCCGTTCCTCGTGGACCGCGAGAACGAGCGGCTGACCCCGACGGCTACCAGCCACCCCATCCGCGAGCAGATCGCCGACTACGAGCGTCGTTTGCGACGCGAGACGCACGCTCGGAACGCGGCGGCGAAGCGGACCGCCGGCGGTGAAGGTGCGTGAACAACTGAGCGCACACGTGTGCCCGATCCGTGTCCGACAGGTCGGCACGGACGCGGACGATCAGGGACGCTGGCGAACACTTCTCGCAGGTCACGGATAGTTCCGCCCCACGTCGGAAGGTCGCTCTCGGCGCTCCGGAACGAAGATCCGCGTTCGAGTGGCTACAGCTGTCTGCGTCGCCACCAGCGTCGATGCGAGCGAGAAATAGAGGCTCGAATCAGCCGGATCGCTACATCGTGCCCATATCGCTCAGCCAGTGCGAGCGGCGTGGCCCCGCCAGTATCTTCCACCTCCGGAAGACAAGCTCCCGGTCCGCTACGAGGCGACCGTCCTCGTAGCGGCTGTCAACGAGTCGCTGTGACCGGCACATTCGAGACGCCCCTAGGGTCGCATCCCGAACAGGAACCGGGTCGCCCGCGTGCGGCGCACCAGCAGCTCGTACGCGGTGAGGGTGAGGATCAGGGCGATCACCACGAGCACGGCGTACTCGACCAGGATCGGCGCGGACCAGCCGGTCACGAAGTATGCGACGGCGACCACGATCGGCTGGTGCAGGACGTACAGCGGCAGCACGGCTGCGGCGAGATAGCCGTAGAGGCGTTGACGCGTCGTCGGGTGCGGGTTCGGCGTCGCACGCGGTTGCCCCAGCCGCCGACGGTCGAGGAGGCCTGGGATGGCGACCACCAGGCACCATCCGGCCGCACCGAACAGTGCCCTTGAGGCGGTGGCCAGGGCGGTCATCTCCGTGAAGGGCTCGTCGGCCAGGGCGAAGCCGGGGCCGGCTGCCGTGAACAGCAGGGCGCCGAGCCAGGCTGCGGTCCCGGCGTCGCGCCGCATCACGGCGCGGAAGCGGTCGTCGCCGGCGAGCGCGAAGCCGGCGACGAAGAACAGCAGGTACGACCAGCGGTGCCAGCCCGCGTAGTCCTCCTCCAGCCGTGCGAAGGCACAGATCGCCGCGAAGGCGAGGGCCGGCAGGAACACGACGCCCCGCCGGCGCAGGGTCGCCTCCGCCACCCGGTCGGCGATGCGGCGGACGCGCTCGCGCGGCAACCACCGGTGGAACGGCACCAGCATGAGGGAGAACGCCAGGAGGAGCACGACGAACCAAAGATGGCCGGTCTCGAAGTGCTCGCCCTGGACGAGGAAGGGGAACTCTTCGGGCTCCAGGTGCACGTCGTAGAAGCGGGGCAGGAAGCCGAGGTACGACTCGTGGTAGCCGGCGTCGGCCGAGCGCAGCCGCAGCCACTGCGGCAGCGGGTTCAGCGCGAGGGTCGCGAAGACCAGCGGAACGCCGAGCCGCAGCAGCCGCTCGCCGGCGAAGCCGCCCGCGCCGCGGCGCTGAAGCGAGTGCCAGGCACCGAGGCCGGAGATGAGGAACAGCAGGGGCATGGCCCAGACGACCCCGAACCCGGCGATGATCATGATGGCTTCGGTGGTCTCGGCGTTCTTGACGTAGAAGTCGTCGCCGGCGGCGAATACGAGCGCCGAGTGGAAGAAGACCAGCCCGATCACGACCAGCATCCGGATCGCGTCCAGCTCCGGCCGCCGCTCCGGTAGCGGTGCCTGCGCCGGTTCTGTGCGCGTCGCCATGTCTGTGCCCCCGTCGCCCCTACGTCCCACCAGTGTTTGAAAGGCGGCCGCCGGGCGCCACCCCCGCGACGGACTCCGCTCACACTCAGCCGGCCGAAGTGTTCCGTGTCGCCTCGCGTGCCTCGGTGAGGGCTCGCTGCCTGAGGTTGCCGCCGAACAACTGAATCGTGGTGGCGGCCAGGATGTCATCCGTGCCGATGGTCCGCCTGTCCCCCCTGCGGGCGGACAGGGGCCGGGAGGAATCCTTGAGGAACGGGGGTGGGGCCGGTTCGCCCGACATCACGAGCGTGACCGTACCGAAACGCTTGACCCCGCCCTCGCGGACGACCATGGCCGCGTCCCGGGCGAGGTCCGTCAGGAACACGCTCGCGATTCCGTCCAGGTCGCGGACCATCGCCGGGACGGCCGTCGCCCCCTGGCTCCACAGCAGCTTCTTGACCCCGGCCTCGAACCTGTGGGCGCCGACCACAGCACTCGGTTTGCGCGACCTGCGGCGTTTGCGAGAAGGCACGATGACACCCTCGGCGTCGTACAGGACACCGGTCATGCCTTGAAACGTCGGGCTGTGGTCATACCACTTGGCCCCCACCTCGAGTTCGACGTTCCGATCGATCGCCGAGAGAAGGTCCTTGGGAAACAGCTTCTTCCGGGCCTCCTCCGCCGCCGCTCTCCTCGCGCCGTCGATGATCTCCGACAGGACTGTCCGCGTCACCGACGCGGCGGCCCACGCGGCCGACCGAGAGACGTGCATCGGGGTCACGTCTCTGAACACCGCTTTGACGAGAGAAGGCTTGATCGGCGAGATGTCCACGACGGCGGCGGTCTCGGGACCGCCGTGCTCAGGGCGGCGTGCGGGCTGTGCGGGCATCGGAAGAAGCGCTCCCTGCTGTCGAAGTCGTCAGGGGCCCACACTTCACCACGCAGGCCCGCTCTCTTCCCCCATCTTCCGTTGCAGCGGCACCCGGTCAAGGTCCTGACAGGCACATCCCGACGGCCGGGACGATGATCGGCCAACCCCGGCACGCCCTCGCAGGGTCAGCGGCGGACGGCCTCGCGGGGACCGGGGCCGGTGGCAGGATGACGGCCATGGCGAATACCAGGCGCGCGAAGCCGATCTCCCGCTCCCGGACGGCACCCGGAAAGGGCGTCCACAAGATCAAGGTCACCCTGCGTGGCTCGCGGCCCCCGATCTGGCGCCGCCTGGAAGTGCCGTCGGGCACCACGCTGCAGCAGCTTCACCACGTCATCCAGGCGGCCTTCGGCTGGGAGGACTACCACATGTGGGCCTTCGAGGCCCCGCAGGACCGCTACGGAGTCGCCGACCGAGAGTTGGGGATCCGCAGTGCGACGTCCAAGCGGCTTGACCAGGTCGCCCCAAGCGTCGGCGACAAGCTCTGCTACACCTACGACTTCGGCGATGACTGGGAGCACGACATCCTGGTCGAGGCCGTCACCGACGCCGAAGCGGGTATTCCCTACCCACGCTGCCTTACCGGTCGCCGTGCCTGCCCGCCTGAGGACTGCGGCGGGATGTGGGGATACGAGTACCTCATCGAGATCCTCGCCGACCCAGGCCACGAAGAACACGACGAACGGCTCGAATGGCTCGGCCTTGACACCGTAGACCAGTTCGACCCCGCCGCCTTCGACCTGGCACAGGTCAACAGCGCACTGTCCGGCTTCGCAGCCATCCTGATCGAGAACTGACGCCCCACCATGCAGCATCGATCGCCCCGGCCACCACGGCAGGGGGATCCTGACCCTCGCCGGATCAGTGCGGTGCTGCACTAAGCGCTCGGCCAAGTGCTCTGCCGAGCGCCCAGATTGACTACAGGAGGCCGAGCGTCACTTGATGCGGTAGCTCGCACCGAGGAGGAAGCTACTGCTGTTGCAGTAGGCGTAGGAGGGGTACGGCTCGTAGGTCCACTTCCACGACCCGTAGAAGTAGCGGACGTCGCCACTCAGATCGTCCTGGCAGATAGCCACTGCCCTGAACTGGCTGTGCCCTTCACTGGTGTTGCAATAAGCGACGGTACTGTCCCCAATGTAAGCGCCCCAGGTACACTCGCCGTTGCTCTGAGCGACAGCGGGCGAGGCCCCTGCTCCGACTATCAGTGCGGCGACAGCACCGGCTACAGCGGCGAACTTCTTGTATCTCACGGATGCCCCCGTTCATGGTGTCGACATGGAGCCCGCCTCGCCCTCGAAGGATCGAGGGCGGTCGGTTGCGGGGAGGATAGTCGGCTCAGCTGACGTCGCATAGAGGTTGACAGCTCATCGTCAAGAGTGGCCTGGCGTCTTACCGCGATCCACCGGCCGGTGTCGGTCGTCCGGGAGCGCCTGGGAGGAGGGTGGCCGCGACCGCACCACTGCCGCCGAGCCGGCCGCCCGCGTCGGGGATGCGTTGGAGGTGAGGCCGTGGCAGTCCGTGCCGAAGCCGCGGTTGACGGTGTACCGGTATGAGCGTCCGCTGCTGTGCGTGTTCTGGGCAGGGGTGCCCGGTGCGCGAGGCGGTAGGTTGATCCCATGACCTGCTTCCGAACGGGCAGTGCCGCGTAGGCGCCCGAAGGCCGTCCGCGATGAGCGGTAGCGGCCGAGAAAGCGCGTTGTGGTGCGCCGCGTACGTGGTGTTTCCGCCCGGACGCGGGCGGCGATACGGCGTGTGGAGGATGAGCGGCTGTGGCCGGACGCGGTCGCCGACGCCCTGTCCCGCTTCGAATGGGCCTTCCGGCAGCCGGGGCGCGATCTGAACGCCTCCCAAGTTCATCAACCAGCGCTCGAAGTCGAAGACGCCCGCGATGACTTGGAGGACGCCATGCGGCATCTTCCCTGTGGTGCCCGTGTGGATCTGGGCCGGCTGGTGAAGCGCATCGATGACGAGTTCGAGCGCCGGACCCTGCCGGATCCAGGCCGGATGAGCGAGTGGACGGCGGGCCGATGGTGGTGGTGGCGCATCCGGGAACGCTGATCGGATGTCACCGCTCCTTGCGCCCGGCGTCAGCCTTCCACGCCAACACCGCGTGAGCGTTCAACTGCGCCGCAGTCGCGAACCGAGGCCGACGACTGCGAGGGGTCCAGAACAACTCTCACAGGTCACAGACGGTTCTGCCCCCGGCGCAAGGTTGCCGGCATGGTGTCGAGGCGATGAGTCCGCCGACGCCGTCAACCAGTTCGACATCGCCTCTGCAGGCGTCCCGACGCGTCGCGGCAGCCTCCTGGGGGAAGGAGGCGCGGCGCGCCATCCGCCGTACTCCCGGCGCCCGAACGCGGGCGCAAACGGTGCGGGAGACCCTGTGAACCGAGGGCCGCCGGTCGGCATGTCCGTCATCACCTCACCGGAGATCACCTCATGAGTGCCCAGCAGTCCCTCACCTATGACGCGTTCGTCGCGCTCGCCATCGCCGATCCGGCAGTCCTCGGCCTCGTACTCAAGGGTTCCCAGGCCCACGAGGGCATGAGCACCGAACACTCCGATCACGACCTGTACGTCATCCTTGCCGAAGGCGCGCCGACGACGCTCGCCCGGTTCGCAGGGCACCGCACCGCGGAACTCGACCTCGTCATGCTCACCCTGGACGAGTTCCGCGCCGCCGGAATGCCGGGCTTCGAGCGGTACGCGCTCGCCCGGGCCCGGGTCGTACTCGACCGGCTCGACGGAGGCATCGCCCGGATCCTGGCCGCCAAGGCGCGGCTCGACGCCGGTGAAGCGTTCCGGAACGCGGGCGCATGGCTGGACGCCTATGCCAACTCGCTCTATCGCTCCCTCAAGAACCACCGTGACGGACATCTGCTCGCCGCCCGGCTCGACGCCGGCGACAGCATCCGGTCTCTGCTGGAGCTGCTCTTCGCCCTGGACCGGCGCCCCTGCCCCTACAACAAGTTCCTGGAGTGGGAACTCGCCCGGTTCCCCCTGCCCGGCTGGGACACCCGTACGTTGCTCGACGCCGTGGACCGCATCGCGAGAACGGGTGCACCGTCCGTCCAGCGTGACCTCTTCGCCCTGGTCGAGGCGGGAACCCGGAGGGCCGGACACGGCACGGTGCTGGACGCATGGGGCGCGGACCTGGAGCTCATGCGACCGCGGTAGACGTCGACGGTCAGCCGGGTCGGACGGGGGAGCGCGGCCAGGTGCGGATCGAGGGGCAGGACGCTCGGCCGTCGGGTCGCGCCCGGCCCCGCGATTTTCGAGCGCGGTAGCCGCGCTCCCGCCGCCGGCCGCACTCGCCCACGACCTGCCCCGGCCCGGCACCTCGCCGGCGCCGTCTGCCGCCCTCTGACGTGCCGTCGGGCCCGGCCGCCACACCCCGCCGCACTCGCAGCCGTTGCGTCGTCTGCGCGGCGCCCGGGGCGTACGTACTGTACGAATTTTGTTTGCCCGCCGTATGCCTTCTCCGTGTCTGATGGCGTACGGTCGTGATCGCGGCGGGTGCAATTCCCCCGTGACCACTGCCGTATTGCTCTGGGTTGCACGCCCGGCATCCGGGCTGACAACGTTGTCATCTGGTGAGGCCGACTCGTGCGTGTGTATTGCGACGCTGGAGAGGTTACGTGTCCATCAGATCCCATCCCCCCTTGCCCCCCGCGATCCCTCCGGGATCCGCCCGCGGGCGTCGCCGGCCACTGCGCGCGACCGTTGCCGCGCTGCTCACCGGGGCGCTCGGCCTCGGCGCGCTGGCAGGTGGCGGCGTCGCCGCCGCCGCACCTTTCGGGACCGCGTCCTCGGGGACATCCGGTGGCACGGACTACACCGGACTCGTCGACCCCTTCGTGTCGACCGCCGGCGACGACGGCAACGACCTGCCGGGCGCGCAGGCGCCCCACAGTCTGGCCAAGGTCAACCCGCTGACCACGCCGAACCGCAACCACACCGGGTACGACTACAACGAGGACCACATCGCCGGGTTCACCTCGACGAACCTCGACGGCGTCGGCGGCTCCGGAGGCGGTGGCGACCTGCTCGTCGTCCCGACCTCCGTGCAGTACGACAACCGGCCCGCCACCGGCACGTACGCCCATCCGTTCAGCCACGACGACGAGACCGCGACGCCCGGCTACTACCAGGTGGGCCTCGGCGCGATCTCCGGAACCGCGTCGTCGGTGAAGCAGGACTCCGGCACCATCAAGGCCGAGATGACCGCGACGACGCGCACGGCGCTGCAGCGGTACGGCTTCCCCGCCGGGTCGAACCCCGAGCTCGTCCTCGACCTCGCGAACAACTTCACCAGCCGCACCCGCTCGACCATGAAGGCGACGACGCTTCCGAACGGGACCACGTCGATCACCGGCCTCATCGCGGGTTCGTTCAACGGCGCCTCGTACAAGCTGTACTACGCCGCCACCACGAACGTCCCCGTGACCTCCCTGAAGAGCTGGGGCAACGACGGCAAGCTGAGCGACGCGACCACGCAGGACGGCTCCGACACCGGCGCCGTCCTCGGGTTCGACAAGGCCGCCGGCGACGACATCGAGCTGCGCATCACGCTGTCGCCGATCAGCGCCGAGCAGGCCGTGACCGACCAGCACAACGAGGTGGGCGACCTCACCTTCGACCAGGCGCGCGCCCAGACGAAGGCGGCCTGGAACAGTGCGCTCGGCGCCGTCGACGTGCGCTCCACGGCGAAGTCCGACCCCGAGTCGACGCTCACCAAGCAGTTCTACACGCACCTGTACCGCATGTACGCGCTGCCCGTGAACGCCACCAGCACCAGCGGTACGTACCGCGGCGCCGACGGCGCGGTGCACAAGGCGAACGGCTTCACGTACTACGACGGCTGGTCCACCTGGGACGACTTCCGCAAGTACTCCGTCGAGGCGTACATCGACCCGGCCACCTACCGGGACATGATCCAGTCGCTGATCGTGCTCTTCGCCGACCAGCGCACCACCGGCAAGAGCCTCGGCAGCCTCACCCACTCGGTCCCGACCGTGCGCTGGGAGCGCTCGGCCGTGCTGGTCGCCGACGCGCTGTCGAAGGGCTTCAAGAACTTCGACCGGCTCGACGAGGCCTACCCGGCGCTGCTGTCGTACTCCGGGTACTACACGGGGGCGCAGCTGCGGCAGGGCTACGTCACCGGTGATCCCGGTACGACCGTCCAGCGCGGCTACGACCAGTGGGCGCTGTCCGTCGTCGCCGACGCGCTCGGCAAGAAGGACGACGCGAAGAAGCTGCGCGCCCAGTCGACCATGGCGATCGACAACCTCGTGAAGTCCGGCGCCTGGACCGCGGCCGACGGCACCAAGGTCGGCCTGCTCACCCCGCGCGCCGCGAACGGCGACTGGCAGAGCGCCGACTACGAGAAGTTCGAGGCCGCCGGCCTCTACCAGGGCACGCTGTGGCAGTACCACTGGTATGACGCCTACGACATGGGCGGTCTCATCGAGGCCATGGGCGGCGAGAAGGCCGGCAAGGCCGCGATCAGGCACATGTTCGGCGAGGACTCGACCGTCGACGACGGCTCGACCATGCTGCACTCCAACGCCAACGAGATCGACCTCCAGGCCCCGTACCTCTTCAACTACGTCGGCGAGCCGAGCCTGACGCAGAAGTGGGTGCGTGCCATCTACACCGGCGCGACCTGGAACCGCTACATCGCGACGGGCTCCACGAACGAGGCCCCCAGCTCCGGCGGCGAGTTCCGCCCGCCGGTCAAGACCCAGGTCTACAAGCTCTCCCCGAACGGCTTCCTGCCGACGATGGACAACGACGCCGGCACGATGTCGACCATGTTCGTCGGCGCCGCCCTGGGTCTGTTCCCGGTGACCGCCGGTTCCAGCCAGTTCCAGATCGGCAGCCCGTTCTTCGACTCCACGACGATCACCTACGCCAACGGCTCGAAGTTCACGGTGAAGGCCGACGGCGTCTCGCCGAGCAACTACTACGTGCAGAACGCGACCCTCGACGGGAAGCGGTTCGACAACACGTGGCTCGACTACTCGCAGATCATCTCCGGTGGAACCCTGGCCTTCACGATGGGCTCCAAGCCCTCCCAGTGGGGCGCCAAGACCAAGCCGGCGTACTCGCTGAACACGGACTCGGGCGACACCGGTGACGGCGACGCGGGTACGGACAAGGGCGACACCGTCGTCTCCGCCCGCCCGGGCACCGTCGCCACCGCCGAGGACGGCACCCTCGACGACAGCGTGAAGCTCACCCTGGACGGACCGGCGTCCTTCGACGCCCGCAAGGGCACCAGCCTCACCAAGGCCGGGGCGGCGACCGTGACCGGGCTGCCGGCCGGCGTCACGGCCGACCTGCGCGTCAGTGACAAGCGGACGGCGACGCTGTCGCTCACCGGCACCACGAAGGTCGACGCGCGCTTCGGCATCACCTTCCGCGACGAGGCCTTCGCCCACGGGGTGCGGGCCTCGACGGTGAGCGGCACCGGGATATCCCCGACCGACCCGCTGCTGATCTCCGCGGCCGCGGTGCACCGCAAGTCCCTGGGCGCACTGGTCGACCAGGCGTCCCTGGTGCGCAGCGCCAACTACTCCGACGGTTCCTGGAACCTGTTCCGGTCGGCGCTGGAACGCGCGCGGACCGTCCTCGCGGACACGACCTCCGCGACGGGCACGATCATGGCCGCGCACGACGCGCTGCAGACCGCCGTCGACGCGCTCACCATCGACGAGGGCGGCTACGCCGTCCTGCAGGCCGAGAGCCCCGACCAGAAGGAGGGCCCCAGCCTCGCCAGCGAGCGGAACAACTCCGACGGCAACCTCGGTGGCGTCACCGAGGGATCGTGGGAGCGGTTCACCAAGCTGGACTTCGGCGGGGTCGCCCCGCGGAGCATCTCGGTCCGCTACGCGAACTCGCAGGCGACGAACGCGAAGCCGAGCAGCGTCGACATCCACGCCGGCGCCGCCGACGGCCCCGTCGTCGCCACGGTCTCGCTCCCCGGGACCGGCGGCTGGCAGTACTACTCCACGGTGCAGGCGGCCGTCACCAACGCGGACGCCCTGCTGGACGCGAAGAGCGCGACGTTCGTGTTCCACGCCCCGTCCGGCCAGCAGTGGGTGTCGAACTTCGACTGGTACCAGTTCTCGCCGTACGAGCTGTCCTCGTCGCCCTCGACCACGCTCGCCACGCTGACCGCGGTGAACGCCACCGCGACCGGCGACGGCTCGCTCCCCCTCAAGCTCTCGAACGGCATCTTCGAGAACGTGACGAACGGCGCGTGGGCGCAGTGGAAGGACACCAACCTCCGCAACGGCGCCGACACCGTCACCGTCCGGTACGACAAGCCCCAGTCGCGGGCGGCGTCCGACTCGCACATCGAACTGCACCTCGGCTCGAAGGACGGCACCAAGAAGGTCGACATCCCGCTCGACTACACCGGATCGGGCTGGGGAACCATCGCCACCACGACCGTGCAGCTCGACCCGAGCGTCTTCACCGGCGTCCAGGACGTGTACGCGGCCTTCGTCTCCGGCACGCAGACCGCCGCCCAGCCCTACGTGGGCAACATCTACGCGCTGACCCTGTCGCAGGACGCCGACGCCCCCGTGGGGTTCGACGCCACCGCGTGGCGCTCCAACAGCGGCGGCGGGCTCAAGAGCGAGCCGGTCGGCTGGACCGGCGCCGGTTCCACCACCGACCTCGGCGGCACCTACAACGGAGCGTGGCTGAACTACGGGGACATCGACTTCGGTGACTCCCCGAAGAGCAGGGTCACGATCACCTACGTCAACAACTCCGCCCGCTGCGGCACCGGCTCCGCCGTCCAGCTCTACCTGGACTCCTTCGACGCGGCCAACCCCGGCACGCCGTACGCGACCGTGCCGCTGCCGGTCACGGGCAGCGCGTGGTCGTCCGGAGGGACGACGAGCCTGGTGCTGCCCAAGGCGATCACCGGTCAGCACACCGTCTACCTGCGGCTGACGACGAACCCGGACTCCTCGCACCCGTACGTCGCGAACCTGGGCCGGATCACCTTCAACCACGTCGAGACGCCCGCCGTCACCGACAAGTCGGCCCTGCGGAAGGCGATCGACCAGTACGCGGGGCTCTCGGGCGACGCGCAGCGCTACGGCGCGATCGACTTCGGTGTGTACCTGCGCGAACTCGCGGCCGCGCGCGTCCTCGTCGACGCCGAGGACCCGACCCAGCTCGAGGTCGACACGCAGACGCGCGGCCTCACCCTGGCCGCCAACCAGCTGGTCCCCCTGCCGAGGCTGAAGCTGGAGGACCTGGTCGAGACCGCGTCGGCCCTCGAGGACGACCGGTACACGGACGCGTCGTGGAAGGCGTTCACCGAGGCCCTCGCCGCGGCGAAGACCGCGGTCGCGGACGGCACGTCGACGGATGCGGTGCTCGCCTCCCGGTCCGACGGCCTGCGCCATGCCCTGTCCGCGCTCACCACGAAGCCCAAGACGGTGCCGGCCGCGCCCGACGCCGTGTCGGCGACCTCGTCCGGCACGAGCCTGACCGTCGCCTGGTCCGCCCCCAAGGACACCGGCGGCTCATCGGTCACCGGCTACAAGATCACCCTCAGCGACGGCCACCGGATCAGGATCGACGATCCGGACAGCCGGAGCACGACGTTCACCTGGCTGCGGGCCGGCAGGTCGTACACGGCACGCGTCCAGGCCGTGAACGCCGTCGGCACCTCCCACCAGAGCGCCGCCACGGCACCCGTGGTGATCGGCGGCGGCAAGCCGCAGACGCCGGCCGTCACGGGAGTGACCACCGACGGCAAGCAGGTCCGTGTGACCTGGCGAGCGGCCGGTGACGGCGGATTCCCGGTCATCGGCTACACCGTGGCCCTCGGCGACGGAACCACCGCGCACGTTCCCGCCACCACGGACACGGCGCTGCTCACCACCACGGGCAAGGCCAAGGCCCACACGGCCACCGTCACCGCGGTGACCCTGGCCGGAACCTCGGACGCCGCCGCGACCACCACGGTGACCGCTTCGGCGGAGGCTTCCACGTCCGCCGCCGACCCGGCGTACGAGCCGTCCCCCTTCCCGGACGAGACGCTCAAGGCGAACTACGCCTCGGACAAGTGGCCGGGAACCGGCGACGGGACCGACTACTTCTACGGGCTGCTCAACGGCTTCGAGGACCTCGACTCCGACATCCTCGCCGCCAACACCAAGGTGCCGGGCGGCACCCCGCTCACCGCTCAGAACGACCGGATCGCGGTGCGCATCAACAACGCGGCGACGCAGAAGGAGGTGGACCGCGCCGAGGTCGACGCGACCAACAGCTCCACCGTCACGATGGCCGACGGCCTGGGCTCCCGGCTCGGCCAGATCTACCTGGACGCGCTGAACGGCGGCCGGCTGCCGAAGACCGGCGCGCTGTTCTCCCGCGTCACGCAGGGCCTCGACAAGGGCGGTGCGGCGAAGGACCACTTCGGCTACCAGCGCCCGTATGTGCGGCTCGGGTTCGTCGGGGACGGCGGCGCCGTCTACGAGTCGCAGGACGGCTCCTACGGCAGCCTCACCACCAGTGGTTCGTACCCCAGCGGCCACACCTACGGCGGCTACGAGGCGGGGACCATCCTCGCCACGCTCCTGCCGGAGCTGGCACCGTCGATTCTCGCCCGCACCTCGGAGTACGGGGACAACCGCATCGTCCTCGGGTTCCACTACCCGCTCGACGTCATGGGCGGCCGCATCGCCGCACAGGCCACGGTCGCGCACCGGTGGGCGGACCCCGACTTCGCGAAGCTGCTGACGCAGGCCCACACCGAGATGGAGAACGTACTGCTCGCCGCCTGCGAGAAGGAGGGGTACGGCGACACGCTCGAGGCCTGCGAGGGCGACTCCTACGCCGGTCTGAACACCGCGCAGCACGTCGACCTGTACACGCAGCGCCTGGACTACGGGTTCTCCAAGGTGGGGAAGTCCGGGCAGGCCCTCAAGGCGCCGTCCGACGCGGCGGCCCTGCTGGTCACGGCCTTCCCGGACCTGACGACCGCGCAGCGCACCCAGATCCTCGAGCAGACCGCGACGGACTCCGGCTCCCCGCTGGACCTCACCGCGGACGGCGGGGAGAGCTGGGAGCGGATCAACCTGGCGGCCGCGATGGCGGCGCAGGTCGTCGTCGACGCCGACGGGTCGGTCAAGGTGACGAACCACGCGGACGCCACCAAGGCCAGTGTCGCCGACGCCAAGGCGATCAAGGTCGGAGGCGTCGCGATCGACGGGTTCGACCCGGCCGTGTCGACGTACGTCGTCGACTGGCCGAAGAACAGGAAGCTCCCGGCCCTGTCCGCCGTACCGGCCGAGTCCGGCGCGCGGGTGAAGGTCACCGAGGGCAGCCCGGTCCTCTCGTCGAACGGGCACCGGTTCACCACCCGCACCATCAAGGTGACCTCGGCCAACGGTTCGGTCACCCGGACCTACACGGTCGGATTCCAGCTCACGGACCGCGACGACCGTCCGGTCGCGGCCGGCGGCAACGGCGGTGACCGCGTCACCGCGGCCGACCTGTTGAGCCGGGGAGGCAACGGAGCGGGCTCGGCCGGCGGCGCCGGATTCTGGGCGCCGTCGACGGAGTGGGCGAACCCCATGTGGATCCCTCGGGGGTAGCGCCCGCGTGACCGGCGGACCCGCCGCGCCCCCTGGGGCCGCGGAAGGATCCCGCCGACCCCCGGGAGGTGCACCGCCACCGGCGGCCGGCCCCTCCGGGTGAACGACACCCGTTCACCCGGAGGGGCCGTCGGCATGTCGGCACGGCCGTTCAGGGCGGCGGTCGTCCGCGAGGGCGTCCGAAGGGATCGCGGCCGGGCCCGCCGCGGCACGACGAGCGCGGTCCCCGGCCGATCCCTCGCGGACGATCCCTCGCGGACGATCACGGCCGCGCCCGACACACCGTCAGACATTCACGACAAATGACCGTGTCGACCGCGTCGACCGCGCGGCCTCGCCGTTGTCGTCCCCGCCCCCCGACACGCCGGGCATCACCGTCGGGTTAGTCTGTCCCTCGCACCGGACACGGGGTGCCCCATCAGGGGCTGAGATCACACCCGTCGAACCTGAACCAGTTCGTACTGGCGGAGGGATGTCTCCATGCCATTGGCGCATGTTTCCGGCGGTCTGCCCGCCGACACCCGACAGACCGTCTTCGACGGGCGCATGCCGGCGGCCGCCGGCGATCTGCGGATCGAGGCGCACGGCATACGGCCGGTCCCCGAGAGCAACCGCTACGGCGGCCCGGGGCGCCTGTTCACCGTGTGGTTCGCCCCCAACCTCACCATGACCGGTGTGTTCACCGGCACCATCGGCATTGTCCTCGGCCTGGACTTCGCCACCGCGCTCACCGCCGTGGTGCTCGGCACCGTGATCGGTGCGATACCCACCGCCTACCTGGGCACCTGGGGGAGCCGGACCGGTGCGGGGCAGTTGCCGCTGGCCCGTCTCGCCTTCGGCCGGGCCGTCGCGCTGCCCGGCCTCCTGCAGTGGCTCTCCTCGGTCGCGTGGGACGCGCTGATCGGGCTCTTCGGCGGGGACGCGCTGGCGCGGCTGTGCGGCCTGCCCTTCTGGGTCGGGGTCCTGCTCATGATGCTCGGCCAGGGCGCTCTCGGCGTCCTGGGCTACGAGGCCATCCACCGGCTCCAGATCGTCATGACCTTCGTGCTCGCCGTCGCCTTCGCCCTGATCGCCTGGAAGCTGCTCGACGGCGTCCACCCCGCGGCCACCGGCTCCGCCCATGGCGCCGACCGGGGTGGGGCGTTCGTCCTGACCAGCACCATCGCGCTGAGCCTGTCCCTGTCCTGGGCCCCGTACGCCAGCGACTTCAGCCGCTACCTGCCGCGGGCCACCTCCCGCTCGCGCATGTTCTGGTACACCCTGGCGGGCCTGGTGGTGTCCTTCGTGGCCGTCCAGGCCCTCGGGCTGTGGGGCGCGTCCGTCCTGACCGACCAGACCGCCGCCGGCGTGGCGGACCTGCTGGGCGGCGGGCCGCTGGGCGCGTTCGGGCTGCTCGCCGTGGCCCTCGCGGCCCTGTGCAGCAACGCCATGAACGACTACAGCGGATCCCTGGCCCTGCAGACCGTCGGTGTGCGCGTTCCGCGCCCGGCGGCGGCCGCCTTCGCCGCCGTACTCGGCTTCCCCCTCGTACTGTGGATGCACGCCGCCGACACCACCGCCCGCTTCCAGAACGTGCTGCTGTTCGTCGGCTACTGGATCCCCGGCTTCGTGGCGATCGTCATCGTCGACTGGCTGGCCCGGGCACGCGCACGGGCAGGCGCGGAGATCGACCTCGCCGCCGAGAGCGGCCGGCCGCAGCCCGGGCTGCCCGCCGTGGTCGCGTTCGTGGCCGCCTTCGCAGCGGCCGTGCCGTTCATGGACACCACCCTGTACGTCGGCCCGGTGGCGGAGGCCCTGCACGGCGCGGACCTCTCGTACTACGTGGCGTTCCTCGTGGCCCTGGCGGTGTACACCCCGCTGCGGCTGCGCCGGCGCTGGCGGCCCTGAGCCGCCGCGCCCCGAACCACCGACCACCGCAGACGCCCGCACCCCGTCCGTCTCCCGAGGAGCGACACCGCATGTCCCCGACTCCCGCCGATCACACGGCCTTCGCCGCGCAGGCGCTCTCCCGCGTACGGGACCGTTCCCCGCTGGTCCAGTGCCTGACCAACTCGGTGGTGACGGGGTTCACCGCCAACGTTCTGCTGGCGCTGGGCGCCTCACCCGCCATGGTCGACATCCCGGGGGAGGCCGGACCGTTCGCGCGGGTCGCCTCGGGCGTCCTGGTCAACCTCGGCACCCCGCACGCCGAGCAGCGCTCCGCCATGGTCGAAGCCGCGCGGGCGGCCACCTCGGACGACACCCCGTGGGTGCTCGACCCGGTGGCGGTCGGCGCGCTGCCGGTGCGCACCGCGCTGGCGCGCGAACTACTGGAGCTGCGGCCGACGATCGTACGGGGCAACGCCTCGGAGATCATCGCCCTGGCGGGAGCGGGTGGCGGCGGCCGCGGAGTGGACTCCTCCGACGGCGTCGAGGCGGCGGAGGAGACGGCACAGCGCCTGGCCGGTTCCACCGGCGGTGTGGTCGCCGTCTCCGGGCCCGTGGACTTCCTCACCGACGGGGTGCGTACGGCCCGCGTCGCCAACGGCGACGCGCTCCTCACCCGGGTGACGGGCGGGGGCTGTGCGCTGGGCGCCGTCATGGCCGCCTACGCGGCGGTCGACGAGGACCGGTTCGCGGCGACGGTGGCGGCCGTCACCGCCTACACGATCGCCGCCGAACTGGCCGCGAAGAAGGCCGCGGGGCCGGGCAGTTTCGCCGTGGAGTTCCTGGACGCGCTGGCCGCGCTGCGGGAGTCCGACATCGCCGAGCGGGCGTCGGTGTCGTGACGATGACGCCGGTCGATCTGTCGGTCTACCTGGTCACGGACGCGGACCAGTGCGGGGCCCGGGGCCGCGGCGTGGCCGAGACCGTCGCCCAGGCGGTCGCGGGCGGCGTCACCGCGGTGCAGATCCGCGAGAAGCACGCCGACGGCGGTGATTTCCTGCGCACGGTCACGGAGGTGGCCGCGGTCCTCCCGGAGCACGTGGCGCTGATCGTCAACGACCGGGTGGACGTGTTCCTGGCCGCCCGCGCCGGGGGCATCCGTGTGTCGGGCGTCCACGTCGGACAGTCGGACCTGCCTCCGGCCGCCGTACGCGAACTGATCGGACCGCACGCGGTGCTGGGCCTCAGCGCCGCCACCGCGGAGGAACTGCACGCCGCCGCCCGGGATCCGGCAGGCGTCCATCACGTCGGCATCGGCGCGCTGCACGCGACCCGGACCAAAGCGGACGCTCCGCCCTCGCTGGGCCTCGACGGCTTCGCCCGCCTCGCCCGGCTCAGCGCGCTGCCCGCCGTGGCCATCGGCGGCGTGACCCCGGCCGACCTTCCGCGACTGCGTGAGGCGGGGGCGGCGGGGGCGGCCGTCGTGTCCGGCATCTGTGCCGCCGAGGACCCCCGTGCCGCGGCCCGCGCCTACGCCCTCGCCTGGGGCCGCGTGCCGACCCCGAGCCGGGAGCGGACCTCCGCCTGACGGTGCTCGGCAACCCGATGTTCGCGGTGCGTCAGGGGTGCGGGTGTCCGTCCGGGGCCTGGCTCGGCGGTGCCAGGGTGCGCAGGACGTCGAACTCGTTGCCCTCGGGGTCCGCCATGACCACCCAGCTTCGGTCCGAGCCCTGGCCCACATCCGCCTTGGTGGCGCCCAGGCCGAGCAATCTGGTCACCTCGTCCTCGGTGCTGCCGTCGATCGGGCTAACGTCGAGGTGCAGCCGGTTCTTCACGCTCTTGCCCTCGGGCACCTGGATGAACAGCAGGGTGGGCGGCATCTGGCGGGCCCGGACATCCTCGACGGTCGGCACCCAGGAGCCGATCTCGACCTTGCCCTCGCTCCGCTCGATGACCTTGAAGTCCAGGACCTCGCACCAGAAGGCCGCGAGCCGCTCCGGATCGTGGCAGTCAACGGTCAACTCGGTGAACCTACTTGTCATGACTCTCCCAGGCTGTGCGGACGAAGCTCAGAGTATGCCGCCCGTCCGGCAGATCCGAGAGCTTTCCCACCAGTGACGTCAGAGGAGAGTGACGGTGTGTCAGATGCGTACCGGTGACCTCCACCCGTGCCGCGGCCTCAGTACGGCGAACCGCTCCCCGGTGCGCAAGGCGACTGTGACCGTGACCGTCCCGTACCGGGGCGGCGATTCCACCAGGAGCGCCCACGGTCGCCGGCTCCGCGATCCGGCGGCGCCGGCTCAACCGGGCCGGGCGTGGAGCACCGGGCCGACGTCGCACCCATCGGCGAGACCGCGGACGGCGACCGCTCGCCGCGTCGGGAGGGGGAGCGCGGCCAGGTCTTCATCGAGGAGCACGTCGGCGCGGCCGTCCGGCGGCCCCCACTCGTGCGGGATCCCCGACCGACGGACCTCCACGTCTTCGCGCTCACAGACCCTCCGGTGCCGGATGCGGGCTCCGTCGCGCAGGGCGTGAATCGGCACGGTGACCAGCGAGAAGGCCACGCAGCCGGTTCATGGTGCGCGCATACCGACAGCGTGGGACGCGGGGCGGTTCCGTGCGAGGCGGGGTACTCCGGGGTGGTGATGACCGGCCCCGACGCCAAACCGGTGTCCCGCAAGCTCAAGAGGTGCTCAAGAGGGGAGACCGGCCACCGCGCCGAAGCTACGCTGCTGATCACGTAGCCGTAGAACACGGGGGAGAACTGTTGTGGTCGAAGTCGCGATCTTCCTGCTCCTGCTCGCTTCCTTCGCGACGTTCCTGGTCGTCAAGCTCCTGCGTCGCGGCAACCGCCCCACGGAGACCGCCGACGGCCTGCGCATCGAGCAGGCCCGCCGTGACCAGGCCCACAGCGACCGCATGACGTACAACTCGCTGGCCACGCACGGCAGTCCGTACGGCTCGTTCAACCCCTGACAGGCGGGCCCGCTCACGCTTGCGGTCGTGGAACCCCGACGCGGATGGCGTGGGGGTTCCACCGGTGGGCGCCTCAGGACGCGACGGGGAAGCCGTCGCGTCCCATGGGCCGCCCTCAGACGTCCAGGCCCCCGAGGGTCGCGAGGACCAGGGGCACCAGATCGTCCAGGTCCGCGGCGGCGAGCTCGTCGAGCGTCCCCGCGCCACGGGCCAGCAGCACCCCGATGAAGGCGGCGGCCGCCAGCTCGGCCCGCAGTTGGGGCCGGTCCACTCCGTCACGGGCGAACCGCTCGCGCAGGGGGTCGACCATGCGCAGGTACAGCTGCGCGCGGGCGGCGTCCTGCACGGCGTCGTCGTCGTGGGCCTGGACGGCCGACCGGAAGACGGGGCCGGTGCCGCGCCGGTCGCCGCGGTCGAACAGCGCGCGGAGACGCTCGGGTGCCAGCAGGTCCGGAGGGGGCGCGTCGCCCAGTTCGGCGCGCAGTACCGCGGTGTACAGGCCGCTCTTGTTGGTGAAGTACCGGGCGATCAGCGCCGGGTCGACGCCCGCCCGCTCCCCGATGTCGCGGATGGTGGTCCGGTCGAAGCCCCGTTCGCTGAAGAGCTCGCTCGCCGCGTCGAACAGCTTTTCGCGGCTGAGTGAGGAGTCGCGCCTGCGCGACGGTGTGCCCTCGTTCACCGCGCCGCCTCGTGCCGCACCGCGTCCCCGCCCGGCTGCCGCGACACGGCGGCCGCGTCCGGTGCCGGAGCCGCGACCGCGGCGCGCCGGCGCCGCGGCGGCAGGACG
This sequence comes from Streptomyces sp. NPDC026673, assembly GCF_040638135.1. Lineage (NCBI taxonomy): Bacteria > Bacillati > Actinomycetota > Actinomycetes > Kitasatosporales > Streptomycetaceae > Streptomyces > Streptomyces sp. NPDC026673. The sequence goes on along the minus strand of NZ_JBEZXR010000003.1, from coordinate 262,137 downwards.
GCGGCGACGGCGATCATGGCGACCCAGACCCCGCAGGCCAGGAGTGCGGCCGTGCGGTAGCCGTCACCCGTGGGCAGCGCGCTGCCGGCGGCGGTGTGGGCCTGCAGGATCGCGGCGCTCAGCACGCTTCCGGTGGAGTAGCCGACGTAGCGCAGCACCTGGTTGAAGCTCATCGCACTGCCCGTCTCGTGTGCGGGTACGGAACCCACGATCATGCCGGGCATGACGGCGAACATCCAGCCGATCCCGAAGCCGGCCACCGCCATGATGACGAACAGTTCCCAGAGCTGTTCGCGGGCCAGGGCGAAGGCCAGTACGGCGGCCAGGGAGACCGCGCACCCGAGCGACAGCACCAGAGCCGTGGGCGCCCGCCGGGCCAGCAGCGGCACCACCCGGCCGGCGGCCAGGCTGGCGAGGGAGAAGGGCAGCAGCACCAGTCCGGTGACGGCCACCGAGGCCCCGAACCCGTAACCGGCCTCGCGCGGCGTCTGCACGAAGCGGGTGACCAGCGACAGCAGCAGGTACATCCCGAGGCCGGCCACCAGGGCGGTCACGTTCGCGGTGAGCACCGAACGGTCCTTGGTCAGCCGCAGGTCGACCAGCGGCCGCGCGGTCCGCAGCTCGTGCACGACCCAGAGCGCGAGCAGCAGAACACAGCCCACGACCAGGGCGAGCAGCCGCGCCGAGCCCCAGCCCCAGAGCTCGGCCTCGCTCAGGGCGAGCAGCAGTCCCGCGAGCGCGGTGCCGAGCAGCACCGCACCCGGGACGTCGAGCCGCGGGGCGGCGCGCCGCGGGGACGGCGGCAGGACCACGACGGCTGCCACCAGCGCGGCGGCGCTGACCACCGCTCCGAACCAGAATCCGGCGTAGAGCCCGTAGGACTGCGCGATCAACCCGGTGACCGGGTAGCCCAGGCCGACGCCGGCGACGGTGGTGATCGACAGCAGGGCCACCGCGGGGCGTGATCGCTCCGGCGGCAGGGCGTCGCGGGCGGTGGCGATTGCCAGTGGGATGAGGCCCAGCCCGAGGCCCTGCAGCGCGCGCCCGGTCACCAGGGAGCCCATGCCCAGGGGCAGCGCCGCCAGGACGCAGCCGGTGAGTACCGCGACCAGGGCGCCGAGAATCACCGGGCGCCGGCGCGGACCGTCCCCCAGCCGGCCCATCACGGGTGTGACCACGGCACCCACGAGCAGCGTGACGGTCAGCGACCATTGCGCGTCGTTCAGGGAGACGTGCTCCTCGGCGGCGATGGTCGGCACCAGCGGGGCGCCGAGGCTGCTGACCACGGCGACCAGCATGCCGAGCGAGACCAGTACGGGAACCAGCGCCCGCTGCCGCCCGGACCGCGGATTTCCCATCGCGGCGTTCTCCACGACTCTCCTTGATGTCATCGCGTGATGTCTTCAGCTGAAGTCATCACGCGATGACAATATTCCCGGCGCCTCCGCATGCCGGTCTCCACGCTGGACGTGTGCGAACCGGCCGTCGGCCTGCCGGCCGACCACTACCGGCACTGGGGGCTGACGCACTTCCTCCTCGACGGCCACCACAAACTGGAGGCCGCGGCGGCGGCGGGCCGCCCGGTGCGGCTCCTTTCGCTGCTGGCCCTGGGCGAGGGGCTCGCCTCGGCCGAGGACTGTGCCCGGCTGCCCGCGCTGCGCGCTCGCCCGCGCTCCGCCCGGGCGCCCCGGACCTGAACCGGCGCAGGAGATCACACCCGCGAAAGGCGCAGTCCGCTATTTCACCAAACGGTGAGACACCGGCAATGGGGCTTGCCGCGGGCGGGTTCCGCGGATGCGCCCGGGGCCGTGTTTCACCGGAATGGCGCGTTGGCCAGCGCAAAGGCCGCCCGGTGGGTTGACCGGTGTTCCGAGGGGGCTGGCGTCTTTGCGTCGCGTGTCGTATTCACGCCCTCGATACGTGCAGTGACCACTCACGAGTAGCCGGAGTGGGGCGTTCACTCAGCGAACACGCCGGGACCCTTATTCCCCTCCAAAACATCCAACAATCGCAGCCGAGCGTGTACTTGCAGCATTTATGCGATGACATTCCGTCACCGCCGCCGACAATCTTGCTTGTTGACATGGACAGAGCGGAACTCGCTAATGGGCTCCGGTGAACGCTCGGACGTTCGCCGTCGCCCGGGAGCCGTACCCGGCTCCATCCCTGCACGCACGCATGGGAGTCACGTTGCGCAGACCAGCGAGAACCACCAACCCCCTCCACCGGACGGTGACCAGAGGACTGGCAGTCCTCGGCGCCGCCGCCATGGCGGTACTCGGAGTACAAGCACCGGCATTAGCCACAGGTGCCGCAGGCGCGAAGTCCGCCGCCTCGGTCACCGACGGCCGCGCCTCCTTCGAACCCACCTGTGACGACGCCAAGCCCGGCCACTTCAGCTGCTTCGCCCTGCGCCGCACCGACGTGAAGGCCGTCAAGGGCCTGCTGCGGGCGGCCGACACCCCGGCCGGCTACGGCGCCACCGATCTGCGGAGCGCCTACGACCTGCCCGCCGACGGGGGCGCCGGACAGACCGTCGCCATCGTCGACGCCTTCGACGACCCGACCGCCGAGGCGGACCTCGCCGTCTACCGTGCGCAGTTCGGGCTGCCGGCCTGCACCACGGACAACGGATGCTTCCGCAAGGTCGACCAGCGCGGCGGCACGGACTACCCCGTACCGGACCCGGGCTGGGCCGGTGAGATCTCGCTCGACCTCGACATGGTCTCCGCGATCGCCCCCAACGCGCACATCCTCCTGGTCGAGGCCGACGACAACAGCTTCGAGAGCCTGTCCGCGGCCGTCGACCAGGCGGTCGCGCTCGGCGCGAAGTACGTCTCCAACTCCTATGGCACGGACTACCGCGGCGGGAACGGCGAGGACCCGTCCGAGACCACGGAGCTGGACGCCCACTACAACCACCCCGGCGTCGCGATCACCGCGTCGACCGGCGACTTCGGCTACGGCGTGAGCTACCCGGCCGCCTCGCAGTACGTGACCGCGGTCGGCGGCACCACGCTCACCCGCGCTCCGTCCACCCCCCGTGGCTGGACCGAGGACGCCTGGAGCCTGGCCGGTTCCGGCTGCTCGCTGTACGAGCCCAAGCCCGCCTTCCAGCACGACACCGGCTGTGACAACCGGGCACTCGCCGACGTCTCGGCCGTCGCGGAGAACGTGGCCGTCTACCAGACCTACGGCCACAACGGCTGGGCGGTCTACGGCGGCACCAGCGTCTCGGCGCCGATCATCGCCTCGGTGTACGCCGCCGCCGGCACCCCCGTCGCCGGGTCGTACCCGAACGCGTACCCGTACGAGGCCGGCACCGGACTCAACGACATCACCACCGGCAGCAACGGCAGTTGCTCCCCGTCGTACCTGTGCAACGGAGCCACGGGCTTCGACGGCCCGACCGGCCTCGGCACCCCGGCCGGCCTGAACGCGTTCCGCACCGGAGCGCACGGCGTGATCGCCGGAACCGTGACCGACAGCGCCACCGGCAAGGCCGTCGGAGGTGCCACCGTCACGGCGGGCACCGGGATCGCCCACACCGACGCCTCCGGCGCCTACTCCCTGACCGTGCCCACCGGCACCTACGACGTCTCCGTCGAGGCGTTCGGCTACGCCGACGGTTCGGCCGACGGGATCGTGGTCGACGAGGACGCCAACGTCACCAGGAACTTCAGCCTCTCCCCGGTGCCCAGCCAGACGGTCGCCGGCAAGGTCACCGACGGCTCCGGCCACGGCTGGCCGCTCTACGCCAAGATCACCGCGGACGGCGTCCCCGGTATGGCGTGGACCGACCCCGCCACCGGTGCCTACAGCCTGGACCTGCCCGAGGGGCACTCCTACACCCTGCACGTCGCGTCGTCGACTCCCGGCTACAAGACCGTCAGCAAGACGATCACCGTCGGCGACTCCGCGCAGACGGTGGGGATCACGCTCCCGGTCGACGCCTGGACGGCGAACCCGCCCGGATACCGGGTCGACGTCACCGGCACCACCGAACCCTTCGACGCCACCGACGCCCCGCCCGCCGACTGGACGGTGGACAACGCCAAGGACACCACGGGCGGCTGGCAGTTCGACGACCCGGGCGACCGCGGCAACCACACCGGCGGCGACGGCGCCTTCGCCATCATCGACAGCGACCACTTCGGCGGCGGCGTCTCCCAGGACTCCTCACTGGTCAGCCCGGTCTACGACTTCACCGGCAAGAACGACCCCGAGGTGGCCTTCGACACCGAGTACAAGCAGTACGGCGGGCAGTCGGCGGTCGTCGAGGCGACCGCGGACGGCGGCAAGAACTGGACCAGGATCTGGTCGCCCGGCTCGGACGTCACCGGGGACCGGATCGAGGCGTCGCTGGCCGACTTCGCCGGCAAGCCCGAGGTGCAGCTGCGCTTCCACTTCACCGGGAGCTTCGGCTGGTGGTGGGCCGTCGACAACGTTTTCATCGGCGACCGGAAGCTCACCCCCGTCCCCGCCGGCCTGGTCGTGGGCACCGTGACCGACGCCAACACCGGGTCCGGCATCGTCGGTGCCACCGTCACCAGCCAGGACAAGCCCACCGAGAAGACCACCACGGGGGCCACCCCCGACGACCCGAACCTGCCCGACGGCTTCTACTCGTTCGTCTCGACCGCATTCGGCAACCACCCCTTCACCGCGGCCAAGGCGAAGTACACCTCGCTGACCAAGACCGCCAAGCCGGGGGCCGACAGCGCCGTCCAGGCGAACTTCAAGCTCAAGGCCGGGCAGGTCGCGATCACCCCGGCCTCCGTCTCCGCCTCCGTGGCCTGGGGCGGGGCCAAGTCCCAGAAGCTGACCGTCAGGAACACCGGCGGCGCCGCCGCCACGGTCAAGCTCGGCGAACAGGCCGGCGGCTTCACCCAGCAGGCCAAGGGCGCCGCGCTGCAGACCGTCAAGGGCACCTTCAACCCGCTGTCCAGCAACGCCCGGGCACCGGCCGGCGCGGCCAAGCCCGCCGCGGCGGTCCCGGCCGACGACACGTGGCAGACCGCCCCGGACCTGCCGGCCGCCCTCATGGACAACGCCGTCGACACGCTGGACGGCAAGGTCTACTCGGCCTTCGGGTACAACGGATCGACCGACGTGAAGGACCTGTACGTCCTCGACCCGGTCGCCGGCAGCTGGACCAAGCTGGCGAGCGCGTCCGACACCCGTGAGGACCCCGCGCACGGGTTCATCGACGGCAAGCTCTACGCCGTCGGCGGCTGGGGCCCGTCGGGCACCCCGGACGCGAAGCTGGAGATCTACGACCCGGCGTCCGACAGCTGGACCACCGGGGCGTCCGCGCCCAAGCCGTACGCCGGCTCCGGCACCGCCGTCCTGGACGGCAAGCTCTACATGATCGGCGGCTGCGGCGCCGACTTCTGCGGCACCACGGACGCGAGCGTCTACGACGCGAGCACCGACAGCTGGTCCCAGATCGCGGCCTACCCCGAGCCCATCTCGTGGGAGGCGTGCGGCGCCATCGACGGCCAGATCTACTGCGCCGGTGGTCTGGGCGCCAGCGAGAACGACGTCGTCCACACCTACGCCTACGACCCGGGCGCCGACAGCTGGTCGCAGCTCGCGGACGTCCCGGCCCCGCAGTGGGGTACCCACTACTCCGCGGCCAACGGGCGCCTGCTGCTGGTCGGCGGAATCGGCAACAACGCCCTCACCAACCGCAGCCAGGCCTTCGACCCGAGGTCCGGCACCTGGGCCGCCCTGCCCAACGCCAACGTCGCCACCTACCGCGGCGGCGGCGCACCCGGCTTCTACAAGGTGGGCGGCGGCAACGCCCCCGGCAGGCCGATCGGCAAGGTCGAGGTGCTGCCCGGCTACGACCAGGGCGGGGCGAGCGACGTCGACTGGCTGAGCACGAGCGTCCAGGAGCTCACCCTGCAGCCCGGGGCCAGCACGACCGTCACCGTCTCGCTGGACGCCACGGCTGCGTCCGTGACCCAGCCCGGTGACCTGACCGCCGGCCTGAGCGTGGGCACCGACACGCCCTACGCCGTGCCGCGCATCCCGGTCAGCCTGCACGTCGACCCACCCAAGACCTGGGGCAAGATCAGCGGTCTCGTCCTGGGCAACAAGGCCACCGGCGGCACCGCACCGCTGGCCGGTGCGACCGTGCAGATCGACAGCTGGGCCTCGTCCTACACACTCACCACGTCCGCCGACGGCACGTACGGACTGTGGCTCGACGTCCGCAACAACCCGCTCACGGTCATCGTCGCCAAGGACGGCTACCAGCCGACCGTCACGACGGTGAAGCTGAAGAAGGGAGCGACGGTCACCGCCGACTTCACGCTGAAGCGCAAGTAACCGGGGAAGCACCGGGAAGGCGCCGACGGTCCGGGTGACGGGCCGTCGGCGCACCCCGGATGTGAACTCCGGGCGGCTTGCGGAAGGTGAAGGTTCCACGGTCATGGCGCACCGCCCCGTCCGGGGCGGTGCGCCATGACCGTGTCGCGGGTCAGCCGATGTGTCGTCGAGGAAGAGGCGGGCAGCGCGATGACCATGTCCCGGCACGGGGGCCGCCCCTGCCGGACGGCCGCACCGCCGGCCGGGCGCCGCGCTCGGGGATACGGCGCCCGGCCTGCCGACGGGAGGAACCCGTCGCGGCTACGGCGAGCGTCCCGCCACGGCCCCCGGAGCGAGGGCGCGGCGCGCCCAAGGGGCCGTGCGTATCGTCCGGGTGGACCATGGAGAGACCGGGCGCGGCCCGAGACGGGCCGCGCCCGGCAGTCCTGCGGTTCGGCTACGCCCCGCTCGATCCACTCCACCTGGCCGACAGCGACGGCATCGTGTTCGTCAGGGACGTCCCACAGGGCTAGGTTCCCTCCGGAGATTCACGTGACGGGAGCGCGCGCTCGCGTCCCGGATCCCTGTCCGGAGCGAAACGGAAAAGTTCTGCGTGTTGGTGGTGAGGGCGCTCCACCGAAGCGCGGCGGTCGACGACGACCGCCGTGAGTTCGCCCTCCTGGGAAAACGCGAGAACAGCGGGCTGGTTCTCGCGCGCCCCGTTGTCACGGGCGTCCGGTCCCGCGCGGTCCTGGAACTGCGGCAGAACCACGCCCGTGCGCGGTTCACGGCGCTGGTGGGCGGCGAGTTCGCGCCGGGAGAGGGTGACCGGCTGGATTGGCGCGTCAGGTTCTGGGAGACGGTCCGGCCCGCGCCCCGGCAAGGGCTGTTGCGCGGTGCTCTGCTGCCGGGCCTGCCCGAAAGGCTGGATCATGCCGTGACGGACGGCCTGCGGACGTACCTCGACAGTGGGGCGCTGCCGGCCGGCCGGCTGGTGATCGACCGAGCGGGCTACGGGCACGAGTCCTCCCCGGTGCTGTTCCCGACGGCCGCCGAGCTCCTGCTCCACATCCTGCCGGCGGGCGCCTTCGGATCGCCCACCGAGCCGATCCTCAGGTCCTGGGTGACCACCGTCCGGCTTCCGTTGGCACTGCCCGAGATCGATCACGACCCGGCGGGCAGACCCTAGCGGCACCATCGGCACCATCAGCACTCCGGCCGGCCGGGGCGCCTGGCAAACACGGGACATGCCCGGCCGCCGACGGCGCGGATCATCGCCCGGGCGCCCGGTCGTGGTGATCCGCGGCTGACGGGTACCGGTCGGCGGGGTGTCCCGGCAATGCGGTGATGTCCCGTCATGCCCGGAGGAGCCGTGGGGCTTTTCGGGCATGTCTGGGGGCATGAGGAATCTCGCGGGTTCCGGCGGAGTGTCACGGCGCAGGCTGTTCGGGGCCGTCGCCGCCCTCACGCCCGTCGCCGCCGTTCCGGCCGTCTTCCTGCCCGGTACGGCCAACGCGGCGCCCGAGCCGTACGAGGGCCTGGGGGCGGAGGCCGTCGACGCGTTCCGCAGCGCCTGGGACGCGTACCGGCGGCTGGCCTGGGGCCGCGACGAGCTGCGGCCGCTCAGCGGCTCCGGTGCCGACTTCTTCGCCCCCGGTCACACGTTCGGCCTGACGATCGTCGAGGCGCTCGACACGCTGTACCTGATGGAGCTGGACGAGGAGCTGGTCGCGGCCGTCCAGTGGGTGAGGAACGAGCTCGACCTCGACCAGGATGTGTCCGTCCAGGTCTTCGAATCGGTCATCCGGCTCGTCGGCGGGCTGCTGTCGGGGTACCTGGCGACCAGGGTCCCCGCGCTGCTGGACCTGGCCCGAGACCTCACGGACCGGTTGATGCCCGCCTTCGCGAAATCGCCCACGGGCGCCCCGTACCGCTACGTCAACCTCTCCACGGGCGCGGTCAGCGGCCGGGAGAACTACGTCGCCGAGGTCGGCAGCTGCCTCACCGAGTTCGGCGAGCTGTCCCGGCTCACCGGCGACCGCTCCTACTACGACGCGGCCAAGCGGGCGCTGCGCGCCGTCTACGAACGCCGCTCCCGGCTCGACCTGCTCGGCACCACCATGAACGTGGAGACCGGCGCGTGGACCGGCACCACCGCCACCCTCGATCCGCCCGTCGACTCCTTCTTCGAGTCCCTGTGGCACGGCTGGGCGCTGTACGGGGACGAGGAGCTGCACACCTGGTACACCACGCTCACCGCCGGGATCCTCACCCACCTCGCCGACCGGGGCACCGGGCGGCTGTGGTTCCGGCAGGCGGAGATGAGCACGGGCCACGCCACCGGTCACGTGCAGTCCGAGCTGACCGCCTTCTACGCCGGACTGCTGGCGCAGAGCGGACACGTCGCCGACGGCGAGAGCTACCTCGACAGCTGGACGGCCGTGCTCGAGTCCTTCCGCCTGCCGCCGGACCTCATCGACTACGACGCCATGCGCGCGGTCCAGCCGTCCTATCCGCTGCGCCCGGAGTACGCCAACTCCTGCCTGCTCCTGTGGCTCACCACGGGCAAGGAGATCTACCGCGAACAAGCCCGCGTGATGTTCGACCGGCAGAGGCGCTACTGCACGGTCCCCAACGGCTTCACGGTCGTCCGGGATGTGACGGCGTTCCCCATGAAGCTGGGGGACCTCACCCCGGCGTACTGGTTCAGCGAGAACGCCAAGTACTACTTCCTGATGTTCGCCAACGCGCGCCGCTTCGACTACGGCGCCGGCTACCTCACGACGGAGGGCAACGTCCTGCGCGGGCTGCTGGAACCCGGCGCCGTACCGGGCGGCGGTCCTGTCGGGAAGTGACGGGCCGCCGGGCCGCCGGGGTGCCGGCACAGGGGCATAGGGGGCGGGTGTGCGGCAGGCGTGTCACATCTCCACGGCGCCCCTGGTCTGTCCTCCGGGGACGATTGCGCGCGGGTCCGTTCCCCGGTGTCGCGGGCCGGGGGAGGCGCACGTTCCTCGAGCCCCGCACGACGCCACCGGCCCCGAGCCGGCACTGCCTCCACAGGCGCGGAAACCGGCAGGAACGAGAGAACCGAGGTCAGCACCATGGCAAGTGAGAATGTCGCGCACCCGAGCCTGATCGTCCCCGTCGGCCATGTCGAGCCGGTGCCGCGCAGGATCCGGGGCGTGGTGGGAAACCGCGTCGTGTTCGACACGCGACGCGCGCTGTACGTGTGGGAGTGGCGCGCCTACCCGCAGTTCAGCATCCCGGTCGAGGACCTGGTCGACGGTGTGCTCGTCGACGAGCGGCACACGGAGCATCGCGGTGCCGGGTCCGCACGCCGGCACGCTCTGCGGGTCGGCTCGGCGGTCCGCGAGGGCGCCGCATGGGTCTGGGACGAGGACAGCCCCAAGCCGCTCCACGACACCGTCCGTTTCGAATGGGAGGCGCTGGACTCCTGGTTCGAGGAGGACGAGCCGGTGTTCGTGCACCCCAGGAGTCCCTATTCGCGAGTGGACGCTCTGCGTTCGTCCAGCAGCGTCCGCGTGGAACTGGACGGTGTCGTGCTGGCGGAGGCACCCAACTGCGTGAAGTTGTTCGAAACCGGACTGCCGACCCGCTACTACCTCGAGCGCATGTACGTCGACTGGTCCCGGCTGCGGCAGTCGGACACGGTGTCGCGATGCCCCTACAAGGGCACCACGAGCGGCTACTGGTCCTTCGGCAGCGACACCGCGTCCCACGAGGACATCGCCTGGGCGTACGACTTCCCGACCATCCAGGCCAACCGCATCGCGGGCCTGGTCGCGTTCTACAACGAGTACGTCGACCTGTACGTCGACGGCGTTCCGCTGCCGAAGCCCGACGACCCCACCCGCTGAGCTTCCCGGCGGCATGGCGGGCCCCTGGCGGCCGGGCCTGCCGGGTGCCGGCGACCGGATCGCGCCCGCTGCCGGACGCCGTTGAAGCGGTGCCGCCTGCGGCCCCGCAGCATGACCACGCTGCTGGAGATGTGCAGATGATGCGGTGGTTCGAGATGTGTCCTGCGACGAATCGCTACAGTGGGTGGTCAGCTGTCGGGGCGGGCTGCCGGATGCGGGATCCGGCGAGGTCGAGGAGTTTTTGGTCATGGGGGAGCCCGGGTTCAGGGAGCGCTGGCTGGAGACCGGCTCGGGGCCCGGTGCCGTCGTCCGGGCCCGGGTGACGCAGGTGAACCAGGCCGTGCAGACGGCGTACCGCGCCTGGCTGGACCACTCCACCTCATGCTCCACATGCCAGGACGGGTCCGCCCGTGAATGCACGGTCGCGCAGCCGCTGTGGGACGCGTACCAAGCGGCCCAGCAGTCCGCCCTCTGACCCCTTGCCGGGCGGAACCGGCCCTCGCCGCCCGCGTGTGCTCGAGGCGCGCGCCGCGCCGGTTAACGTTGCGGTTTCCCCTCCGACAGGATGAGCCCATGACCGAGATCCAGACCCCCCGCCTGATCCTGCGCCGCTGGCAGGACGACGACCTGGTGCCCATGGCCGAGATCAACGGCGACCCGCGGGTGATGCGCTGGGTCGGCGACGGCTCCGTGCGCGACCTGGAGCAAACGGCGGAGGCCATCGAGCGCTGGGAGGAGGAGTGGGACGAGGAGGGCTTCGGGCTCTTCGCCGTCGAGTTGCTGGCCTCGGGCGAACTGGCCGGTTTCACCGGCCTTTCCCTCCCGGAGTTCCTTCCCGAGGTGATGCCCGAGGTGTCCGTCTGCTGGCGGCTGGGACAGCAGTTCTGGGGCCAGGGCTACGGATCGGAGGCAGCCCACGCCGCGATGGAGTTCGCGCTCCAGGACCGCGGCCTGGAACGCCTGGTGGCCATCGCCCGGATCGGCGACACCGCCTCGGCGAACGTGATCCGCAAGCTCGGCATGGTGCCACAGCGGGACACCACACACCCCGAGTACGGCTTCCCGCTGCGTGTTCACGCCATCGACCTCACCGAGTTCGAGGCCTGACCGGGCGCGACCGCCCCGCGAGCGCCCCACGAGCGGCTCCATGCGGACCACGGGCCGGGCCGCGCGATGGCCGGCCCGTCCGCGGTGGCAGATGTCGGGCGCCAGCGTCGACGGACAGTGCGGCGCGCGCGGGGACGGCCACTCCTCGGGGCCCGCTCCGAGGCCGTCGCCGGGGACAACGTGGTGCCGGGCAGTCGGACCGGTCGGCCGCGCCGACGGCGGAGCGCGTCCCTGCGGGTGTGCGGAGCGCTCGGGTCCGCCAGGGTGCCGTCCGGTAGGGTGTCAATAAGGCGTCAAGAAAAGGCGCCGGGTGTGCCGGGAAGTCTGGTCGGCGTTGTCAGGGGCTTTGTGCCCGTTGTCGTCAACGCCCCGGAGGATCCGCCCTTATGGCCACCGGCCCCCGATCCCGTCCCCTGTTCCTCGGCGTGCTCCCCTGGCCGGAGCGACGGGCCGTCGCCCACGCCCTGCGGACGGAGACCGTCGGCGGCCTGGTTCTGCTGGCCGCCGCGGTGGTGGCCCTGGCGTGGGCGAACAGTCCGTTCAGCGGCGCTTACGAGGCGATACGCGACTTCCACTTCGGCATCCCCGCCCTGGGCCTGGACCTGTCGGTGGGGCACTGGTCGGCGGACGGACTGCTGGCGGTGTTCTTCCTGGTGGCCGGGATCGAGCTGAAACGCGAGCTCGTGGTCGGCGAGCTGCGCACCCCGGCGACCGCCGCGCTGCCGGTCGTCGCGGCTGTGTGCGGCATGGTGGTGCCCGCGGGGCTGTACGCCGCGGTCTCGGCGTTCGGGGGCGGCGGCCTGAGTGGCTGGGCGGTGCCGATGGCCACCGACATCGCCTTCGCGCTGGCGGTCCTGGCCGTCATCTCCACCCACCTGCCCGCGGCCTTGAGAGCCTTCCTGCTCACCCTGGCCGTGGTGGACGACCTGGGCGCGATCCTGGTCATCGCGGTGTTCTTCACCTCCGACCTCAACGTCTGGGCGCTGCTGGGTGCGGTGGCCGGCCTCGCGGTCTTCTACGTGTTGCAGCGGCTGCGGATCACCGGCTGGTGGTGGTACGTGCCGCTCGGCGTGGTGATCTGGGGGCTGATGTACAACGGCGGCGTGCACGCCACCGTGGCAGGCGTCGCCATGGGCCTGATCCTGCGGACGACCCGCGACGACGACGAGGTGACCTCGCCCGCCGAGCGCACGGGGTTCCTGCTGCACCCGTTGTCCGCAGGCGTCGCCGTCCCGCTGTTCGCCCTGTTCGCGGCCGGGGTCACCGTCTCCGCCGGATCCCTGGGGCAGGTGTTCACCAGCCCGGAGCCGCTCGGCGTGGTCGTGGGTCTGGTGCTCGGCAAGATCCTCGGGATCTTCGCGGGGACCTACCTCGCCGCCCGCTTCACCCGTGCCCGGCTGAATCCGGACCTCGCCTGGGCCGACGTGTTCGGCCTCGCCACCCTGGGCGGCATCGGCTTCACCGTCGCCCTGCTGATCGGTGAGCTCGCCTTCCCCTCGACCGCGCAAGGTGAGCACGTCAAGGCAGCGGTCCTGGTGGCCTCGGTGATGTCGGCCTGCCTGGCCTCGCTGCTCCTGCACCGCCGCAACCGCCTCTACCGGCGGCTGTGTGCGGAGGAGGACGTCGATGCGGACGGCGACGGCATCCCCGACATCTACCAGCGCGGTGACGCGGCCCGTACCGCATCGGGTCAGGCGGACTGAACACCTCGCGGGTGGATGTACGCCGCCCGCGCTGCCCGTACTCCGTAGCGCGGGCGCGGACGCCCGGTGGAGCTCAATCCGTCGCACGGACCAGAAGCAGGGCCATGTCGTCCGTGCCGGGTGTGGTGCGCGTGGCGTGCTCGACGAGGGTGTCCGCGAGGCTCTGGGTGGTTTGGTCGCCGGTGCGCGCGAGGTGGTCGGCGAGGTCGGTGATGGCATCGTCGATGTCGGTCCCCGGGGTTTCGACGAGTCCGTCGGTGTACAGGGCGAGGACGGTGCCGGGGGAGAGGGGGATGCCTGCGGTGGTGTAGTCGGCGTCGGGCTCGATGCCCAGGAGGAGGCCGGGGGACAGCCGCAGAATCTCGGTGTGTCCGTCCGGGTGGCGGATCAGGGGCGGCAGGTGTCCGGCGGTGGACAGGTGTGCGCGGTGCTGGTGAAGGTCGAGGTGGACGTACAGGCAGCTGGTGAACAGGCCCGGGTCGAGATCGGCGATGAGGCGGTTGGCACACAGCAGGACTTCATCCGGTCGTGGGCCGGCGATGGCATGCGAGTGGATGGCGGCGCGGATCTGGCCCATGAGGGCGGCGGCGCTGACGTTGTGGCCCTGGACGTCGCCGATGACGGCAGCCGCCCCCTTGGAGTCGCAGCGGATGAGGTCGTAGAAGTCGCCGCCGACTTCCATGCCGCGGCCGGCCTGCCGGTAACGGGCGGCGACCTCCAGCCCGGGGACGCTGGGCAACTCGCGGGGGAGCAGGCAGTTCTGGAGGCTGTGGGCGAGCTGGTGTTGGGTGTCGTAGAGCCGGGCGCGGTCCAGGGCCTGGCCGATGAGGCCGGCCAGGGCGGCGAGGGCGGCCCGTTCGGCCTGGGGGAAGGGCCGGGGCTGGTCGTAGGACAGCACGAGGGTCCCGACAGGGCGTCCGCTGGTGATCAGCGGCAGGAAGGCCCAGGCGTCGCGGGAGCCGTAACGGGCGGCATCGGGATAGGCGCGCTGGAAGTCGGCGAAGCTGACGAAGAAGCTGGGCACACCGCCGGCCAGAGCCTGCGCGGGCGGGGTGAGGGAGGCGAGGGTGGCACCGTCGTACCGGTCGATGAACTCAGAGGTGTAGCCGCGATGGCCGATGATGCGGAGTCGACCTTCCTCGATCATCATCAGGACCAGCCCTCGCGCGCCGAATCCCGGCACCAGCTGGTCGGCGACCAGTTCCACCACATCCCGGGTGCCGGCCGCCTGTGTGAGTGTCGCCGCCAGGTGCATCAGCTGGTAGTGCCCCGCGATGGCGGCAGGCTCCGCCAAGGGCCGGCCGGCGGGGCCGGTGATGTTCGCCGGTCCGGCCCGAGCGGGGGTGATGTGGACGCTGATCCCGCAGGCGTCCGGATAGAGCCGGAAGGACAGCCGGTGATCGGGCGGGCGCAGCGCGGTGAACGTGGTGGGCTCGCGGCTGAGCACCGCGGCGCGATAGCGGTCCTCGAAAGGCTGCTGGTGCAGCCAGGGCAGCGATTCCCAGGGCCGGGTGCCCATCAGGCCGGTGGCGCCGGTGCCGAGGAGTCCGGCCGCGGCGGTGTTGACGAAGGTGACCCGGCCGTCCAGGTCCAGCGCGCAGCAGCCGATCGGCAGGCGCTCGGAGAATTCCACCGCTGCCAGCGCCTCCCCCCATCGCGGGGCTCCGGTGCGCATCGGCGCCAGGACCTGGGGATCGTCACGGGGCAGGAGGGGTTCGCCGCGGTCGGCGGCCTGCTGCAGCAGTTGGCCCGCGTGGTGGCAGAAGGCGCTGATCACCTCCCGCTCACGCGGATCGAGCTGGGACGCATGCCATTGCGGCCACAGCAGCGCACTCCCGCCCCAGGCGCTGGTGCCGTGGATGATCGGCACGGCCGCCAGCATGAAGTCGTAGGGCACCACCAGCCCGACGTTGGGGTAACGGCAGGCCATCTCCTGCCGGCTGGCCAGCCACACCAGGCGCCTCTCGCGGATGGCGTCCGTCACCGGTGAGGGCAGATCGGTGGCGACACGCGTCCACGGGGCGGCGATCCGGCGGGAGGCGCCGGTGATCATGGCCAGTTGCTGTACCTGCCCACCCGGAACCGACAGATACAACAACCCGGCCGACCCTCCGGTGTCGTGCACCATGCGGCCGAAGGAGTCCTCGAGGTCAGCCCAGCACTCGTCGGCGAAAGCGGTGGCCATCCGCATGGCACACACTTCCCTCCGGGGGTCCGGGAGTGGGTCGGCCGCGCCTGGAGCGAGCACGGGCCGCGTCGCCGGGTGCGCCGGTCGCACCGGTCCGGGCAAGGCTCCCGCGAGCCGCCCGGCGTACGAGGCCCGTCCATGGCTCGGCCACCGGTACGACGACCGGAACGGGCATCGCCAGGGGCGCCGCACCACACGGCGCACATGGCCCGTACATGGAGCAGATGCCCGTTCTTCGCAAAGGAATGCAATCCGGCAGGCAGCCGATGGCCGGCCGGCGGCCGATCGGAGATCCCTGTCAGGGAACCGGGAGCAGCGCGCGGTCGGTCGTGCAGACGGAGTACGTGCGATGGCACGCCTGCGGGTGATCCCCGAGGGTGGCACTGACTGAGCCCACGTGGTGGTGATGCCGGTCCGGTTCCGAGGGAGAACACGATGTCCGCCGATTCCGCAGTGAAGGGCTCCGAGCCGGCGATCGTCGCCGCCCACCAGGCCGCACGAAGTCTGCTGCCGTTCGAGGACGACCGCGACCTGGACGACGTCGGCCGTGGTTTCCTCGGCACCAGCGACCAGCGGGATATCACGGACAGTGACGGGCATGTGGTGTGGTCCCTGGACGCCTACGGCTTCCTCGACGCGGACTGCCCGGACACCGTGCATCCGAGCCTGTGGCGGCAGAGCGCTCTTGCCGCCCGGCACGGTCTGTTCGAGGTGGCCGAGGGCATCTACCAGGTACGCGGCTTCGACCTGTCCAACATGACGGTCGTCGAGGGCGAGCGGGGTGTCCTCGTCATCGACCCCCTCCTGTGCGTCGAGACGGCGGCAGCGGCTCTGGCCCTGTACCGGCGCCACCGCGGCGACCGCCCCGTCACAGGCGTGCTCTACACCCACAGCCACGTCGACCACTTCGGCGGCGTCAAGGGCGTCGTGAATGCCGAGGAGGTCGGCCCCGACGTGCCTGTCATCGCCCCCGAGGGCTTCCTTGCCCATGCCGTCAGCGAGAACGTCTACGCGGGCACGGCGATGGCACGCCGCGCCGCGTACATGTACGGCGCAGCGCTGCCCAAGGGGGCACACGGTCAGGTCGGGGCGGGTCTGGGGCAGACGACCTCCACGGGCGCGGCCAGTCTCCTCCCGCCCACCGTCGAGATCACCGCCACCGGCCGGACACTCACCGTCGACGGCATCCGGATGGCCTTCCAGCTCACCCCCGAGACCGAGGCGCCCGCCGAGCTGAACATCCACTTCCCCGGCCACGCCGCCCTGTGCATCGCCGAGAACGCCACCCACAACCTCCACAACCTGCTCACCCTGCGTGGCGCCGAGGTCCGGGACCCGCGTGTCTGGGCCCAGTACCTCACCCAGACCGTCCAGCTCTTCGGCGCCTCCACCGACGTCGTGTTCGCCTCGCACCACTGGCCGACCTGGGGCCGCGAACGGGTGCTGACCTTCCTGAGCGAACAGCGCGACCTGTACGCATACCTCCACGACCAGACCCTGCGCATGATCAACCAAGGGCTGACCCCGTTGGAGATCGCCGAACGGATGCAGCTGCCGCCGGCCCTGGAACGCGTCTGGCACACCCACGGCTACTACGGATCCGTCAGCCACAACGTCAAGGCGATCTACCAGCGATACCTGGGCTGGTTCGACGGCAACCCCGCTCACCTGTGGGAGCACCCGCCCACCGAGGCGGCCGCGCGTTACGTGGACTTCATGGGAGGCGCCGAAGAGGTCCTGCGCCGGGCCCACGGGTCCTACGCGGACGGCGACTTCCGCTGGGTGGCCCAGGTCGTCAACCATGTGCTGTTCGCCGACCCCGGCAACACCGAGGCGCGCGAGCTGCAAGCGGACGCCCTCACCCAGCTCGGCTACGGCAGCGAGAACGGCACATGGCGCAACTTCTACCTCACCGGCGCCCTCGAACTGCGACACGGCTCGGTCGGCACACCGACCGTCACCGCATCGCCCGACGTGGTCTCCGCGCTCTCCCTCGACCAGCTCTTCGACTCCCTCGCCATCCGCGTCGACGGCCCGGCCGGCTGGAACACGGACATCACGATCCGCTGGAACGTCCCCGGCATGGAGCCCATCACCTGGCGCCTGCACAACGGCGTCCTGACCCACGTGTTCGGCGAGGGCCCCGCAGCTGTGGACCCCGACCTGGAGATCTCCCTCCCCGAGGCCGACCTGCGGGCCGTCCTCCTCGGGACCACGCCGGCGACCCACCTGGCCGACCGCGCCGGCATCCAGGTCTCGGGCGATGCCGACAAGCTCGCCGAGCTCTTCGCCCACCTCGGCGAGCCCGACCCGAACTTCGCGATCGTCACGCCGTAGACGCGTGTGAGCGGCGCCCGCCGTTGCATGCCCGGCGCTCACCGAGGGCTCCTTCCGCTGCCGACCGGCAGGAACGGCCGCAGCCGTTCCCAGGCCGCGTCCTTCGGATCGCCCCGCCCCGGGTCCACGTCAACGACCCGAGCGACGAGTAGTCACATGATCGCCTGGACAGGCCCCCCAGGTCCTCGTGGCACCAGGCTCTCGGGCCGACAGCCGCGGGGGCGCCGGAACGCGGTGATCGTGGTCGGGCCACCGCCTGGAGAACCCGATGGCTCAGCATCAGCCGTCCGACGCTCATGGATGGCGTGGCGGGAGTGTCACACTCTCGCCACCTACGTTGTCTGCACGGTGTGATCTTGTCGGCGATGGTGCTGACGGGGGATCAAGTGGGGTGCCCGAGGTCCGACATTCGCGTGCGTCGCCCGACGCTCGAATGATGCCTGAAAGGACGGTGATTGAGATGCGCAAGGCAAAGGAATGCCCCTTTTGGGGGTGGTTCGGTGGATTACGCAGAGCGTGATCGCTGACGCATGGGGTGCGACAGCGATATTTGTTCACCGATTCGCA
The DNA here is from genome assembly GCF_040638135.1 of Streptomyces sp. NPDC026673. Taxonomy (NCBI): domain Bacteria; kingdom Bacillati; phylum Actinomycetota; class Actinomycetes; order Kitasatosporales; family Streptomycetaceae; genus Streptomyces; species Streptomyces sp. NPDC026673. The sequence continues at coordinate 244,042 of NZ_JBEZXR010000003.1, read as the reverse complement.
AGACAATCAGAGTACCGCCCCCGAACTGACGTCGCTTGTGGCGTGTTCGGGTCATGCGTGGCCACCGTGGTCGGTGGCCCGAAGGAGACGACGTAGTGAAGAGCGAGCTGTTCGTGCTGCCCGCTGTGTTGTGCCTCGCGATTCCCGCGCTTTCGGGATGCGGCGGCGTGGACGGATCCGCCGGTGGCGAGGATGGTGTCATCGTCATCGGCACAACCGACCGCTTCGCGGTCTCCAAAGACTTTTCGTCACCGGTGGACCCGGCGACCGGCTATGACGGCGCGAGCTGGACCATCTTCAACAACACCTTCCAGATGTTGCTCAGTTACTCGCGCGGCTCCACTCGGCCGCAGCCCGACGCGGCCAAGACCTGCGGGTTCTCCGACGCCAAGTCCCGTGTCTACCGCTGCACCCTGCGCGACGGTCTGACCTTTTCCAATGGGGACGCACTCACTGCCCGGGACGTGAAGTTCTCGGTCGACCGCCTTCTGAAGATCAAGAGCGACTTCGGCCCGCACAGCCTTCTGGCGAACGTCGACATCGTCGAGACACCGGACGACAAGACTGTCGTCTTCCATCTCAAGGGCTCGGACGCCACGTTCCCCTTCAAGCTCGCCACCCCGGCCGCGGCGATCGTCGACAGCAAGGTCTACGAGCCCTCGAAGCCGCACGACGGCTTCGATATCGTGGGGTCCGGTCCCTACAAGCTTGATTCCTGGACCAAGGAAAAGGCGGTATTCAGCGCCAATACGGGATACAAGGGAACCTTCAAGCGGAACAACGACAAGGTCGAACTGCGCTTCTTCGCCGACGCCGAGAAGCTGAAGCAGGCACTCGCGGACGGTGACGTGGACGTTGTCACCCGCACCCTCACCCCCGAGCAGATCACCGAGATCCGAAAGGGTTCGGTGCCCGGAGTCGAGCTGACCGGCACCATCGGCGCGGCGACTCGTTATCTGTTCTTCAATGTCGAGGACCCGTCGGTGAAGTCGCCCGCGGTCCGCGAGGCCATCGCCCGCGTCGTCGACCGCGGCGCCCTCATCCGTGACGTGCTGAGCCGCACCGCTGATCCGCTGTTCGGTGTCGTCGGTACCGGGATCCCCGGCCACAGCAACGCCTACTTCAACCGTTACAACAACGACGACCACGAGAAGGCAGCCCGGACACTGGCCGACGCGGGCATTCGGACGCCGGTCAAGCTCTCCTTCACCTACCCCACCGACAGGCCGTCCTCCCCGAACAAGGCGGAGGCGGAACACCTGGCCAAGCAGCTCAACGACAGCGGACTGTTCGACGTGGATCTGCACGGCGTGCCGTGGGACACGTTCCAGCCCGGCGTCGCCTCCGGCAAATGGGCGATGTACTCGCTCGGCTGGCTGCCCGACTTCCCCGACGCCGACAACTACATCGCTCCGTTCTTCGCCGAGGGTTTCCTCGATCTCAACTACAAGGACGACCAGATCAAGCCGCGGTTGCTGCCGAGGACCCGTGAGTCGGCCGACCGTCGAGCGGCGGAGAAGACCTTCCTTCGCATGCAGGAGATCCTCGCCGAGGATCTGCCGGTGATCCCCCTGTACCAGGAGAAGCAGTACGTGGCCGCCCGTGAGGGGGTCACCGGAACGGAGTGGGCGCTGAACTTCTCGTCCTCGACCCTGTTCTGGGAGCTCGCGCGAGGCGCGTCCAGGTGACGAGCGGCCACACCTGAACGTCGGGACGGGGGGAGTCCTGACGATGGTGCGTACCTCACTCGCTTCCATCGGGATGGAGGTCGCACTCAGCGCGGCGGAATGGCTTGACTCCTCCGCGCCCACTCAACGGCAGTCCGCGGCGGTGGGGCCGGGCCTGATGCAGGCCCGGCCCCACGGGCCGATACGCCGGTGGGCCGCATCACCGGTGGCGGCTGCCGCGGTACCGCCCGAGGCCCCCACCGAGGTGACGATCCCCGGCCTTACTGGTCCGCGAGGAGCGTCACCGCGGAGTCCGCCGCACCTTGCTCACTGGTCGCGCGGCCTGCGAAGCGAATCCTGCTCCAGGCCCACCAGTAGTACATCGCGCAGATACAGACCGCCCTTGACCCGCCGGTCAGCACGCGCCGACGGCGCGAACACCTCCCCGGTGAACTCCTCCAACCGACCACGACACGCTGCTGTTTCCTCCGGCCTCATGCCCGCAGCGAACCACCAACCCCGCAACTCAGCGAAGCCGAGCCTCCCCAGCCCGTCACCGAAGCGCCTCCGCTTCGCGTCAGGCGTGCAGCCAGGGCAGATACCCCACCGGAAGCGCGAAGCTCATGACGACTCCTGTTGTCGCGGCCACGACTGCGGCGGTGTGGACCAGCCAGTGTCCGTAGTCCCCGAAGAGGAGACACCGGACCAGGCCTCCAAGTCCGCCCAAGGCGGCGATGATGCCGAGTTCCACGGCCAGTCCGATGTTGACGATCTGCACTCCGCCCAGGACGCCGAGGCCCACGGCCAAGGAGGTGCCTCCGGCTCCATCATGCATGCTTTCCTCCCTTCACCTGGAGGGCGTTCGGGCGCGGGTGGGCCCGACGTCCCATCACGGCAGCGCCTGTGCCGAGGACCCGCTGATGCGAGCCCGGCCCTGCCCGGGTAGGTGCGAGCGTCTGCCGGGCCCGCGGGCGCGATCAAGCCGGTCCCTCGGTGTTTCCGTCCGCCTCCCCGCCCCGTCCGCCTGCCCATCTCTCGAAGACATCGCGATGCTGTCACGGGGTGCATCGCCGGGTCACTGCCGGATTTCGGCAGTCTTCACGCGTTCATTTCGGCCGGCCGATGGGGCCCCCGTCTGGACAGGGGCCGCCGGGGCCGGCCCGGCAGCCGGGTATCCGTCGCGACGGTCGGCGATCGCGGTTCGGCCAGGCATCAATCCCGGGAAGAACGGCAGTTCGTCCGGGCGGAGCACCGGCGGGTGCGGGTCGGGAAGGCGAGGGGCGGGAGGGCGCGGGGCGTGTTCACGGACGGGGCTTGTGCCCGGGTGGGGACGGCTCCGCTTCGTCCCGGATCGCGTGCCGGATCCGGCGGAGTTTGACGGCGAAGAGCACGGCCGATCCGCCGAAGAGCAGCGCGGTGATGGCCAGGTACCGGCCGAGATAGACCGCGTCGGTGAGTCCTGTGGCACCCGCGTAGGGGCGCGAAAGGCGGAGGATGAGGGGGAACCAGACCAGGAGCAGCACGCCGGACAGGAAGGCGGGCACGCGCAGGTAGTTGATCCATGCCGGCGTCGGCATCACGCGGGCGCGGTGGCGCAGGACATGGCGAGCCGAGAGGTCGGCCAGCGAGTACAGCGGCAGCAGGATGAGGTCGTGCAGGACCGCCGCCCCCACGAGCCAGACCGCCACCGCGATGGGCTGATCGGCGAACAGCCGCACACAGGCGTAGGCGGCGACGGCCGAGGAGCAGACGAGGGCGAGCAGATGCAGGGGACTCGCGCCGTACCAGCGCAGGCGGCGGGTCACGGTCAGGTCCTGAACGTGAGCCGGTGGACCCACTTGGTGTTGTTGACGCCGGGATTCGCCGGCACGATGACGCGGGCCGGAAACCCGTGGTCCATGGACAGGTCCGCTCCGTTGACCCGCAGGGCGAGGAGTGCCCGTGGGTCGTGGATCTGGTTGCCGCGGAGCAGGACGGAGCGGTAGGGGCCGGAGGGCTGGACGGATTCGACCAGGACGCTTCCCGCCGTGCGCAGACCGCTCAGGGCGGCGAGGTCGGCGAGTCGCAGTCCCTCCCACTGCTGGTCCGCGGTCGACCAGCCTTCCACGCAGGCGATCGGCAGGGCGGCGGCATGATGTGGCATCGCCGTCAACTGTTCGCGGGTGAGGACCAGGGGCGGTCCGCCGCCGTGGATCTCCAGTCGCCAGGAGGGCCCGACGAGCGCCGCGGTGACGCCGACGGACGCGGCCGTCTTGTTGATCTGGAAGCCGCTCGGGCCGCTGCCCGGATCGCGATCGTGCGGGGCGAGCAGCGCGGTACCGCGCCACCGTCCGCCGATGCTCTGGCCCGCGGTGACCACGAGCAGGAGCAGCGATCCGGCGCCGACCATGCCCACGGCGCCCCGCCGGCTCATGGTGGCGGCCGCCGGAGCGACCGGCACCAGGCCGTCGGGGTCCGGAGGTTCGGGACGCGTGCCCGATACGCCGGTGCGCAGTTCCCGGAACGGATCCCGGCTGCCCAGGGCCCGCGTCATCCGGCCGAGTCTGAGGATCACATGGACGGCGAACGCGGCGATGAACACCCAGGCGCCGTAGAAGTGCAGAGCGTAGAAGGAGCCGGGGAAGACGTAGAAGAGCTGGACGTTGAAGATCCCGGTCACGAACTCGAAGACGACCCCGCCCACCAGCAGGACGAGCGACAGGCGCTCGAGCGCCTGAGCGGTCGATCGCAGCGGCGGCCACGCGAACAGTTTCGGGATGACCGACCAGAGTTTGGCCAGCACCACCGGCACCAGGACCACTCCGAGCGTCACGTGGACGCCCTGGGTCAGCCGGTAGAGCCAGTGGGGGCGGGTGGGCCAGTCGAAGAGATAGAACCCCAGCAGCCCCTTGCCCGGAGTCTGATCGTTGAGCGGGCCCAGGTCCGGGTTGTACGCCGCGTACGACAGGGCGCCCGTCACGAACAGCACGGGGATGCCGAGGAGCAGTACGAGTCCGAACACCGACGTCAGCCAGGGTCCCCGGATCGGGCTGCGCCAGAACTCGGGCCTGAAGGGCCCCGGCGGTGCGGGGGCTGCCCGGACCCGCCGGGTCGCCCTGCTCACGCGCGCGGCCGCGCCGTCGGCGATCTCCCTGAGGCTGCGCCGCGAGGGCTCCTCGCTCTCGCCCGCGCCATGGGCGGGACCGGGATCCGGGCGCTGTCCGCTGTCGCTCAAGACTGACTCTCCGCCACCAGGCCGCTTCCGGGACAGGATCGGGCCGCGGCGGTCCGGCTGGTTCGTGCGGGGCCCGAGGACAGCAGCCTGGTGTCAGGGCGCCGCGGGTGCCGTGAGACATACCGGGGCGTCCGTTCACAGAGCACCCGAACGGATGCGGGGGAGCTTCCTTGCGGAGGGCGGTCCGGGGCAGGTGTTCACGGTCGACGGCGGTCCGGAGGAGGGGACCGCCGCGGGAACCGGGCTCCGCGCGGTGCGGCGGGCCGGGGCCCGGGGCTGCGACGGCAGGTCGCCGCGGGCCCGTGAACGTCCTGGTTCCGTAAGGGGTTCGGGTGTTCCGCGACGGCCTTGCGACGGCTGTGATGGAAGGCATGAGATCGCGCTTGTTTCCGCCGGCGTTCAAGGGCAGGCTGCATGATGCCCGCACGGCGACCTCGATCGGACGGTGGCTCGGACTCGCCTTCGTGGTGTGCTTCGTCACCGGCCTGATCAGCCATGTGCTGCAGCATCCGCCTGGGTGGGCGGTCGGTGCTCTGCCGAGCCGCCCGGTGTGGGGTTACCGGCTGACGCAGGGGCTGCACGTCGCCTCGGGTGTCGCGGCGGTGCCGCTGCTGCTGGCGAAGTTGTGGACGGTGTATCCGCGGTTGTTCGCCTGGCCGCCGGTACGGTCGGTGCGGCACGCACTGGAGCGGTTGTCGGTGGCCGTGCTGGTGGCGGCGGCCGTCCTCGAAGTCGTCACCGGCCTGCTGAACACCGCGCAGTGGTATCCGTGGCCGTTCTCCTTCGTACCGGTGCACTTCGCGGTGGCCTGGCTGGTCGCCGGCTCGATCCTGCTGCACCTTGCCGTCAAGGCCCCGGCGATCCGGGCCCACTGGAGTCGGCGGTCGCCGGGAACCCTGGCCCTGCCCGAGGAGGACGGGCCCGACCGGCGTTCGCTGCTCGCCGCGGTGGCGGCGGCGGTCGGTGCCGTCACCGTGACCACGGTGGGCCAGTCCTTCACCCCGCTGAAGGGCCTCGTCCTGCTGGCGCCACGCCATCCGGACCACGGCCCGAACGGCCTGCCCGTCAACCGCACCGCCACCGAGGCCGGGGTCGGGCCGATCGCGGCCGATCGCTACCGTCTGACGGTCGCCGGGCCGCGGTCCCGCACGCTGACCCTGGACGAGCTCCGCGGCCTGCCCCAGTACGAGGCGGAGTTGCCGATCGCCTGTGTGGAGGGCTGGAGCAAGACGGCCCACTGGACGGGGGTACGGGTGAGGGACCTCCTGGACCTCGCCGGAGCCCCGACCGACGCCCGGGTACGGGTGGTGTCCCTGCAGACGCGCGGCGGCTACCGGGTGTCCGAGATGGGGCACGAGTACGCCCGCGACCCGCTCACCCTGCTCGCCCTGCGCCTCAACGGCGAGGAGCTCACGCCCGACCACGGCTACCCCGTGCGTCTCATCGCCCCGAACCGTCCCGGTGTGCTGCAGACCAAGTGGGTCGGCCGGCTGGAGGTACTGGCGTGAGGGTGAGCGTGGCGCGGCGGCTCACGGGCGCGGTGGGCCTGGTGCTGGCGGGAGTGGGTGTCCGGCTGCTGCTGGGAGCGGGTGACCTGGCGGGTGTCCTGCTCTGGCTCGGCGGCGCGGTGGTGCTGCACGATGCGCTGATCGCGCCGCTGGTGCTGCTCATCGGGTCGCTGCTGGTTCGCGGGAGCGTGCGCGGGGCCGTCCGCGGGGCGTTGCTGGTCGGAGGCGCTGTGACGGCGGTGGCGCTGCCGGTGATGCTGCGTCCGGGGAAGCCGGCCAACCCTTCGGTTCTGCCGCTGGACTACCCGCGCAACTGGCTGATCGCGCTGGTGGCGGTGGCGGTGCTCACGGCCGCCGTGGCGGCCGCGCGGGGCATCCGCCGCAGGCGTCGGCGGTGACGTTCGCCGGTCCGTCCGCATCGGGGCAGGCCCTGTCGCTCGCGGCCCAGGGCCTTACGAACCGCTGACGTGTCGGCGTCGTACGGTCGCCGGCCGGGCCGGCCGCCGTACGGTCGTGGCATGTTGATCCTGGTCACCGGAGGTGCGGGCTTCATCGGCTCGCACGTCGTCACCGCGCTCACCGGCGCCGGGCACGAGGTGCGCGTGCTCGACGCGCTGCTGCCCGCCGCGCACCGTACGCCCCCGCCGGTCCCCGACGGCGTGGACTGGAGGCACGCGGACGTCCGCGACGCGGCGGCGGTGTCGCAGGCCCTGCGGGGCGTGGACGCCGTCTGCCATCAGGCCGCGATGGTGGGCCTCGGCAAGGACTTCGGCGACGCGCCCGCCTACGTGGGCTGCAACGATCTCGGCACCGCGGTGCTCCTGGCCGGTATGGCCGAGGCGGGAGTGGGGTCTTTGCTGCTGGCGAGTTCGATGGTGGTCTACGGCGAGGGGCGCTACGAGTGCCCGTCGCACGGTCTCGTCGGGCCGGGTCCTCGCAAGGTGGCCGACCTGCGGGCTGGGCGCTTCGAACCGCCGTGCCCGACGTGCGACGCGCCGCTGGAGTCCGGCCTGGTGGCCGAGGACGCCCCGCTCGACCCCCGCAACGTCTACGCCGCCACCAAGCTGGCGCAGGAGCACCTCGCCTCCGCGTGGGCGCGCGCGGTGGGCGGGCGGGTGATCGCGCTGCGGTACCACAACGTGTACGGGCCCGGGATGCCGCGTGACACCCCGTACGCCGGCGTCGCCTCGCTGTTCCGGTCCGCGCTGGAGCGCGGTCAGGCGCCACGCGTGTTCGAGGACGGTGGCCAGCGGCGTGACTTCGTCCACGTACGGGACGTGGCCGGGGCCAACCTCGCGGCCCTGGACGGTCTGCCCGGCGTGCCGGAGGGGACCGCGAGGGCGTACAACGTCGGCAGCGGGGAGCCGCACACGGTGGGGGAGATGGCCGCCGCCCTGGCCGGGGCGCACGGCACGCGGGCGCCGGTGGTCACGGGGGAGTACCGGCTCGGCGACGTCCGCCACATCACCGCCTCTTCGCGCAGGCTGCGCGAGGAACTGGGCTGGAAGCCGCGGGTCGTGTTCGCGGAGGGAATGGCGGAGTTCGCGACGGCTCCGCTGCGAAACGACTGACCCGAGGACCGGCCGGGCCGGACCCGCTTCCCCGACGGGGCGGGTCCGGCCGGTATTCGGGCGGGTCCGGTACCCCTCGGGCCCGTCAGGCGGCGGCGGGCAGGCGGACCTCGAAGCGGCAACCGCCGGGGACGTTGCGTACCGCCGTCCGGCCCTTGTGGGCCTCCACGATCCCTCGCACGATCGCCAGGCCCAGACCCGCTCCGGCGGGCGGGGTGCGTGCGTCGGTACCGCGCCAGCCGGTGTCGAAGACACGGGGCAGGTCCTCCGCCGGGATGCCGCCGCAGCCGTCGGTCACCGATACGACGACGCTGTTCGCCTCCCGGCGGGCGGAGACCGCGATCGTGCCGTCGGCCGGAGTCCGGTGGATCGCGTTGACGAGCAGATTGGCCAGCACCCGGGACATCTCGCGGCCGTCGACCTCGACCGGGACCGGCTCGACCCCGTCGCCGACGATCCGCACGCCGTGCTCCTCGGCCAGGGCGGCGGCGCCCGTGAGCGCGTCGCCGACGAGGTCGTAGACCGACATGCGGGTGGTGTTCAGGGTGAGGACGCCGGCCTGGATGCGGGAGAGTTCGAAGAGGTCGCCGACCATGCCGGTCATGCGTTCGACTTCCGTGCGGATGCGGGCGTGGTAGACGCTCGGGTCGTCGACCATGCCGTCCTCCAGGGCCTCGGTCATGGCCTGGAGTCCGGCGAGTGGGGTGCGCAGATCATGGGAGATCCAGGCGACCAGCTCGCGCCGGGATTCCTCCAGAGCCCTCTCCCGCTCCCTGGACGCGGCGAGCTTCGCGCTGGTGGCGGCCAGTTCACGGCCGAGTTCGGCGAGTTCGGCGGTGGGCGCGGCGGCGGGCGGGACGAAACGGCCGCCGTCGCCGAGGGCACGGGTGGCCTCGGCCAGCGCCCGGCTGCCCTGGACGACGCCGCGGCCGAGCGTGAGCGCCACCCCGAGTGAGACGACGGCCGCGATGGAGCAGACCATCGTCACGACCCACAGGTCGTGATCCGACAGGAACATGGCCCAGGACACCAGCATGGTCCCGCCGAGCATCGCCGCGACCGTGACGGCGGCGACCACCGCCAGGGACAGTGCGACCGAGCGGTTGCGCAGCAGCCGCAGCACGCCGGTGCCGAGCAGCCCGGCGACGGCGGCGCCGATGGCCGCGTAGGCCACGATGAGGAGGGTGTCATGCACCATCGGGGGCTCCCTCGTCCGTGGTCGGGGAATCGAACCGGTAGCCCACGCCCCAGACGGTGCTGATCAGGCGGGGATGTGCCGGGTCGTCCTCGATCTTCTCGCGCAGCCGCCGGACGTGGACGGTGACGGTCGACAGGTCGCCGAACTCCCAGCCCCACACCCGGCGCATCAGCTCCTCCCGGCTCGCGGCCCGCCCGGGATTGCGCAGGAAGAACTCCAGCAGGTCGAACTCGCGGATCGTCAGGGAGAGTTCGGTGCCGTCGCGGGCGACACGGCGGGCGCCGGGGTCCAGGACGAGCGGGCCGGCACGCAGCCCGGATCCGGCCGCGGCGGTCCGGGCGGCCTGATCTCCCGTACGGCGCAGCACCGATTCCACCCTGAGCACGAGTTCGCGGGGGCTGAAGGGCTTGGTGACGTAGTCGTCGGCGCCGACCTCGAGGCCGAGGACGCGGTCCTCCTCGTCGCCGCGCGCCGTCAGCATGATCACGGGGATCGGTCCGTTGCCGCGGATGCGGCGGCAGACCTCGAGGCCGTCCATGCCGGGCAGCATCAGGTCCAGGACGACCAGGTCGGGGGCCCGGACGGCGGCCAGGGCGACGGCGGTGGGACCGTCGGAGGCCACGCCGACGTCGAAGCCCGCCCGGTTCAGGTAGCCGACGACGACCTCGGTGACGGTGGCGTCGTCGTCCACGACGAGTACGTGTCTCACGCCGTCGAGTCTGGCACCCGGCCTTCGGCCGACGGTGGGAGCGGGGGCGGACGTCAGCGATCCGTAAGACGGCTGGATCCCTTTTGGGTCTTTTGTCTCCGTAGGGTGAGTGGGGTGATCGAGACATCCTCCTCCCCTTCCGCTCCGGTGGACGTGGTGCTGCCCTGCCTCGACGAGGCCCAGGCCCTGCCGTGGGTGCTGGCCCGCATCCCCGCGGGCTGGCGCGCGATCGTCGTCGACAACGGCTCCACCGACGGCTCGGCCGACATCGCCCGTGCCCTCGGGGCGCACGTGGTCCACGAACCGCGGCGCGGTTTCGGCGCCGCCTGTCACGCGGGCCTCACCGCCGCGACGGCCGACGTCGTCTGCTTCTGCGACTGCGACGCCTCCCTCGACCCCGCGCTGCTGCCCGCCGTCGCCGGCCCCGTCCTCGACGGCGCGGCCGACCTCGTCCTCGGCCGCCGCAGGCCCGTCACGCGCCGCGCCTGGCCCCTGCACGCCCGGCTGGCCAACCTGGAGCTGGCCCGGCTGGTCCGCCGGCGTACCGGCCTGCGCCTCCACGACCTGGGGCCGATGCGCGCCGCCCGGCGCGAGCCGCTGCTCGCCCTGGATCTGACCGACCGTCGCTCCGGCTACCCGCTGCAGACGGTGGTCCGCGCCGCCGACGCGGGCTGGCGCGTGGAGGAGACGGACGTGCCGTACCGGCCGCGCACGGGCCGCTCCAAGGTCACCGGCACATGGCGCGGGACCTGGCAGGCAGTACGGGACATGCGTGCCGTTCTCGCCGAACCCCCCGCCGCCGGCCCGGTGCCCGCGGCGACCGCCGCCCGGGGAACGGAACGATGAGCCCCCGCCACCCGGCCTCGACGCCGGTCACGACACCGGCCTCGACCGCGGCCTCGACGCCGGTCACGCTGCTGGTCATCGCCAAGGAACCCGTGCCGGGGCGGGTCAAGACACGGCTCACCCCTCCCTACACACCCCGGGAGGCGGCCGCGCTCGCGGAGGCCGCCCTCGCCGACACACTGCACACGGTGCTCAGGGCCCCCGCCCGGCGCCGCGTCCTCGTCCTCGACGGTGCCCCCGGTCCCTGGCTGCCGCCCGGCTTCGATGTCGTGCGCCAGGAAACCGGCGGCCTCGACGAGCGGATCGCGGCCGCCTTCGTGGGCTGCGACCGCGGGCCGGCCCTCCTGGTCGGGATGGACACCCCGCAGCTGACCGTGGACCTCCTGTCGGAGGCCGGACACGGCGGCCACGACGCCTGGTTCGGGCCGGCCGCGGACGGCGGCTTCTGGGCGCTGGGTCTCGCCGATCCAGGGCTCGCCCCGGAGCTCGTACGCGGCGTGCCGATGTCCACCGACCGCACCGGCGCGACGCAGCGGAGACGACTCGTCGAGGCGGGGCTCAGCGTGAGCGACCTGCCGGTACTGCGTGACGTGGACACCGCCGCCGACGCCGCTGCGGTCGCCGCCTGCTGCCCGCCCGGCTCGTGCTTCGCCACCACGCTGAACTCGCTCGCGCGGGCGAGCCGTTGAGCGGCACGGCAGGCGGCTCGGATCCCGCCCTCGCCGAGCGAAGGCCGCGGACCGCCGCCCGATGGAACCCCCGAGCCCATTCCGCCGGTTTCCCCGCACCGGCGCGTCCCGCCGAACAGCAGGGTCCGGCGCAGCCGGGCGAGCCATGGACGGACGACCCGTACGCCCACGCCCTGCGCACCGGTCGGGGCCCGCTCTTCCTGCGCCGCCTGTCACCGCCGGCCCCGCCGGACAGCCCCGCGGCGGATGGGGAGTTGCTGCCGCTGGACATCGAGCGCTGGTGTGCCGCTCCCGACACCGCCGACACCACCGTCCTGAACCGCTGCACCGGCCCCGTCCTCGACGTGGGGTGCGGCCCGGGACGGCTGGTTGCGGCCCTTTCCGCCCAGGGCTCACGGGCACTGGGCGTGGACGTCAGCCCGGCCGCGGTGGCCCGGACCCGGCACCTCGGAGGCGCAGCCGTGCGTCGGTCCGTCTTCGACCGCCTGCCCGGGGAGGGCCGCTGGGGCACCGTCCTGCTGATGGACGGCAACGTCGGCATCGGCGGCGACCCGCAGGCCCTCCTCACCCGCCTGCGCACCCTGGTCGCGCCCGGTGGACGCCTTCTGGCAGAGGCCGCGCCGCACGACGAGGACGAGCGCCTCACCGTCCGGGTCGAGGACGACCAGGGCCGGCACGGCCGCCCCTTTCCGTGGGCCCGCCTCGGCGGCACCGCGCTGCTGGACACCGCCGAGGCAACGGGCTGGATTCCGGCCGGCCGGTGGACCGCCGCAGGCCGACCGTTCGTGGAACTGCACCGCCCGTGGCACGGACACCGCGACCAGCACCCCACGGCCACCGGAAGGCCCGAACACGTATGAGAGACACAGCCGCCGCACAGCATCAGTCCCCGCGGCCGCCGTCCGGCCGGGCCGGGGCATCCGTGAGCCGCACACCGGCCCGTGGTCGCACCCTCGCCGTCGCGGTCCTCCTCGCCGTGCTGACCGCCGTCGTCATCGGCACCCTGCGCGCGGGAGACAGCCAGAGCGACCCCGGCCGCGTGCTCGCCGGATACGCCGTCGCCTGGACGCTGTTCGCCGCCGCGGCATGGGCGGTTCGCAAGGTCCCGGCGCGCGCCGCCACCGCACTGGTCCTCGCCGGCGCGGCCGCCGTGGCGCTGGCCGGGCTCGCCGCACCACCCCGCACCAGCACCGACATGTACCGCTACGCCTGGGACGGCCGCGTCCAGGCCGCCGGGATCTCCCCGTACGCCCACCCCCCGGCCGCACCGGAACTGACCGGGCTCCGCGACGACTGGCTGTTCCCCGCCGGCGGTTCCTGTCGGAGCCGGGGGCTGACCCGGGCGGACAGCGGCCTGTGCACCCGCATCAACCGACCCGCCGTCCCCACCATCTACCCGCCCGTCGCGGAAGGCTGGTTCGCCACCGTCCACGTCCTCTCCCCGTCCGACAGCCGCCACAAGCCGCTCCAAGTCGGTGGAGCCGTGCTGGCGTTCGGCACCGCCGTCGCCCTGCTCGCGGTGCTGCGGCGGCGCGGCGAGCCGCGTCGGGCACCGGCCCGCACCGCCCTGTGGGCGTGGTGCCCGGCCGTCCCCTTCGAAGCGGTCAACAACGCCCACATCGACACCCTCGGTGTCCTGCTCACCGTGCTCGCCCTCGGCACCGCCACTGCGGGAGCCCGTCGTGGAGGGCTGCTCGGAGCCGCCGTCGCGGTGAAACTGCTGCCTCTGCTCACGCTGCCCGGAGCACTGTCCGGGGAGCGCAGTCCGGCCCGCATCCTGCGCACCGTGTCGGCGACGGCCGCCGTGATCGCGCTCGCCTACCTGCCGTACGTCGCCGCCTCCGGCAAAGGCGTCCTGGGCTACCTGCCCGGCTACCTCCAGGAGGAGGGCTACGAATCCGGCGACGTGCGCCGCTTCGCCCTGCTGCGCCTGCTGCTCCCGGACACCGCCGCGGGAGTGACCGCCCTCGCGCTGCTCGCACTGGCGGCCCTGTACGTATGGTGGCGCGGTGACCCGGCCCGCCCCTGGTGCGGCGCCCTGCTGCTGACCGGTACGGCCCTGCTGCTGGTCTCGCCCAACTACCCCTGGTACTCACTGCTCGTCGTCGGCCTCGTCGCGCTCGACGGCCGCTGGGAATGGCTCACCGTCACCCTCGCGGGCACCGTCCTCTACCTCGGAGGCGGCCTGCTGCCGGGCGTCCCGCTCCAGACATGGGCGTACGGCGCGGCCGCCGTGTGCGTCGCGGTCGGGTCCTTGCTGCGGGCCGCCCGGGCACGGCGGCTTCCTGGCAGGCGTCGGTCGCCCGTCTGACGTGGCTCGACCTCGTGCCGGACCATCTCGACGAGCCCGAAGGCGTCCCCTGACAGACGTGTCTCGGCCAGGAGAGCCGGCGCGGGATCTTCACTCGATTGGGTGATACACCAATCTGGGGCCGCCCTGGTGGCGAATGCATCACGTGAGGATCTTCGGCAAGCAGCGACTGACACGCGGCGGACTGGGCGCGGTGTCCGGTCTGTTGACCGCGTTCGCCGCACTCGCGGCGGCGGAGGTGGTCGCCGGGATGGTGCGGCCGCAGGCCGGGCCGGTGCTCGCGGTGGGCGGGGCGGCGATCGACCGTACGCCTGCCGTGGTGAAGGACTGGGCGATCCGGTCATTCGGCACCGACGACAAGCTCGTACTGCAGGTGGGCATCCTTCTCGTCCTGGGCGCCCTGGCCGTGGGCCTGGGATTGCTCGGCCTCCGGCACCGGTGGGCGGCAGCGATCGGCGTCCTGCTGTTCGGCACCGTCGGTGCGGTGGCAGCCGTGAATCGGCCGGACGCCACCGGTGTGGTCGATGCGCTGCCGTCTTTGGCGGGAGCGGTGGCCGGGGGGTCGGTGATGTACGTCCTCACCGGGCGCCTGACCCGCTCATCCGGCTCCGCGCCGGACGCGACGGGGGCTCCCGCGTGGGACCGGCGTGGTTTCCTGACGGCCGCGGCTGCCGCTGCCGCCGCCTCCACCGCCGCCGGTGCGCTCGGGCGCCGTCTGGCTTCGTCCGCCGGCGAGGAGGCGGCGGCGTCCCGCGCGGCCGTCACCCTGCCGGTGCCCGCCTCGCCTGCGCCCCCGGTGCCGCGCGGGGCGGCACTGCGCATCCCCGCCGTCAGTCCCTTCGTCACGTCCAACAAGGACTTCTACCGGGTGGACACCGCATTGGTGGTGCCGAAGGTCGACGCCACACGGTGGCGGCTGCGTGTCCACGGGAAGGGGGTCTCGGCGCCTGTGGACCTGACCTTCCGGGACCTGCTGCGGCGTGAGCTCATCGAGCGGGACATCACGCTGACCTGCGTCTCCAACGAGGTCGGCGGGCCGTACGTCGGCAATGCCCGGTGGATCGGGGTGCGTCTGCGCGACCTGCTGCGCGAGGCGGGTGTGCGGCCGCCGTCGCGGGGCGGTCCGGCGGATCAGCTGGTGTCCCGGTCGGTCGACGGCATGACCATCGGGACCCCGGTGGAGGACGTCATGGACGGCCGTGACGCGATGCTCGCGGTCGGCATGAACGGTGAACCGCTACCGCTGGAGCACGGCTTCCCGGTGCGCATGGTCGTTCCCGGCCTCTACGGATACGTCTCGGCCTGCAAGTGGATCCAGGACCTCGAACTGACCACCTTCGACGCCTACGACCCGTACTGGGTGAGGCGCAACTGGGCGCGTGCGGCCCCCGTCAAGACCCAGGCCCGCATCGACACACCCAAGCCGTTCGCCCGCCCCAAGGCCGGGACGGTGATCGTCGCGGGCGTCGCCTGGGCACAGCACCGGGGCGTCGACCGCGTCGAAATACGGGTCGACGACGGACCCTGGCAGGACGCGGACCTCGCCGCCCAGGCCGGCCCCGACACCTGGCGCCTGTGGTCCTGGTCCTGGAAGGCCGTGCCGGGACCCCACACCCTGACCGTCCGCGCCACCGACGGCACCGGCCGGGTCCAGACCGCCCGGCGTGCCCGCACCAGCCCCAACGGGGCCAGCGGACGGCATTCGGTGGTGGTCACCGTGGACTGACCAAGTGGCCGCCGACGCCTGCCCCTCCAGACCCGTCGGCCCGTCGGCCCGTCGGCCCGTCGGGCCGGTACTTCCCAGCAGCAGAAGACAACCGAGGAGAAACCTGATGAACACGAACACCCTGCGCCTTCGTCGTGCCGCCATCGCAGTGACCGCTGCTACCGTCCTGCCGCTCGCGCTGACCGCATGCGGTACCGACGGGAAGGACAACGCCTCGTCCACCTCGGCACCGTCCACCCCCGCCGACGACGGCTCCGCAAGCCAGGACCCCGGCGACCCGATGGCCATGGACAAGCCCTTCGGCACCGCGTGTTCGGCGGTACCCGAGGACGGCGCCGGCAGCTTCGACGGAATGGCCAAGGACCCCGTGGCGACGGCCGCGTCCAACAACCCGGTGCTGTCCACACTGGTGGCGGCCGTGAAGAAGGCCGGCCTGGTGGACACCCTGAACAACGCACAGGGCATCACCGTCTTCGCACCCACCAATGATGCCTTCGCGAAGATCCCCAAGGCCGACCTCGACAAGGTTCTCGGCGACAAGGCCACCCTCACCAAGATCCTCACCTACCACGTCGTCGGGCAGAAGATCACACCCGCCCAACTGGAGAACGGCTCCTTTGACACCCTGGAGAAGGGCAAGGTCACCACCTCCGGCACCGGTGAGAACTACACCGTCAACGACACCTCGCGCGTGGTGTGCGGAAACGTCTCCACCGCCAACGCCACCGTCTACATCGTCGACACCGTCCTGATGCCGAAGTAGCCGGCCCCGCCCCGGGCCGGTCACGATGCCGGCCGGCCCGGGGGGACACCGAAGACCGGGCCCGGGGAAGGACAACGGCTGTGTGCG
The DNA here is from genome assembly GCF_040638135.1 of Streptomyces sp. NPDC026673. Classification (NCBI taxonomy): domain Bacteria; kingdom Bacillati; phylum Actinomycetota; class Actinomycetes; order Kitasatosporales; family Streptomycetaceae; genus Streptomyces; species Streptomyces sp. NPDC026673. The sequence continues at coordinate 227,753 of NZ_JBEZXR010000003.1, read as the reverse complement.
TCCAGGGGTCCGCACACACCTTCCCCGGTGCCCTGCTTCGCTTCGGTCGGCACTCGGCCACCTCACCGGCGTGGAGCAGCCGTGAGTTGAGCGGTGCGAGGGAGGTGTCAGGACCGACCCGATCGCCGTGGTGAACCACGCAGCGGCAAAGGCCGCACGCCACGACGTGGCCATGGGCACCCGTGGCGGCTGCGGAGTGCTGTTCGATGTCGCTCCGGTGATCCATACTGTGGGGCTTGTCGCTTCGGGGAGGGTGTGCGTGCAGCATCATCGGGAGTACGGCCGCGAGGTCGTCCGAGGAGTCGTGCGGACGGCAGCCGCCGTCGTTGTCGTCGCCGGTCTGATCAGTGGTTGCTCGTCCGCTGAGCCGGCCCGGGCCATGGAGTGGCAGCGGAGGTACTGCACGGAGTTGGGGGCGTGGCAGGACGCCGGCAGGGCTCTTGCCGAGGCCGCCGACGACGCCGACGACGTAGGTGGGGAGGGCGGTGAAGGCGGCCGGTCGGCCGGGTCCGACGAAGTCGAGGTGTCCGGGCATGGGGCTGTCGCGGCCGCGAAGGTACTGGATCGTGAGGGTCTGGATCGCGACGGCAGCCACATCCTCATCGACACCGCCGCAGCCGTCGGCGGCGACACGGGGGCCGAGCGGCGCGTGGTGTCCTACTGCGAAGACTCGGGCTTCGAGACGCTCGTCGGTTGAGAGCCGACGCCGCGCCGTCCGGGGAGTGCGTACAGGACGCTGATGGGTCACGCGGAAGGAAGGCGTGCGCAGTGGCGGCAGGCACGGGCGGAGACCATGCTCACCGGCATCTTCAACGTCCTGTGGGCGGTCGTCGTCATCCTGATGATCGTCCGTCCGGGTTCGACCACAGGGGCGTGATCCCGGCCGGAGCGGCATCGTCGACGGCTGCGGCGTCTCGGCCGAGAGGCGGGCAGCGGGTGCCCGCCCGCGACCTGCGCCGGGCCCCTGACATGTTTGCGGGGCGCATCCGGGTGTGTGGTCCGCCCGGCGTCGACTACTCTTGAAGAGTTCTTCAATTTACAAGCCTCTTCAAAGGGTGGGGTGGTTCGCGTGCAGGTGCCGCTCTACCAGGCCAAGGCGGAGTTCTTCCGCATGCTCGGACACCCGGTGCGCATCCGGGTCCTGGAACTCCTGCAGGACGGACCCAGGCCGGTGCGGGACCTGCTGACCGAGATCGAGATCGAACCGTCGAGCCTGTCCCAGCAGCTGGCCGTGCTCCGCCGCTCCGGCATCGTGACCGCCGAACGGAGCGGTTCCACGGTGGTGTACTCGCTGGCCGGAGGCGACGTCGCCGAACTGCTGCGGGCCGCGCGCCGCATCCTGACCGAACTGCTGACCGGTCAGCAGGATCTGCTCGCCGAGCTCCAGCAGACCGAGACGGATTCCACGACGTCCGGGTCGGGGACGAAGGGCAACGCGGCGTGAACGCCGGCACCGGCAGCGCCGGCGGGGGAACGGAGAGGTACAAGCAGCGGGCCGTGCTCCTGCGTGTGCTCGTCTACGTGTTCGTCACGCACTTCATCGCGGGCTTCATCACCCTGCTCTTCTACCTTGGGCAGCACGCCCCGAAGTGAGCCGGCCGCACCGCCCCGTCGTCCTCGGGCACGCTCAGCCGGCGGGATGGACGGCGTGCTCCACCGGGCGTGTGTGAGGGCTGTCGGCCTGACGGAGCTCGGCGAGCAGTTCGCGCTGTCCGGCGAGGAGTTCGGTCAGGATGCGGCGCGCGGCCCGCAGCAGTTCGGCGACATCCCCTCCGGCGAGGGCGTAACTGACGGTGGAGCCCTCGCGTATCGACACCACGATGCCGGAGCGGCGGAGCACGGCCAGCTGCTGGGACAGGCTCGAGGGTTCGATCTCGATCTCGGTCAGCAGGTCCCGCACCGGCCTGGGTCCGTCCTGCAGGAGTTCCAGGACCCGGATGCGCACCGGGTGTCCGAGCATGCGGAAGAACTCCGCCTTGGCCTGGTACAGGGGTACCTGCATCGCGTGATCGCTCCCGTCCCGCATCGATGACCGTTTCCCGGCGCCGGCCGGCCGCTGTGGCCGCGGACGATGCCGCTGGGGTCCCATCCTTCCGCCCCCGGGTCCCGCATGCCGATGCACTTGCGGGCTTTTCAGGATCTGGATGTGCCCAGTTGAAACATTCTTCAATTCATGGGCATGCGAAACCCGGGGTCGCGGCTACACCTCCAGGTCGGCCTCGATGCGCCTGAGTTGGTGGCGGGCCATCGCCAGGTTGGCGGTGGCCTTGTTCAGCACCAGGTAGAGGAACAGACCCTTGCCGCTGCGGTTCTTCAGGAGCCGGATCAGGTGGTACTGGCCGCCGAGGGTGATCAGGACGTCCTCGATGTCCTCCTTGACGCCGAGCTCCTTCATCGCGCGGATCTCGGCGCGGATCACATCGGTGTTGCCGGCGGCCGCGACGGTCAGGTCGAGGTCCTTGCCGCCGCCGATCGTGCCCAGCGCCATGCCGCTGGTGTAGTCGACGAGGGCGGCTCCCATGCTGCCCTCGATCGAGGTCATCGTCTCCTTGAGGGAGGTCTCGATGTTCGCCATCGGCACTTGGCTCCTTCTGCGTTGCCTGTCCCGGCATCCTCACGCCGGGCTCTCTGTGACGCAGAAGTTACTCAACGTACCCGAGAGGGGGATGGGAACGGGGATCCCCACCAGGCGGCCGCCCGGGCCGCTGTAGGATGCGGCGCCCCCTCGCGGCCGGTTCGCCGGTGCCTCAGGGTCCGGCCACGGGAGGGGAAACGTGGTCCGGATGCCCTTGCCGCCGCCGTCGTTGTCGGGACGCACCCTCGCCGTGCCGCCGCACTCGGCGGTGATCCCGGTGACCATGGCCGGCCCGCCCGCGGCCTCCGCGGCCTCCGCGGCCTCCGCGGCCTCCGCGGCCATCGCGGGCCGGATCGGGTCCGGCCCGTCGCGGTGCCGGTCGTGGACGGCGCGGGCGAGGATCCCGGCGCCTGCCGCGTGGGTGACATCCCGGCCGGGGGAGTAGCCGGCGGCGTGCCGGACGCCGTCGGTGACCAGCTCACCCGGAATCACCAGGGCCTGCCCGAGCACGGGATGGCGGGGGCTGACACGTCATGGGACGTGGACAGCGCTCTCGGCTCATCCGGCGGCTTTTCGGTGCAGCAGTCCGGTGTGATGCAGATGAGCGCGGGCGGCATCGATGGCCTCGGGAGTCGTGGCGAACAGCCCGCCCGCGTCACGCAGTGCGTCCAGGACACCCAGGGAGTCCAGCGGCTGCTGCCGGCCGGGCCCGATGCCGGACGCCAGGACGGTGATGCCGCGGCGGCTGAGTTTGTCGATCGCGTCCTTCAGGACCAGGGCACCCGTGGCGTCGATGTGAGTGATGCGGGACAGCCGCAGAATCACCACGGACACGTCGGCGACATCGGTCAGCTCCAGCAGGAACCGGTGAGCCGCGGCGAAGAACAAGGGACCGTCGATGCGGTACGCCACGATGTGCTCGGCCAGCAGCGCGTGCTCCTCGGCACTGTGCTCACCGGGCAGGTCCTGGTGCAACGGAACCTGATCCACTCGGGCATGCCGGGCCACCGCACGCAGCGCCAGGGCTCCGGCCACGACCAGACCGATGATGACCGCGTACACCAGATCCAGCACCAGTGTCGCGACCGCCGTCAACACCAGCACCAGGCCGTCCGCACGGGTGGCGCGGGCCATCGCCCGCAGGGACCCGACTTCGACCATGCGGATCGCCGTGGCCAGCAGCACACCCGCCAGTGCCGCCAGCGGAATCCTGGCCACCAAGGGGGCTGCGAGGAAGACGATGACCGCCAGGACGGCCGCGTGGGTCAAGGCGGCCAGCCGCGATCCCGCGCCGGTACGGACGTTGACCGCCGTACGGGCGATCGCCGCGGTCGCCGGCACGCCACCGAACAGCGGGACGGCGAGATTCGCGATGCCCTGCCCGAACAACTCCCGGTCCGGGTCGTGGCGCTGCCCCACCGTCATGCCGTCGGCGACGGTGGCAGACAGCAGCGATTCCAGCGCCGCCAGGGCGGCAACGGCCACCGCCGGAGCCAGTAGTGAGGAGACCGCGGAGACCTCCAGGAAGCCCAGCGAGGGCGCGGGCAGCCCGGCCGGCAGGTGCCCGATTCGGGCCAGGCCCACGTGCGCCGCTTCGGCCACGATCGTGGCGCCGGCGACCGCGAGCAGCGAGAAGGGCACGGAAGGGCGCCACCGCGCTCCCGCCAGCATGACCGCGGCCACTCCCGCGGATACCGCCAGGGCAGCCCAGTTCGGGTGCGCCACAAACTCCCGCGCGGCCCGGAACGCCACGACGAGGACCTTCTCACCGTCCGGGTCGGGCACCCCCAGCGCGGCGGGAACCTGCTGCAGGCCGATGACGCAGGCGATCCCCAGAGTGAACCCCTCCACCACCGGAGCCGGCACGTACCGCATGTACCGCCCGGCCCGGAGCAGGGCGAGTCCGATGAGCAGTACACCGGCCATCAGCCCGACGGTCAGCACCCCGCCCGTCCCGTACCTGGCGACGATCGGCACCAGCACGACGGTCATCGCCCCGGTCGGCCCGGACACCTGCAGATTCGATCCGCCGAACAGCGCGGCCAGCGCACCCGCCACCACCGCGGTGGCCAGCCCGGCCTCGGCACCCAGGCCGGACGACACCCCGAAACCCAGCGCGAGCGGCAGTGCCACGACCGCCACGGTCAGTCCGGCCAGCAGATCCCGGCGCGGTTGGCGGCGCATCGCCTCAAGATCGGCGCGCACGGGCAGCAGCCCACGCACCCGCGCCCAGCCCCGGTTCAGCGGACCGCTCACCGGACGCCGAGCCCGGCGGCATTCCGCGCCGGCCGACCGTGCTGCCCGGCAACCACCGCCGACGAGACCTGGCGTGCCCCACTCGGCAGTCCGGTGATCACGCGCCGGACGGGTACGACGCCGGAGGAGCGTGCGGCACCGAGTCGCCGTGACAGCACCGGCGGCCGGATCCGGGCCCGCGCAGGCTGATGGCACCCGTGCGCTGTGTGCGGCCACGGCAACACCGGAGCCCAGGGCCCTGCTGCCGTTCCGGTCACATGGCCCGAGCGCATCCTGGTCTGTTGCAGCGGCACCGACACCTCAGTCACGTCTCCGGATTCCCCCGGCCGCATGCCGGGCAGGGCGCGTGTGCCCAGGCTGAGTGCAGGCACGGCAACATCAGCATGTATGGAATTGAAGAATTTTGCAATTAGCCAGGTTGCGGGAGGCTGGGCCGGAGCCGCCCAGGGCGGTGCCCCATGGCGCTGTGGCGGCCTGCTCGGCGTCGGGTGGCGGATCTCACGGGCAACGGGGCCGGTCCCTGGAGCATCCGTAGGCCCGACGACCCACGGCGGCACCGCCCCTGTCGACAACCGGGCCCGCTGCCCACGGCGTTTGGGTCACATGAACTCTCACGCTTGGCTGCGGGCGCCCCGCGATGCCTCCAACAATTCCCATGACATCTCGGCCCCGGCAACGTCCGGATCCCCGGATTCACCACGGTGCTCACCCCAGTTGGCCGCACCGTATGGGAGGTTGTCGCGCACGAAGCGCGGCCATCACCGTGACCCTGCTGCTCGCAACCCCCACCCCTCGCGGCAGGGGTGGCGAGTCATTCATGGAGGCCACGACCCTCGCCGGCGGATGCCGAGACGTCAAGGCTTCCGGCTACTGGCGCTGGTCGGACCCGGGCGTCGTCTCCCTGATGTGACAACCCCTGATCGCCAACCCCGGGCGGCCGCCCGGCCACGGACCGAGAGGCGTGAGTACGCGGTTCCTGCCGACCGCTGCATGGTCGGCGACGTCGTATGCGATCACGGTCCGTCGGTCGGTGCGGGCACTGCACCGCGGAATCTAATCGAGGGGCTCACACTGGTCGTACCGCCATTCGCCGTCCTCGCGGGCCCACTGTTGGGTCAGGTCATATCTCGGGTCCTCGCCCACACCGTAGGTGACGACAGCGATGTCTCCTGACAGGCGATCGACTGAGAATCGCTCGACGGTGTAGCGCACATGGTCGAAGTTCATCGACTCCGCTCGTTCCAGCGTGTCGGCGAAGCCCTCTTTGCTGTCCGTCTTGCGGCATCGTGTGGACCACATGGCCCAGCCTCCATCGACGTCCGGCGCAAAGTATGCGGTGGTGTAAGTCCGGACGGCCTTCTCCAGCGCAGCGGTGTCCTCGGCGGTCCCTTGGGCGGCACCGTTGATGGCGGGGACGGTTGTTGAAGGCGGCGCCGGGGTGGCGGCTGCCTTCCCTGCGTTGCCGTCGCCACTGCACCCGGTGACCGCAAGTAACGCGGCTGTCGTGATCGCTGTGATGAGTCTCGGGTTGTGCACCCTGATCTCGATCGGCGGTGTCCACTCCATGATCCTCACTCTCGACTACGGAGTCCGTGCGAGCCGCGCACTTTACGGGTCCGTGATCAAGACCCGCCCGCTGCCGATGGATCAGCATCCGCTGGGGCGGACTCGTCGCGGATGGCATGGCCGCCACCGGGAGGTGCCGCGGCAGCCTGGCCCTCCAAGATGCCTGCCGCAGGGCCGACGTCCGCCGGTCTATGAAGGCGATCGGGTTGAGCGCCGACAACGTGCTCGCCTCGAAGCGCTCCATTGGTGTGGCCGGTTCGCGAGCGGTGAGCGCAGTGCAGGGCCGGTGTGCCTGCCACGGCCGTGCGTGCAGGATGAGTGTCCAGGGGCTTCGCGGGGGCGGCGTGGTCAGCCCTCGGCCGGTCAGGCCCAGAAGGCGTCGGTGACGATGATCTGGGGTTCGGCGTGGCGGCGGATGAAGGTGAAGATGAGCCATCCGCGCCCACCGGCGAGATCGGCGATGTGGGGTCCGCCGGGGCTGGTGGAGGTCAGGGGGCGAACGGTGATCCAGTGCGGCAGGGACGCCTCGGTGTCGATGCCACGGTAGTACGGGTCCGAGGCGGTGATCAGTTCTGCGCGCGCGGCCATGATGAGCTGTTTGGCATCGGCGGGCATGGCGTCGAAGTCCTGACGCGCCTCTGCCGTCCAGTCCATCTGCCAGGGCGGCTGGGGGAGGTCGTCCGTCACTGGCCGGGCTTCACACTGGCTGCTTCGTGCCGCAGGCGGCTGTACTCCGCAAGGAGCCTGGCCGACTCCTCGGGGTTCTCGGACTTCGCAGCGCGGGCTTCGAGGTCGTGAAGGTGTGCTGCGAGGCGGGGGTCGCGCGCGATGGCGTACTGGGTCCACCACAGGCGCATGAACGCGGGCACAGGGGTGAGGTTGAAGGCGTCCCCGATCGCCCGACGCCAGTGGGCCTCGAAATCCGGCAGGAGGTGCGGGGCGTGTTCCTGGATGGCCAGACGCAGGGCCTGTGGTGTTTGTTCGGGCATCGGCGGCACCTTGGGCTTTTCTCCCTCGGGTCCGTCGAAATGTACGGGCTGGGCAGTCATGGTGTGAGGGCTCCTGGTCTTCCCGCCCGGCGCCTTAGGCCGCGTCCTGGCCGACACCGGAGGCCGACTGCTGCCCGGCCCGTTGTTGATGCTCCTCGAACCACTCGGCGGGCACCAGGTAGGCGAGGGTCTTGCCCTTGCGGGTGATCGCGGCCGCCTCACCCGCGATCCGTGTGCGGTCGAGGATCTCGCCCATGGCCTTGCGGAGGTCGATTGTCGTGTATGTCCTCGTCTCCATGCCCCCACACTACCCGAACTATCATAGTTGCGATACTTGCCGTCTCCCGGCCTCGCCGTCCGCCCGCCACCGGACCTACGGAGCCGACGTCGGAATATCGCGCGGGCCGACGCCAGGAGGGCTCTGCTCCCGCCCGACGTCCCAGGTCACCGATGCGGCAGCTCAACGCGGCTATGAACCCTGTCCGTCCGGCGGTCCGGGCGCAAGCGCACCAGTGACCGATGAGTCGATGAGTGGCATGCGGATCGGGGGACTTGGCCGCTGGGTCGGCAAGCCACTGCGGCCAACGGCCACTCAGCGCCGTCAACGGGTCCTGCTGGGTTGCGGCTTGAACCGGCGTGGCCGTCAGGAGTTTTTGAGCTGCGGCTTGAGGGGGAGTGCGGCCGCGCACGGTGTGCCGGGTGCCCCGGCGAACGAGGGCGTGGGTGGGTGGTGCAAACGGCTCCGGCCCCTTCCACGTGGTGTGGGAGGGGCCGGTATTCGTAGCGGGGGCGGGATTTGAACCACGCGACCTCTGGGTTATGAGCCCAGCGAGCTACCGAGCTGCTCCACCCCGCGTCGGTGAATCCAGCTTACGCCATCCGGAGGGGAGTGGGCGGCGATTTACCGGTGTGGTGCCCGCGTGTGGTCGTCGAGGTGCGTGTGGGCGTAGGTGGGTTGATCCGACTACGGGAGTGGGGGCGGAGGTTCCGGTGCCAGCGATCGAGAATTCCTCCTCTGCGATTGGCTGAGGGCTGTCCCGTGCACGATCTCCGGACCTTCCGCGGCCGGTTGCCCTGTCTGCTGGTCCGGATTTGCGGCAGACTTCGGGCAACAGACATCCGAGAGGCTGGGGAGGGCGCATAGAACACATCGGTGAGTCGTTGACGGGCTGTGGTCCGTCGGTGCTGGACGCGCTTGGCGTTGCCGGGTGGACGGCAGGTCGCAGGATCGCCACCGGGGACTGGACACGGCAACTGACAGCTGCTGGGTTCGAGCTCAATGACACGGCGATCGGGGTCTGGGCCGAGTTCGGCGAGCTGACCATCGACAGCTCCCCCACCCGCGTCCCTGGCTCGTCACTGCACATAGACCCCGTTGACGCCTGCGTCGACGCCGCTGCGGAGGCGTCCAGGCTGAGGCACCGCTACGCGGAGAACTACAGCCCTCTGGGTATGTGGTCGGTCCAGTACAGGTCGTACATCGCGACCAGCGGGCGCGTCATCGCCGTCGGGCCGGGCGTTCTCTGGACCTTGGGGTCGACCTTCGCGGAGGCGCTGACCTACGTGGTGGACGGTGATGCCGGCGCCGACCGTACAGAACGAGCACCCTGGCTCTCCGGCAGGCGCACCGGCACATGAGGCGATCTTGCAGTGGCTGGTGGGATCACGGCGTCGGAGCCGTCCTGGCCAGCCTCGTTCACCGGGCTGAGCCCTCGCCTGTTCGGCAGGCCGGCGACCGTACTGCGGCGCGAGGGCGCGGACGCGGGGGCAAGGGTCGGCCGTGGAGCCTCCCGCTGGGGGACCGGTTCTGCTGGTTGCGGGGTACTGGCGCATGAACTTGACGATGCGCCAGCTGACCCAGGCGACGGGGTCCACCACGCCATGGTCGGCATCGCCCGCATGTACCACCTCTTCCTCGCCGGATAGGCGGGCGGACCGCACCGCGACCAGCCCTGCCCCGGCGACTCAAAGATCGTTTACAGGACAACCCTTAAAGTGGCCAAATGTTCGAACGAGTGAGCGCTGAGGAATTGTCGGCCTTGGAGGCACTCGCCTTGGAGGTCCGCAACGAGTTGGCGGCCGCGGGCCTGCCCGTGCTCGCCCCGGGGATGTCCCCGGTATTGGCGGGTGGCGCCCAGGTGGAGGTCGACGGCGGAGCCGACGCGGCGGGCGGCGTGTTCGTGGGCTGGCACGCAAGCCCGCGCGTGCGGGACTGTGCCAGTCGCGCGTTCAGGCTGAAGCAGTTGGACGCGCCGATCCTGCGGCACTCCAGTGCGGTCGGGGCCGCGATGATGCAGGCGATGGCCGCGGTGCTGGCCTCGGCGGGCTTCGGTGTCGAGGACGCGCGCGATGACTACCGTCCTCAGGAGTTGCGGGTGCTTACCGGACCGCCGTCCGGACAGCAGCCGGCATGGGCGATTCGCGACGACGAGCTGACCTTGCCCGGCTGGCAGGACGCTTCCTCCGGCCGTGCCGACTGAGACCACCGCGGATCAGAGTGTCGTGAATCCGGAGGGGTCTCATCGTGGCGGAATGACTCGATCGGATCCTGCAACACCTTGACGACTGGGTGTAGCGACGGTGTGGCGTTCGGGGGCGGTTGGGGCGGTCTTCATCGGGAGGGGTAGGTGACGTCGGTCAGTTGCTCGGAGAGCGTCCACAGCCGGCCTTGGAACGACGTGTCGTGGGACTGGGCGCTCGAGCGGACGGTGGTGGGGTAACCCCTGCTCTGTTGGAAGCCCCGGGGGCCGTAGTACTCCCCTCCCGTGACGTGGGGGTCTGTGGCGGCGCGGAGGAGGGGAAGGGCTCCATGGCCGGTGACTGGAGGAGAAGCGGCTTGATCGCCGCGAACGCTCTACGGGTGAGAGCCGAGGCGTGTGACATCGCTCTCCGGGAACCCGTGGTGTCGGCGCGGTGCGACGGGGTGAGGTGACCGGCCGGCCCTGGCTGGGAGGAACGCCAGGGCCGAGTCCGGCTTCGTTCGGCTACGGCGACGGCGCCTTCAGCGCCGTCCTGATGCCGTGCGTTCGACGTGTGGTGCCGCTGCGGCCGCCTGACGGGAAGGCGGTGGGCCCTCCTGCCGACCGGACGTGTTCAGGCTCCACGTCGTGCCCACTCAGGTTCCGGCCTTGGGGTACAGCTGGTTGAGTACGGCGAAGTCGTCGGACGACGGATGCTGGGGGAACTCGGGGACGGACAGGCAGCTGTTGGTGGACCCGTTGTGGTCGAGGCCGAGAGCGTGCCCCATCTCGTGGCAGGCCACGCTGCGCCTGGCCGCATAGGTGTTGGGCGTGACCTGATCGTTGAGTTCGACCTTGACCGAGCCGTCCACGAAGTAGCCGTCAGATGTGGTGGACGCCGAGGTGCGGCCGTACCACGCCGTCCCGTAGCTGCCGCTGTACACGTTGACGCAGTGCCGCCCGCCACCGGGGCATCCTGCCGTGTACCAGCGGTAGTAGGCATCGATTCCGGGAGCCTGGTACCAGTCGACGCGGGCGTCCGAGACCGGCCACGAGTCGCCGGAGTGGTCCAGGAAGTAGACCTGCGGGTCGTTGAACGGACCGTAGGCCCACTTGTGCCCGCACCACGCGGCCGCCGTACCGACATAGGGTGCGCAAGCCATGATGCCCACATCGGCCCGGGCGGTCGGTGCCCCGTTCAGAACCCCCTTGACGCCCTGGGCGCGCAGTGAGGCTCGCAGGGCGTCGGGCGTCACTCCTGCGGCGGGTGTGTACACCTGGGTGTACGTCGTACCGTCAGCCTTCTGCTGGACGACGTACACCGCTTCGTCGTGGGCGGAGGCGGCGGCCGCGGTCGGCTCCTCGCCTCGTACTTGGGTACCGGCGTAGGCCGCCGGCACCGATAACGCCATGGTGAGAGCCGCCACGATCGCGGCCATTCGCACTCTGATCAAGATGTCCCCCTGATGCTGCGGCCGGCTCCGCCTGATGCGTCGGAGTCACAACGGCCGCCGGATGGGGCCAGCTTGGCATGCACACACCATCCACGGTTCGGGGCCGAGGTGTTTGGCTCAAAACGGCGGACCGAAAGGCCGGCCGAATGCGCACACGTGGTCGAGAACGGACCGGATCGTCGGAGTCGGCCCGGCCCGCGCGGCAGGGACTCGAACCGGACGGAAGCCCGGGCGTTCCGACAGCGGGCCACCCCGGTTGCGCGGAGAGAACCCCCTTGTCCGCGGCGCGGCCAGCCGACTCTGCGGATCGACGCCTGCCCGTGAGGTCGCTACGCCGCGTTCTCGCCGACGAGGGGCAGCGGCGCGAGGGCTTCCCGCAACCGGGCACCGTCAGCGTCCCTCGCCAAGGTGTGGGGGATCGTCGACTTCGCGTCCCACGCGGCACCAGCGGCCAAGACGATCAGGATTCGTCGTCGCCGCACCGTTGGGGCGCGGCCGCGGACCTTCCGGGCCGCTGCCGTGCTCTCCGGACGGTCGCTGAGCCCGACGAGAGGAGCGGCGCCACGCGTGCGATCAGTTGCCCCGGCGGATGCGGGCGGCCTCGCGGGCCGCCGCCATCTGGCGGGCCTCGGCCGCCTTGCGCGACTCCCGGCCGGGGCGCGTGCCCAGGCCGCGGAACGGGGCACCACCGCGTGGCCGCGCGTTCGCGGCCGGCGCGCCGGCGACGGGGACGCCGGACGGGGCCTGGGCCCCGGTGATCCGGCTCAGCGCCGCCTCGCCGGAACGCACCTGGGTGATCACGGGCCGGATGCCCGCGTCGGACATGAGCCTGGTCACGTCGCGGCGCTGGTGAGTGGTGACGAGGGTCACGACCCGGCCGGCCTTGCCGGCCCGCGCGGTCCGCCCGCCGCGGTGGAGGTAGTCCTTGGAGTCGCCGGGGGGATCGACGTTGACCACGAGGTCCAGGTCGTCGATGTGAATGCCGCGGGCGGCGACGTTGGTGGCCACCAAGGTCGTCAACTCGCCGGTCTTGAACCGGGCGAGGGCCCGCGTGCGCTGCGGCTGGGACTTCCCGCTGTGCAGGCCCGCCGCCGGGATCCCGGAGCCCTCAAGGTGCCGGGTGAACTGGTCGACGGCGTGCTTGGTGTCCAGGAACATGATCACCCGGCCGTCGCGGGCGGCGATCTCGGTGGCGACGGCGTGCTTGTCGGCGGCGTGGACGTACAGCACGTGGTGTTCCATGGCGACGACGGTCGCGGCCGAGGGGTCGACCGAGTGGACCACCGGGTCGGTCAGGTAGCGGTCGACCAGGAGGTCGATGTTGTTGTCGAGGGTGGCGGAGAAGAGCATCCGCTGGCCGCCGGCCCGCACCTGGTCCAGCAGCTCGGTGACCTGCGGCATGAACCCCATGTCGGCCATCTGGTCCGCCTCGTCCAGGACCGTGATCCGGACATCGCCCAGGTGGCAGTCACGGCGCGCGACGAGGTCGCTCAGACGTCCGGGCGTGGCGACGACGACCTCGGCCCCCGCCCGGATCGCTCCGACCTGCCGGCCGATCGAGAGGCCGCCGACGACGGTGGCGAGCCTGAGGCCCAGCGCCTGGGCGTAGGGGGTGAGGGCTTCCGTGACCTGCTGCGCCAGTTCACGGGTGGGCACCAGGACCAGTGCCCGGGGCCGCTTGGGCTCGGCCCGCGCCCCGGCCGTGCGGGCCAGCAGCGGCAGGCCGAAGGCCAGGGTCTTGCCGGAGCCGGTGCGTCCCCGGCCGAGCACGTCCCGGCCGGCCAGCGCGTCCGGCAGGGTGGCGGCCTGGATGGGGAACGGTTCGCTCACGCCGAGGTCGGCCAGGGTCTTGAGCAGGGCCGGAGGGAGCGGGAGCTCCGTGAACGCCGTCATCGGAGGCAGGGCCGGGGTCACCGTCTCGGGTGCCGCGAATTCGTCCTGCGGGGCGGCGAGGCGTCCCTGGCCGCCGGATCGGCCGGGACTCCGCGGGCGGGAACGGCCGCCCGAGCCGGAGTGGTGGTCGTTCCGGGGCGAACGGTTCATGGGCGAACCTTCCTCGACGGGCACGCATCGAGGGAATTCCCGGTGGAATGCGCGGCCGGGGAGTCGCCAGAACGAGCCGAAGACAAGACGGTGACCGACAACGGGTGGTCCCGTCCGTACGGCGTGGGGTCGAGCTGCGTCGTGCGTGCCGACGCCGGGTGCCGACGTCCGCGGGATCGCACTTCTCCGCGAGTTTACCCGCCTGGTCCGATGTTCCGGGCGAGTCCGCGGTGCCGCACGGGTCGGCGCTCGCCCGCGGCCCCGGCGAGGCCCTTCCGGACCGGCCGGGACGACGGCGTACTCGCGGTCCGGGGTCGTCCCCTCCGGCAGCTCTCCGTGGCGATTGATCGCCGATCCGTGCCGAAGCCGTCCTGGGCCCTCGGCATCCCCGCGGACCCGGTCGCGGCGCGTGCAAGGGCGGAAAGGAGCCTCTTGGACGTCAAGACGGGCCACCTGAACGAGACACATGCGTCAAAGCGGACGCATTGGCTGGCGCGGGGACCGGGACATCCGGTAAGCAAGGGCATGGACCCGGATACGGGTTCCGCCGGCGCACCACGAGGTGCGCCGTCGCAGCAGCATATGAGGGACGAACACAGTGGCATCTGGCGTCGTGAAGTGGTTCAACGCGGAGAAGGGCTTCGGCTTCATTGAGCAGGACGGGGGTGGGCCGGACGTGTTCGCGCACTACTCCAACATCGCCGGCAACGGCTACCGCGAGCTCCAGGAAGGCGAGCACGTCACCTTCGACGTGACGCAGGGGCAGAAGGGTCCGCAGGCGGAGAACATCGTCCGCGGCTGATCTTCGGCCTGGAGGTGCGGTACGCACCGTCTCGAGCGGGGTCGTTCTCTTCACCAGGGAGCGGCCCCGCTTCGCCTCTCGGCGTCCACCGGCAAGTGCCCGGATGGGCGCACGGCCCGTACACCCGGTTCGGATTGGGATGCGGGGCGATGACCGGCCAGGTGTGATGGGTACACGCCGCCTGCCGTCGCTCGGCCCTCGATCATCTTCGGCCGGCGTTCGAGCACACGCCCCGACCGCGTCCGACCATGGGTGCCGGATGGGCGCGGGAGCAGGGTGGGCTCCCATGCCCGCGGGAAGGCCATGCGTCGCACTCTCTCTTGCCGTGGCGCCCCAAGGACACGTGCTCATCGGGACCGTCGACGGCCGCGTTCTGGAGTGTGCGGCCCGGTCGTGACGCCGTGGGGCGGTTCACCTTGCGATGCGCAGGCCGCCGGGTCGGACGTGACCTGCGGGCTGTGACGGTGAGATATGTGTTGGACGGAAGCCGGATCACGACCCTGGAGGAGCTCTGGCGTGTCGCCGGCGAGACCATCGGCTGCGGGGGTTACTTCGGCCGGAACCTCGATGCTTTCACGGACTGCCTCCGCGGTGGCTTCGGTACGCCGGATGACGGTGACTTCGTGATCGAATGGCGTGATCACCAAGTCTCCCGACGAAATCTCGGACATGCCGAGACGGCTCGCCAGCTCGAGCTGACGCTCGCCCGATGTCATCCGACGCACCGGGCCGGCATGGGCGTCAGGCTGGCGGAGGCACGCGCCGGACGCGGCCCGACCACCTTCGACTGGCTGGTCGAGATCATCGAGGAGGAGCTTCCGGGCGGGCTGCACCTTCGCTGACCCGGGCACTCGTGACGGGACTGACGGTCCGGCCTCGTCGACGTGGTCGTCGCGACCGTCGCGGGCGACGCACCGTGCCGTCTGCGGCGGGGGTGACACCATGCGGTGTCATGGCAGATGACAGCACCAGTACGTTCCAGGCAGGCCAGACGGGGCTCATCGTCCGGATCCCGGAGGCAGAGCCGGCCGTCCGCCGGTGGCGTGAACGGCTCGACCCCTCGGCGCAGGCCGGGGTTCCAGCCCACGTCACCGTGCTCTTCCCGTTCCTTGACGAGAGCCGGATGGAGGCGCTCGTCCACTCCGCTCTCGCGGACGTGTTGGGCGGTCACCAGGCCTTTGACCTGCGGTTCGAGAGGTGTGGACGGTTCCCTGAAGTGCTGTATCTCGTTCCCGAGCCTGACGCGCCGTTGCGGCGGCTCACGGAGGCGATCGCTGATCGTTGGCCTGAGGTCCCGCCGTACGGCGGTCGGTTCGCCGAGGTCGTGCCGCACCTGACCATCGCTCAAAGCCCGGAAGACGCGGTCCTGGCGGAGATCGAGGCGGACCTCTCGGCCATGCTCCCGTTCACGTCTCACGTCGCGTCGGTTGAACTCATCGTGTACGACGGCGTGGAGTGGCGGGAGCGGGCGTCGTTCGCGCTCGGAGCATGCGCCAGGTCACCATCACGACCCGGGTGAATCGACGCCCGTCCACCGATGCAACTCGGTGCGGCACCGAAGTGCGGCGACCTCGGCGACCATCCCCGTCTCGCACCGCCGCTGTGTGGTCCGGAGGCGACTGGCGCGACCGTCGTCGACCGGGTCGGCAGAGTCGCGGATCGAGAGGCGGGCCGCGGAGTACGGCCCGCTCCCCTGATGGGGGTTCGGTTGGTTGCCCGGCTGCCTTCGCAAACTGGGATCTGACGTGAAGTGCGACGGGCTAGGATCGCGGGCGGGCGAAGCCGTAGCGCAGAGGTAGTCGCGCGCGGTCTCCAAAATCGCGAGGACGTCGGTTCGAATCCGGTCGGCTTCGCCTGCCCCGGCCGCGCGTCCGGGCCGAGGAGCGACTGTGCCGGATGCGAGTGAGAACGGCCGGTGACCCGCAGGTCTATGCCCAGTGGGTCCCGTGGGGTGCTGCCGGGAGGCGTCGGCTCACCGATCCGCGGTGCTCGGCTGAACGGTCACGTCATCGCGTGCGGCATACCGCCGGTTCGAGCAGCGACAACGTCCGCTGCTGGGCGTCGAGGCCGACGCGGATGCCGACCGGCATCGGCAGATTCGGGCCGGCATGCCCGAACTCCACGTTGCCCAGGACCGGGATGTCACGGTCGCCGAGGACGTCGAGGACGATCTCGGGCAGGGTCGGGGACGCGCCGGGTTCGAGTCCGCTGATCTCGTGCGGAACGCCCACGACCATGCCGGAGATCCGATCGAGGATGCCGCAGTGCCGCATCACCTGCAGATAGCTCCACACGTACGATGCCAGGCCGCCCATCTCCTCCCAGAACAGCACCGCACCGTCGAACCATTCGAGCGGCAGCGCGAAACGCGTCGCCTGCGCCAGCACGATGCGATTGATCACCCCGCCGATCAGCCGGCCTTCGACACGACCAGGACGCCAACACTCCCACGACGGGCTCGCGGGCAGCGCACCGATCGCCTCGGTACCGGTCAGCAACCTGGAGTAGAACTTCTCGAGTTCCGCTTGGCGCGCCACGGGCGCTGACTGCCAGTGCCCGCCGAAGCCGGGGACGGCCATGTCGGCATGGAACCCGACCAGACCCGTGCGCGCGTAGAGCACCAGGTGCAGCAGCGAGATGTCGCTGTAGCCGAGGATCGGCTTGGGGTCGGCCCTGATCGCCTCGACGTCGATCAGGTCGAGGTAGCCGAGCGCCGTCTGGCCGCCGTCACTCGCGACGATCGCGCGCACCTCAGGGTCACGTAGAAGACCATTGAGTTCCCCGGCGATGTCCGCCGGTGTGGCCGCGCTCCACCAATGGCCACGGCCTGGTTCGAGTAGCGGGGCAAGACGCACGCGGAATCCCATCCGCTCGAGCACCACCACCGCCTGTTCGACGTTGGGCTCGTAAGCGGCTGGCAGCGGAGCGGACAGCGCTGCGATGACAACGAGGTCTCCGGGCTTCAGGGCGCGCGGTCGAAGCAGTGGAGGCGGTGCAGAAGCGGTCATGGCGTCAGTGTCGGCGGTGCCATGGGCAGGGTCACGCGACTTTCGCCCGCCCCAGCGGTACGGCGTGCATGGCGCCCGCGGAAACCGGACGACGACGTCGACGCGAAACCGTGTCGCCGCCACTGGTCAAACCCGGCACTACCTCAGATCGCGGGAGCGCCATCAGAGCGCCCTGGGACAGGCCACCTTGCCCCCGCCCCGAACGGTCGACCACGTCGAGCGGTGAGTGCGCCGACGGGCGAGGTGACCATGCCTGTCCAGGCGATGCTCACCCTTGACGGAAGAACTCCCGCGCCATCGCGATCATGGCGCGGGCCGCGGCACCGGGCGGGCGCTCGGAGGGAGCGGCAAGGGAGAACCTCCATTCCAGGTCGGCGTCGTGGACGGTCAGAGTGGCGACGCCCTGTCCCGTGCCGAGGGCGACCCGTGGCAGCAGGGCCACGCCCAGTCCGTTCCGGACGTAGGCCATGCCGGTGGTGAGGTCGGTGATCTCGATGGCGACACGGTGGGGGACGGAGGCAGTGGCGAAGGCGCGGTCGGCGACGGTCCGGTTGCTGTAGCCCTCGGGGAAGTCGACGAAGTCCAGGCCGGCCAGTTCGGTGATCGACACGGTGCGGCGCTTCGCGAGCGGATGGGCGGCCGGCACGACGAGGTCGAGCACCGAAGTGGCGAGAGCCGCCAGCGTGACGCCTGTCGGGTACGGTCCGGGCCCCGAGACGAAGGCGAGGTCGAGCCGTCGTTCGAGAAGGGCCTCTATCAGGCCCTGGGAGCCGGAGGGGGCGGCGCTGGTCTGCAGGAACACGCCGGGATGACGCCGGTGGAATTCACCGAGGAACACGGGAAGGTCGATGAGCCCGACCGTGGCGATCGCGCCCAGTCGCAGTGTGCCGCGCAGTCCGCCGCGGACCTCGCCCACCGCGTCCGCGGCCTCCCGGGCGGCGTCGAGAGCGGCGTGGGCGCGCGGTAGCAGGGCGGCACCGGCATCGGTGAGCAGCACGCGTTTGGGGGTGCGTTCCAGCAGCGGCGTGCGGAGCTCTCGCTCGAGGTTCTTGATGGTGGTGGAGACCGCGGACTGGACGACGTGCAGCCGTGCGGCGGCGCGGGTGAAGTTGGCTTCCTCGGCGACGGCCACGAAGTACTCGAGCTGGCGCAGTTCCACCCTCCGAGTATCCCTCCGCGAGCCCCCAGGTATCTCTCGACGAGATGGCGGCAGTCTCCGACTTTCGTTGGACCGCACCTGTTGCGCCGGGTGACTCTGTTGGAAGTTCAACCGATACAGGAGGCTGAAGATGACCTACAAGACGCCACCGACATACCTGGGCAGCGGCGACCCGGCGCGGCAGCGCAAGGATTACTACCCGCCTTGGCTGGACAATCTCGCCGACGATGTGACGCTGGAGGCGGGAGTCTTCAACGGGACCATCCACGGAGCCAAGGACGTTCTCGCGGTCCTGTCCTACGCCCGCACTCTGTACGAATTCCAGGACTTCATCTACATCGGCAAGTACGGAGAGAACGGATTCGTCGAGGATTACGCGGCGACGGTGGACGGCAGGCCGATCGCCAATATCGCCGTCGTCTATATGAACGACGAGGGGAAGACGCAGCACCTCGTGATGAACCACCGTCCGCTGCCGATGCTCCAGTATTTCTCCCGGAAACTGGGCGAGCATTTCGCCGGGACGGAGTACGCGAAGTACTGTGCCGACCCGGCGGACGTCGACCGCCGCTAAGGGGAGTCCCGCCAATTTCTGCTGGGAATTCTTCCCCGGCTCGTCGGGCGTGGCGATCAGGAAATGACGGGTTCATAATCTGAATCAGAGTGGCGTGTTGCGGCGAGCGGTCCGATCGCGGACCTCGGTCGGCCGCACGCGCCCGGCACGCTCACATGATCATTCTGGGCGAGTCGGCGAAGGCACAGAGAGGTGCGACGCCGACGACGCTCAGCGCACAGGCCGGTTCCACCGGGAAGAAAGGTCCGGAACCCGGTGGGGCGCCGGGAAAGTGCCGACACATCGTTTTCCGAAACGCCCGCCGAGTCCGCCGGGCGCCGAGAAGTGGAAGGTCGCTCATGTCTCGATCCATGCGCGCGCTCGTAGCCGGAAAGGCCGGCGAGCCGGCCGATGTCCTGCGGCTGGAATCCCGGCCGATTCCCGCGCCGAATGCCGGTCAGGCGTTGATCCGCGTGAAGGCGACACCGATTCACGCCAGTGATCTGCACGTACTGCGCGGCCGATACGGCTTTTCCCCCGAGTTTCCCGCGGTCGGGGGAAACATGGAATGCGTGGGCCGTATCGAGGCCCTGGGTCCGGATACCGAGGGGCTGAAGGTCGGTGAGCGCGTGGTGAATGTCGCCATTCCGGCGGTACCCGGGCCCCACGTTGCCGGAACGTGGCAGGAATACCTGGTCGCGGACACGCGAAGGCTTCTGCCGGTCCCGGACCATCTCGGCGACTCCGAAGCCTGTCAACTCGCCGTCAATCCGTTGACCGCGCTGCTCCTCGTGACGCGGGAACTCGACGTACAGCCGGGTGAATGGTTGTTGCAGACGGCCGCGGGCTCCACCGTCGGCCGGCTCGTCATTCAGCTGGCCGGGCACCTGGGTATTCGCACGATCAATGTCGTGCGGCGGCGCGATGCCGTCGAGGAGATCAAAGCCCTGGGTGGTGACGAGGTCATTTGCACCGAGGACGAGGATCTGTTGCAGCGGGTGGCCGAGATCGCGGGACCGGGCGGCGTGCGCAAGGCCATCGACTGCGTCGCAGGCCCGGTAGGCGCCCAGGTATCCCAGGCATTGGCTCCGGGAGGAGAGGTCGTGGTCTACGGCGCGCTCTCCACCCATCGGCAGACCGACCCGGCGGCGCTGACGATCCCGCTGTCGGCACGCTCGGTCATCTACGAGACCAAAGCAGTCCGTGGTTTCTGGCTGAACCGCTGGTTCGGTACCGCTTCACCTGCGGATGTGCTGCGGGCGCTGACCGAGGTGCGCACTCTCGTCGCTGATGGGGTGCTGACGATCCCCCAGAGCAGGCCGTTCCCGCTCGAACGCTTCACCGAAGCCATCGCGCTCGCCGAAACACCCGCACGTGGCGCCAAGCCGTTCCTCGTCTTCGAAGACGGCCCGGACGACGACAGGTAGGAGGCGGCCCTGCCGGTGCCGGTGCCGGTTCTGGTGCGGCTGAGGCAGGGCCGGGCCGACAGCGCCCGCGGCGTCGCGCACCTCGGGCGGACCGCACCCGCCGGCTGCCGCCATGCCGGCGATGGAGCCTGAGCGCTCTCTCCGCTCATGCGCTCCCCATCTTCGACGCGACCCGCGACCCGCGACCCGCGACCCGCGACCCGCGACCCGCGGGCCCGTCCGCTGATCGAGCCCCTTCCTCGCCCGCCCCCACAGGGACGCGGGCGGGGAAGCAGCGCGTTCGGCGGCCGAGACGTCGATGCTTCGGCCCTGCCGCCACGGAGTACGCGTGGACGGCTGTGTCGTGCCCGCCTCGAATTCCCGGCGCGACCGGCTCAGGGGGAGTGCACGGGGCCGGACTGGTCCCAGCCGGGCGTGAGTTCCTCCCGGTGGATGTCCTCGCCGTGGACTTGTTCACCGCAGGTCTCGCAGACCGTGTGGGTGACGAGTGCGTGATCGCGGTGGCGGATCCGGCTGGGCGGCGTGGTGACGACCCAGCGGTCGCCCCAGCCGATGAGCTCGCGGGTGATGCCCCCCAGGTCGCGCCCGGCCTCTGTCAGGTAGTAGCCGCTGTGGTGTGCGTCGTCCGGCAGCGGACGCCGTTCGAGGATGCCGTTTTCCACGAGTGCTTTCAGGCGCGCCGCCAGGCGGTCCGTGGGGGCGCCGGTGTTCCTGGCGATCTGCCGGAACCGGTGGTTGCCGAGCATGATCTCGCGGATCGCCGGCAGGGCCCATCGGTCGCCGATGACCTGCAGGGCGGCGGCGAGAGAGCAGGGGCGGCCGGCCATGTCCCGGGGATCGATGCGCGTGGTCACGATCCCATTGTCACACCGAGAAGGTTTGATTTCCAAACCATCGCGTGCTTGGCTTGCGGCATGGATGCGATGCTTCGATTTTCAAAGCACCCTCGTGCGGCCGGCGCTGTCGTCCTGGTGGCCGTGTTCATGACCAACCTGGATCTGCTCATCGTCAACGTCGCGCTTCCGGCGATGGGGGAGAGCTTCTCCGCGGGCGGAGGGGGCGCGAGCCTCGGTGCGCTGTCCTGGGTCCTGAACGCCTACGCGATCACCTTCGCCGCGCTGCTGGTGGTGGCCGGGCGTGCCGGTGACCGCGTCGGCCAGCGGCCGGTCTTCCTCACCGGAATCGCCGTCTTCACCCTCGGGTCGCTGGGCTGTGCCCTGGCGCCGAACCTGGGAACCCTCATCGTGGCGCGGGTCGTCCAGGCCGTCGGGGCGTCCGCCCAGATTCCGACGTCCCTGGCCCTGCTGCTGGCCACGGTGCCGGCCGAGCGTCGTACCCAGGCCACCCGGAGCTGGGCCGCGGTCGGCGGACTCGCCGCGGCTGCCGGGCCCGTCGCCGGCGGCCTGCTGACCGAGGTGGACTGGAGGTGGGTCTTCGCCGTCAATCTGCCCATAGGCGTCGCGGCGCTCGTCGCCGGCCGGTCGGTCCTGCCCAAGCCGGCCGCCCGGGAGGCCGGACCGCTGCCCGACCTCCTCGGCGCCGTACTGGTCATCTCCTCGGTCACGACGCTGTCCGGCGCGCTGGTGCAGGCGCCCGACTGGGGCTGGACAAGCGGCAGGACCGTACTGCTTCTGGCGGTCGCCGTGATCAGCGGCGCCGCGTTCGTCCTCAGGTCGCTACGGCATCCCCATCCGCTGTTCGAGCTGGACCTGCTGCGGCTGCCGCGCTTCGGAGCGGCGAACGCGGGCAGCCTCGTCTTCGGCGTCGCCTTCGCGATCATGCTGCTGTCGAACGTGCTGTGGTGCCAGGAGGTCTGGCACTGGAGCGCGCTGCACACCGGTCTCGCCCTGGTCCCCGGTCCCGCCCTCGTGCCGGTCGTCACCCTTGTGACGGCCCGCGCCGCGCAGCGCTTCGGGCACGGTCCGCTGGTCGCCGCGGGCGGGTTGCTGTTCGCCGGCGGCATGGTCTGGTTCGCGTGCCTCGCGTCCGTCACGCCCGACTACTGGCGTGGCATGCTGCCGAGCCAGCTGCTGACCGGTGCGGGGGTGGGGCTGGCGCTGGGCACTTTGGTGGCCGCCGGGGTGCACGCCGTGCCGGGTCACCGTGCTGCGACCGGGTCGGCGCTGGTCAACTCCGTCCGTCAGGTCTCGACCTCGGTCGGCGTCGCCGTCCTGGTCGCGGTGGTCGGTTCCCATGTCGGGGCGGCCTCACTCCACGACTTCCGGATCGTCTGGAGCGTGGCCGCCGTCCTGGGCCTGGCGACGTCGGCGTTCGGTGTGCACCTCAGCCGTGGCGGCGCGGGCGGGATGGCGTTCGCCGCGTCAAGGTAGTTCCAGGCGGATGTCCACGCCATGACGTATGCGCGGTGGCCACCCGCTGAACCCCGGCCCTGACCGACTGCAGGAGTCCTACGTGAACGAACTGCTCAGTGCGGCGATCGAAGCCCACGGCGGGCACAGGCGCTGGCGTGATCTGACCCGCGTGCGAGCCACTCTCGTCAGCGGGGGACAGATGTTCGTCGCCAAGGGCCAGCCGCAGGATCCCGAGCCGCGCGAGATGACGGTGCTGCTCCACGAGGAGCATGCCTCGGTCAGGCCGTTCGGCGCCCCTGACCAGAGGACCGACTTCACGCCCGGACGCGTGCGCATCGAGAAGCTCGACGGGCAGGTGGTGGCCGCTCGCGAGGACCCGCGGTCGTCCTTCAGCGGCCACACTTTCAACACCCCTTGGGACCCGCTGGATCGCGCCTACTTCAATGGCTATGCGCTGTGGACCTACCTCACCACGCCGTTCCTGCTGAGCATGCCCGGCTTCGCCGTCGCAGAGATCGAGCCGTGGCAGGAGGGTGACGAACTGTGGCGTGGGCTGCGTGCCGCTTTCCCGTCCGAGATCGCCAGCCACAGCACCCACCAGGACTTCTACTTCGGTCCCGATCATGTGCTCCGCAGACACGACTACCACGTCGATGTCGCGGGGGGATTCGCCGCCGCGCAGTATGTGTACGACCGCGTGGAGGCGGATGGCATCATCGTGCCGACCAAGCGCCGGGCCTACCGCCGCGATGTCGACGGTCGCCCTCTCCTCGACGAGGTCATGGTGTCGATCGACCTCGGCGACATCCACTTCACCTGACGCTCGACGGGACGTGGACGTGGACGTGGACGTGGACGTGGACGTGGGCGGGCGCGGCGCGGTCTGCGCGGCGGCGTGTCGGACGCCCCGGGCGGTCCCCGCGAAGCCGGTGGGTGCGCCTCAGGGACGCGCCGATCGGGGGCCGGGGGCGCGGGGGAGGTCTTGTTCGACTGTTCCAGGTCCACGGCGACGTGGTCGGCGAGGAGCGGCACGGCAAGGCAGGCCAGTTCCTGGCCGGCCTGTATCCGGCGCGGTATCCGACCAGCCGCTCCGCGGTGTGTGTCCACGCGGCGACCGTTCCCCGCTCGTCGAGCAGCGCGATTGCCGTGTCGGGTATGTCGGAGGCGTTCAACTGCCTGTCGAGTTCGGCTGCGTCGACCTCGTGTGTTCAGCTACGGCTGTGACCTGATGCCCCGACAGAAGAAGGGCGCCTCCCACCTGCAATGATCTGGATTTCCCAGATCAAAACCGTCGCGGAGAAGAGGCACCCGACAGGTACGGGCTACCGAATGGGTGGTGTGCATCGTGAAGCTGGGCAAGGTCCGCACCGACCCGGGCATGGGCGACCACCCTGGTCAGGGCCCTGCTCGTGCTCACGAATCACGAAGTCGCCCGCTGACCGATGATCTTGTCGATGGACAACCGCCCCGGACCTGCCCGAGTACCCCTACCGCCCCTCACGCCGTACCCGCCGCAGCGGCAGACTCGAACGGCTCAGCTACCGACTCTCCGCCTGAACGAATTGCGCAGCAGAGTCGCCCGCACCGGCAAAGTCCGCCTGAAAAGAGGTGGACATCGATGCGTGTGTGGGGTCCACTGTCAACTTGAACAAGGTACCCGGCGACTTGAGGAAGTCGGCTGATTACAGAGGCTGTTGAGTGAGCCGTGGCCGGGCTAGATTGTTCGCTTCCGGGGCGCAGGAAGGGGTGGGCTTGTGTCGTGGACCGTGCCCGAGCGGATCAAGCTCACTATGGTGCACCTGATGGAACTGCAGCATGAACCAGGGTTGATCCGGACCAAGTCGCGGGAGAGCTCGACCGTGGTACGGCGCCCCGAGCGCGGTGAGTTACGCGCGACGGTGGAGTGCTGGCAGTGCGGACGCGAGGGCGTGTTCGTCATCCAGGATCTGGAGACGACGCGGCGGCTGCGGCGGGGGCCGATGGTTCGTTCGTCGATCGTGTCCGCGCTCATCGTGGGATCGACGGCCGCGTTGTGGATGGTCGGCCTTGCCGGCGACAATCCCAATGAGAAGCCCTTGTTCGTGCTCTTGGCGATCGCTGCGTCCCTGATATTCCTGCCGATCGGCCTCTACCTGGCGTTCGACCCCACGAGCAAGATCGGAGTCGAGTCTCCGGAAATTGTTCACTTCGACGGCGGCACGCGCCGCAAGGGGCTTACCACCGTCAGCCGGAGCAGCCATCGCGGCAAAGGGCTGAGCTGCCTCGGAAAGGCCGCGGCAGCTCGCTGACGTGGGGAGCCGTCCAACCGGGGGTGAGACCAGGGCAGGGCGGGCCGGGAACGTCAGAGGTCGTCGTCGTGCAGGCCGTCGAATTCTTCGTCGTCGTCGTCGTCGTGGATGCCGTGCGCGCCGCTCTCGCTGTAGGGGATATCGCAGAGTACGTATCCGTCGTGGATGTTCCACCCGACGCGCAGGACGGTTTTGACGGGGAGTGCGATCAGGTTGTGGTCCGGGTCGATCTACTGGCCCGCGAGGCTCTGGACCACCACCGCGATGCAGTGGCCGGCGTCCCCGGTGGCGCAGTACCAGGGAGCCAGCTCGGCAGGCAGGGGTCGGGGATAGGTCCCGCCCGGCATCAGGGCGTACACGGTGCGCGCGATGACGGTCTGCGGGTCTGTATCGGTCATCCGGACAGCCTCCTGAGGTATCAAGCCGTGAGCAACCGGCGGCCAAGGCTCGCCGGCCGGCAGGCGTGGCATGTTCATCCTCGCTCTTTGTCTCCTGTGCCGTAGAGCCAGGCCTCTTCGAGCCGTTCCAGGGGGGTGTCCTCTCCGACGGCGCTTGACCAGAGCTCGGCAAGCCACAACGGGTCGCTGTCGATGCGCTCGCACAGCACGAACGCTTCGGGCAGCTCCAGCAGACCGCAGACGCTGGCGAACATGCCGCCCGGCCCATAGACTTCGTGTGTTCCGCTACGGCTCTGACCTGATGCCCCGACAGAAGAAGGACGCCTCCCACCTGCGATGATCTGGATTTCCTAGATCAAAACCGTCGCGGAGAAGAGGCACCCGACAGGTGCAGGCTACCGAATGGGATTACCGGCTTGCTGTGCGGGCCAACGGCAAGAACCTGATCGGCCACGCGGGCGTGGTGCTGCTGCGGAAGGTCACCGACCGTGTCGGGCTGACCCGGGCCCTGGGCGCCGCGCTGCCGAAGGGGACCGGGCCGGGCTGGCGGGACCGGGGCATGGTTCTGGTCCAGCTGGCCTGCGCCATCGTGCTCGGCGCGACGAGGCCGGTTGCGGTCATCGAGCGCTCTCCTCGGGAGTCTGGGAAAGCCGGTGGTATGAGGCTCGAATGATGTGCCTTGCCGAATGACCGGATAACGATCGGTTTTGTGACAGCGGGGCAGTCGAGTCGAATACCGTCCCCGTCGATCAGGTCCGCCCGCAGCCCGCAGCCCGGGGCCAGCCACGGCACACACCTGTGCGTCCCCGGCGACGCGGCGCCTGCGGTTTGCCACCGGGGCAATTTTCTATGGCCCGAGTCACATACGCGTGACCTTCCCGGTCGACTATTCGAGATCGGCACGCGGGACCAGAAGGTCATGGAGGCTCGTGGCGCGCGCGGCAGCGAATTGGGTTCGGCCCTTTCGCGCCGCCTTGGGGCCGACTCGGAACCGGCCTCGGCGGCACGGGAATCTTCGACCGCATTCCCCGTCGCATCCGGTTATGAAAACGCACTTCGCGCCGTCCTGCGGCAGATCAAGACCAGGCATCAGCCCATCCGCTAAGGAGCACACTGTTGCAACCCGACACCATCGTCCTCGTCCACGGCTTCTGGGTGACGCCGCGGTCCTGGGAGAGTTGGATCGCCCACTACGAGAACAGGGGCTTCCGTGTCATCGCACCGCCGTACCCCGGATTCGAGGTCGAGGTCGAGGCTCTCAACGCCGACCCGACCCCGATCGAGACGGTGACCGTACCGGACATCATCTCCGGCCTCGAGAAGCTGATCACGGGGTTGCAGCGGCCGCCCATCGTGATGGGCCACTCCGCCGGCGGCGCGTTCACCCAGATCCTTCTGGACCGCGGCCTCGGCGCCGCCGGAGTGGTGATCAACTCCGCGCCCACGGAGGGCGTCCCGGTCGTCCCTCTGCCCCAGATCCGGTCCCTCTTCCCCGTCCTGAAGAACCCGGCCAACCGGCACCGCGCCGTCGGACTGGACGTAAACCAATGGCGCTACGCCTTCGCGAACACGTTTCCCGAGGAACTGGCCCGCGCCACGTATGAGCGCTACCACATCCCCGCGCCGGGCAGCATCGTCTGGAGCAGCGCGCTGGCCAACTTCGCCCCCGGTCACACCGATACCCATGTGGATTTCCGCAACGCCGAACGGGCACCCCTGCTGTTCCTCTCCGGTGAGCACGACCATCTCATGCCGCCGAAGGTCCAGATGTCCAACGCCAAGCACTACAAGGCGCAGGGCACCGTCACCGAGGTGAAGGTGTTTCCCGGCCGCTCTCATTTGATGCCCGTTCAGGACGGCTGGCAGGAAATCGCCGACTACGCCCTCGACTGGGCGCTCTCCCGCTCCTGAACTCTGCCCGCCACGCGCTCAAGACGGCAGTTGTCCGTTTCGGAACGCCGCAGCGGAGCACCACACCACACCCGTCCGGGCTGTACGGCAGATCGAAGGCGAGTGCGACACCCGGATGATCCCGCGCAGGCGTTCGGCCTGCCCCGCGGCGGAATTGCCCCGTGCGTGACGGGAACCGAACGTTCCGTGGATCGGGCGTGCTTCGTGACAATTCGATATATTCAGTCGCATTTCGTCCGGCTATTTCATCAATGTTATGGAAGCGCCCGAAAAGTACGCCTTCCGGCCGGATGGCCTCCGGCCCTGCGGGACTCGATGCGACCGCAGACACACAACCACCGAACATCCCTTGGAGGGACTCCGTGTTCAGTACGTCCAGGCGCTCGCGCCGCGCCCTTCTCGCCACCCTGGCCGCCACACTCGGCACAGCCGCGGTGGTGACCCCCATGGCCACCGCAGCTCCCGCGCAGAAGCCGGCCGAACCCCGGCCGACCGTCGTCCTGGTCCACGGTGCCTGGGCGGACTCCGCCGGTTGGGACGGTGTGGTCAAGCGCCTTCAGGCGGACGGCTACAAGGTGACGGCCCCGGCCACCCCGCTGCGAGGTCTGGCCAGCGACTCCGCCTACCTCGCCGCCTATCTCAAGACGATCCCCGGCCCTGTCGTCCTGGTCGGCCACTCCTACGGTGGCGCGGTGGTCACCAACGCGGCCACCCAGAGCTCCAACGTCAAGGCCCTTGTCTACGTCGCCGGCTTCGCCCTCGACAAGGGCGAGAGCGGCAACGAGATGTTCGCCAAATTCCCGGGCTCGCACCTCACCGACGACCCGTCGGCGCCGGTGCCCACCGCGCTCAACGCTGTTCCCGTCCCCCAGGCCGACGGCACGACGGGGGTGGATCTCTACATCAAGCCGAACAAGTTCCGCGACGTCTTCCTGAGCAACCGCCTCACCGCCCGCACCGCCGCCTCCCTGGCCGCGACGCAGCGCCCGATCAGTGCTCAGGCGGCCGGGGACCTTTCGGGCACCCCGGCGTGGAAGACCATTCCGTCCTGGTACCTGGTCCCCACCAAGGACCACGTCATCCCGCCGGCCGCCGAGCGTTTCATGGCCAAGCGCGCGCACGCCCACACCGTCGAGATCGACGCTCCGCACGCGGTCCACGTCAGCAACCCCGGCGCCGTCACCGGACTCGTCAAGCGAGCAGCCTCCCAGGTCGACTGAGCTGACGGCCTCGCCGCGGCGTGCGGTGCAGCGGCTGCCGGACCCGAGCGGACTGGTGCGGCGCGGTGGCGCCCCGGGTCGCACCGCCCGGCCGGGACTGTGCTCGGCCGACTGCACCGCACGCCGCCGTCCCCTGGGCAGGTGCCCGGCTCACGAGAGGAGATCGAGGGTTGCACCGATCTTCTGAGCCTCGGCCTGTTGATAGGCCAGCCAGGTGAGGGCCAGGTCCTGCCAGGGCAGTCCGACCGGGGTGTAGGCGGTGATCTCCGCATCGTGCGTGCGTGCGGGAGCCTCACCGCGGATGATCTCGCTCAAGGACGCGGCGGCAGTGGAGGCCGGCAGACCGGCGTTGGCGAGTGCGCCATGCGCGGCCACCAGTGCCACGTCGTCGACGATCAATCGAGTGGAGGCGAGCACCTCGGGAGAGAGCTCCTGTTTGCCCGGTTCGTCGGCACCGAGCGAGGTCAAGTGCTGGCCGGGCCTGAGTTCTTCCAGGTGCAGCAGGGGCCTGCGGGACCACGTCGCCAGCACCACGATGGATGCCTCGGCGGCGACCTGTGCGGGTGTGGAGACAGCGGTGCCGCCGTGTCGGTCGGCGAAGGCGGCCGCGCGCTGAGGATCGGCGTCATGGACGACGAGGTCGTCCCAGTCTCGGAGTTCGCGCAGTCCGCGAAGGGTGAGTTCGGCCTGCGCGCCGGCTCCGATGACGCCGACTGTGCGGGGCATGTTCCCCGTCGGCCCGGCGATCACGTCAGTGGCCAGCGCCGCGGCGAGGCCCGTGCGCCAGGCGGTGATGGTCGCGGAGTCCAGTAGGGCCAGCAGTTCGCCGTCGGTGCCGCTGTGGAGGCAGATCACTCCCCGGAGCGCAGGTGAGGCGGCGGGAAACTTGGCGTTGGCCTTGACGGTGTAGGCATTGATGCCGGGCAGCAGCCCGGGCAGCAGAGCCGTTGCCGTACCTGGAAAGGGAAGGTCGGTGCGGACACGCTGACCGGGGACCGCGTTTGCGGCGGAGGCACTGAACCCCTCCCGCAGAGCCTGGATGCAGGCCCGGGGGTCGAGCACATGGAGCAGGTCCGTGCGGGTCAAGATGCGGGTCATACGCGTCAGAGTCTCACGCATTCCGTGGCGGCCGGACCCGGCGGCCACGGAAGCGAGGCGGCCTGAAGCACTCCACCGCCGTGCGTGCTCCGTCAGCCGAGGTGTTCGCGGAACCAGGCGACGGCGGCGGTGCTTGCCTGGCCGAAGTGGGCGACGTACGGATCGAAGTGGGGGAGGGGCAGGCGACGAACGCACCCCCGCCAGGTCACCAGCGAGGGGGTCCGTCGGCGAGCTGGATCTCGCCCCTGCCGAAGGAGAAGTTCTCGTTCGGGACCGGGATCAACGCGATGAAGACGTCGTCGGGGGAGAGGCCGAGCGCCTCGACCACCAGCCTGTTGACGGCCGCGCTCACGGCCCGCTTGTCCTCCAGGGGGCGATGGGCGCCGAGCAGGACCGTGATGATCACCGCATCGCCACTGCGCTGCATGCCCATGAACGTCGGGTCCAGGAACAGCTCGTCCTCGCCGTGTTCGCTGATCATGATGAAGCGGTCGTCTTCGGGAATCCCGAGGCCCTGGACCAGTGACTGGTTGAGCGCGTCGGCCAGCGCGCGCTTCTGCTCCGGGGAGTAACGGCGGGCGGGGACATGGGCGTGGAAGACGGGCATGGGATCCTCCGTCAAGGACGGTGTGGGGGCTGTGTGGCGGGGTGACTGATCGACCCGTGGCTCGCGTCGCGGTCGTCCCGGATCGGTGCTGCGGTGCTGCGGTGCTGCGGTGCTGCGGTGCCGTTGCGGTCGGCATGGCCGCACGTGTGATCACCGCACGTGCGGCACATGTATGCCCGAGGGCTCGTTCGGTGTCTCACACGAAGGCGCTCTGTCCGGTGATCGACTTGCCCACGATCAGGGTGTTCATCTCGCGGGTGCCCTCGTAGGAGTAGAGGGCCTCGGCGTCGGCGAAGAACCGTGCGATGTCGTAGTTCAGCAGGATGCCGTTGCCGCCGAAGACCTCGCGGCTCCAGGCGACGACTTCACGCATGCGCGAGGTCACGAAACCCTTGGCCAGCGCGGAGTGTTCGTCACGGAAGATGCCGCAGTCCTGCAGGTGCGCGAGCTGTGTCAGCATGCCCCATGAGGCGGTGATGTTGCCCAGGCTCTTGACCAGCAGGTCCTGCACCATCTGGAACCTGGCGATCGGGCGGCCGAACGCGACGCGCTGCCGGGCGTAGTCGAGGGCCAGTTCATAGGCGCCGATCATGAGACCCAGCGACTGCCAGGCGACCCCGCTGCGGGTCATGCGCAGGATCTCCGCGACGTCACGGAAGGAGTTGATGTTCTGCAGCCGGTTCGCCTCCGGGACGCGGACGTCGGTGAGGGTGATCTCGGCGTTCTGCACGATCCGTAGCGCGATCTTGCCCTGGATCTTCTCGGGGGTGAATCCCGGCGTGCCCTTCTCCACGACGAACCCCTTGACGTGGTTGTCGTCGACGTCCCGCGCCCAGACCACGACGTAGTCGGCGAAGGTCGCGTTGCCGATCCACTTCTTGACCCCGTTCAGGATCCAGGTGTCGCCCTCGCGCCGGGCGGTGGTGCGCATGCCGCCCGAGACGTCGGAGCCGCCCAGGGGTTCGGTGAGGGCGAACGCTCCGATCTTCTCCATGGTGGCCATCCGGGGCAGGAACCGTTCGCGCTGTTCCCGGCTTCCGCCCGAGTGGACGGAGTAGAACGCGAGTCCGTTGTGGACTCCGAAGAACGTGGCGACCGAGGCGTCGACGCGGGTCATCTCCATGGCCAGCATGCCCCCGAGCAGATGGCTCGTCGCGGGCTGGTGCTCGCCGTACCCTTCGTAGGCCAGCGCGGCCAGGCCGCTGCCGCGGAACTTCTCGATCAGTTCCGCGGGGAACTCCCCCTTGGCCCAGCTGTCGTTCACCAGCGGCTTGACCTCCTTCTGCAGGAAGGCGCGGGCTCCCAGGAGGATCTTGCGTTCGTCGTCCAGGAGCAGCGACTCGTAGTCGTAGAAGTCGGCGCTCTGGCGCTCCTGCAGGTCGGCTGTGGTGGTGGTCATCTCAGTTCTCCTCGTTGTGTGCGTTCGTGTGGGTGTCGCCTGTGGTGCCGTCCAGTGCGCGGAGCACGGCGAGCTGCCTGCGGTCGCGTTCCTCGGCGAGGTCCGCGTAGGAGCGGTTGCCGTAGGCCTTCTCCACGGCCTCCACGACGCGCAGCCGGTCCTCGGGCCGCTTCGACGGCTCGCCGGGCGTCAGTTCCCCCATGGACGCCCCGATGTGCCCGACCAGGTGGCGGTAGCCGCCGGGGCCGCCGCCGAGATGCTGGCCGAGGAAGAGGCCGACCGCGGCCCAGCGGATGCCGAGGGAACGGGTCAGCACACGGTCGAGGTCGTCGGGAGTGACCACGCCCTGCTGGACGAGGTAGGCGGCCTCCCGGCTCAGCGCGTGCTGCAACCTGTTCCCGACGAACCCGGGGATCTCCTTGCGCTCGACGACCGGGGTACGGCCGAGGAAGGTGTAGAAGTCCACGGCGTCCTGGACGGCGTCCTCGCTGGTGTACTCGCCTGGCACGACCTCGACGAGCGGGATCACGTGGGGCGGGTTGAACGGGTGCCCGACCAGCACGCGGTCCGCGTGGCGGAGGTCCCCGGTGAAGGCCGTCGCCGGGATCGCCGACGACGAGCTGAGGAGCAGGGCGTGCCAGGGTGCCTCTTCCACCAGCCGGCCGAACAGCTCCTTCTTGAACCCGAGGTTCTCGGGGCCGTTCTCCTGTACGACGTCCGCGTCGTGGACGGCCTCGGTGACGTCGGCCGCGACGTGGACCCGGTTCGCCAGGCCCGTGACGTCAAGGCCCAGGGTGGCCAGATGAGGCGCGGACTGTGCCAGCGCGGTGTCGACGGCCTCGGCCAGGTCGGGGCGTGGGTCGCTCACGCGGACGGTCAGGCCGTGGGCGGCGAACAGCGCCGTCCAGGAGAGTCCGATGGTGCCCGCGCCGATCACCGCCGCGGTACGGAAGGGGTGCGTCATCGCGTGCCCGCCTTGAGGTAGTCGAAGACCGGCTCGACACGGGCGAGGGTCAGGTCGGTGAGGATGTGCGCGGCGGAGACGACCTCCAGGACGGGCAGGTCCGCCAGTGGGGCGAGGACGTGCTGGAACAACTGCAGCCGGGCCGGGCCGGAATAGGCGGCCTTGACCACCACGTCGGTGATCCGGGTGCGGACCAGCTCCTGGACGCGCGGCACGCCGTCGTAGCCCGGGACGATCTTCAGCATGAAGGTCGGCACGGCGATCTGCGCTTCGGCCTCGCGCGGATCGAGCGCCTGGTGCTTGTAGCCCATGGTCGCGGTGGCGACCCGCAGCGAGCCGTGGTCCAGGGTGCCGACCAGCGCGCCGTGGTCGACATAGAGCTTCGGTGCGCCCATGACCTTCGGATAGGCGCCGACCTCGCGTCCGGCCGCCGTGGCGGGGAAGCTGTCGAGGTACATCGCGTGCAGGTACTCGCCGCGCTCGCCCTCGAAGGCGACCTGGATCGCCTGGCCGCCCTCGGTGTAGGGGCCGTACCCGGTGACGTCGTTCATCTTCATGATCTCGAACCGGACCAGCGGCTCCTCGATCCGCAGGGGCTCGGGAACGACGGCGCGCAGCGCGTCGGGGTCGGTGCGGTAGACGACGCTGAGGTACTCGCGGTCGGTGAACCGGGGCACCACGGGTGCGAACGCCGGGCTGGTCAGGGGGGTGGTCGCGTGGCGGCGTACATCGGGGATCCGCATGTCACTTCCCCGTCCACCGCGGTGCGCGGCGCTCGGCGAAGGCGGTCATGCCCTCGCGTACGTCGGCCGAGGCCATCAATGCGTCCTGGGCCGCGCGCTGCGCGGCGAAGGCGTCGGTCTCGGGTGTGCCGTCGGCGTGCCGGAGGAGGTCCTTCACCGCGGCCAGTGCGAGCGGCGCGTTGTGCGCGAGCTGCTCGGCGAGTTTCAGGGCCGTGGCCACCGCCTCGCCGGACGCGGTGACCCGGTTGGCCAGGCCCAGTTCCCCGGCGCGGCGACCGCTGACCGGCTCGCCGGTCAGCAGGAACTCCATGGCCAGGTGGTACGGGATGCGTCGGGGCAGCCGGATCACGCCGCCGCCCGCGGCGATCAGACCGCGCTTGACCTCGGGCAGACCGAGCGTCGCGTCCTCGGCGGCGACGATGAGGTCGCACGCCAGCGCGAGTTCGAATCCGCCGCCCAGGGCGAAGCCCTCCACGGCGGCGATCAGCGGCTTGGTGCGCTCGGCTTCGGTCAGGCCGCCGAACCCACGGCCCGGGATCACGGGAAGGTCGCCGTTCAGGACGGCCTTGAGGTCCATGCCGGCGCTGAAGGTGCCCTTCGCTCCCGTGAGGACGCCGGCCCGCAGAGTGCTGTCGCCCTCCAGCTCGTCCAGCGCCGCGGCCAGGCCGGCGGCGACCGCGGAGTTCACGGCGTTGCGGGCCTGCGGGCGGTCGATCGTGATCAGGAGGGTCGAGCAGATCCGCTGGACGCGGACATCACTGTTGTTCATGGTTTCTCCCACTGCTCCGCGCGGTTCAGCCGGCGTCCGTCAGTTCGGCGAGGACCTCGGCGGTGTCCTGGCCGGGCACCGGCGCCAGCCGGCGGATCGAGCCGGGTGTCGCGGAGAACCGCACCGGGATCCCGATCGTGCGCACCGGGCCCTCGGTCGGGTGCTCGACCGTCTCCAGCAAGTGGCCCTCGCGGACGTAGGGGTCCTCGTGCGAGTGGTCCAGCTCCAGCACCGGTCCCATGGGGATGTTGTGCTTGGCGCACACCTCGGCCCATTCGGCCGTGGTCAGCGCGGGGGCGCACTCGTCGACGAGGTCGGACAGGTCGTCCACATCGGCCACGTTGAGGGAGGGGCCGTTGACGCGCGGGTCCGCGGCGAGGTCCGGGCGGCCGGCGGCGGCGAAGAAGTCGCGGTAGTTCTGGGGGTTGTACGGGACGACGGCGGCCAGGCCGTCCCTGGTGCGCCGCGCCTTGTGGTGCTCCGACAGCGACCGCGGGTAGCCCGTGGGGCCTGTCGCGGGATCGAAGGTGTGCCCGGCGAGGTGTTCGACCAGGTTGAACGTGATCAGGGTGTCGGCCATCGGGATCTCGATCTGCTGACCCGACCCCGTCCTGTCCCGGTGCACCAGCGCGGCGAGCACGCTGTAGACGATGGTCAGCCCCGAGACCTTGTCGGCGAGTATGGACGGCAGGTAAAGCGGTGTGCCCAGGGCGCGGTTGGAGATGTCGACCAGCCCGGACGCGGCCTGCACGGTCTCGTCGTAGGCGGCGGCGTCCGCCCGGTCGGAGTCGGCCCGGAAGCCGGCGGCATGCGCGTAGACCAGACCCGGGTTGGCGACGGCGAGGTCCTCGTAGGTCATGCACAGTCGGGCCAGCGCGCGGGGGCGCATGTTGGTGATCAACACGTCGGCGGAGTGGATGAGTTCCAGGGCCCGGGCGTGCTCGGCCTCGTCCTTCAGATCCAGCGCCACGCTCCGCTTGTTCCGGTTGACGTTCAGGTGCAGCGGGGTCATGCCGGGCGTGTTGCGGTACTCGCCCACGTGGAGGGAGTCCGAGGGCGACTCGATCTTGATGACGTCGGCGCCCAGATCCCCCAGGATCTGGGCCGCGTAGGGGCCCATGACCACGGTGGAGAGGTCGATGACCCGCACACCGTCGAGTGGTCCGGAGACGTGCTTTTCCGTCATTGTGGCGTCCTTTCGCTGCTTCGACCGGCTGTGAAAGAAACGCTAAGCGCGCATTGCCCGCATCGGAATCATCGAATTGCTGACAACGGTGTGACCGCTGTGGTCACACCGAAGTTCGGCCGGTCGCGCCGGCCGTGGAGAACGACCTCTGATATTCCGGCGGCGCAATAACGCGGTGTGATTCCCGGTGTTTCCGGTCCCGGGAAAGCGGCCCGGTTCATTCGGGTGCGCTGCCCGGGCCGGCGGCGAATCGGCCCGCTGTCGCGGCCGATCCGGTGCGAGCGCGGGTCCGCCCGCAGTGGGGCCGCCGAAGGCTCGATCGCGTACCGGGTCCCGGCCGGTGGATCAGGGTTAATGTGTTGAGGTGGAGATATTCCATTTGCGCTATTTTGTGGCGGTTGCCGAGGAGCTGAACTTCTCGGCCGCGGCCCGCCGGATGCACATGGCCACCTCGCCGCTGAGTCAGCGGATCAGAGACCTCGAGCGGGAGCTCGACGAGCGGCTCTTCGACCGCACCACCCACCACGTCACCCTCACACCGGCCGGCGAGGCGCTGCTGCCGATCGCGCGCGACGTACTGGAGCGGATCAACTCCATTCCCTGGCGGCTCCGCGAGGCGACCGGGCCGGTGCGCAGCACCATGTTCGTGGGGATCCCTCCCGGCGTGCACCCGAGGGTCCGCGGGCAGATCACCTCGCTCGCCGAACGCGTCGGCGAATGGTGCGAGCTCCTCACCTGGC
This sequence comes from Streptomyces sp. NPDC026673, assembly GCF_040638135.1. Taxonomy (NCBI): domain Bacteria; kingdom Bacillati; phylum Actinomycetota; class Actinomycetes; order Kitasatosporales; family Streptomycetaceae; genus Streptomyces; species Streptomyces sp. NPDC026673. Next base: position 191,827 of record NZ_JBEZXR010000003.1, on the reverse strand, counting down.
CGGGCAGCTCCAAGGCCCTCGTCGCAGGCGTGTGCGAGAGCCGGCTCGCGCTCGCCCTGGCCCGGCTGCCGATCAGCGACCCCGTGCTGGACGTCCTGCCCGTCCTGTCGGAGCGTCTGGGAGCCGTGGTGCCGGCCGACCGGTTCGCCGGGAAGGACTCGGTGGCACTGGCCGACCTGACCGACCTTTCCTTTGTCATCTCCCCCAGAGAGATCAGGCCCACCTGTTTCGAGCTGCTCGACCGGGAAATGGCGGAACGCGGGGTCAGGAAACGCATCAAGCTCACCGACACCGGCTATGACGGAATCGCCGAAGTGGTTTCAGGCGGAATGGCCTTCTATTTCTCCATACTCAACTCGGAAAGCCCCATGCACGGCTACGCCATGGCGAACACCCTGGTTCTGCCGTTCGAGGATTTCGATCCCCTGCTGGAGACCGCCCTGATATGGCGGCGCGACCGGGCAGCCGCGGGCGACCTCGACAAACTCGTCGAAGCCGCCCGGGAGGTCTTCGCCGACCCGCTGCACGTCTGAGCCGCGCGGGCGCCCCGCTCAGCGGGCCGGCTGCGGGTACAGGGCGGCGGGGTCGGCTGCCAGGCCCATCTTGACCTGGCGGGAGCGCTCGTCGGCCAGCACTTCGTAAGCGTCGGACTCGATTCCGTCCAGGGCCTGCTCCGCGACGCTTTCGGGCGAGGCCTTCGGGGAGTCGACGTGCGCGGCCAGGTCGGTGTCGACGTAGCCGACGTGCAGCCCGGTCACGTTGATGCCGCGCGGCCTCAGCTCCAGGCGCAGCGAGTTGGTCTGGGACCACAGCGCGGCCTTCGAGGCGCTGTAGGAACCGGCGAGAGCGATCCAGGACAGCACGGAGTGCACGTTGAGCAGGTGGCCGCCGCCGTTGGCCTCGATGATCGGGACGAGGGCCCGGGTCATCCGCAACGGGCCGTAGAAGTTGGTCTCGAACTCGCGGCGGACGTCGTCCACCGGGGAGGTCAGGAACGACGCCCCGATGGACCCGCCGGCGTTGTTGACCAGGATGGTGACGTCCCGTGCCTGTTCCGCGACGGCGGCGACCGACGCGGGGTCGGTGACCTCCAGGGGCAGCGCGACCGCGTCTGGGTGGGTGATGGTTCGGGGGTCGCGGGCGGTGGCGTAGACCTTCGTGGCGCCCCGGGCGTACAGGGACTCCACCAGGGCCCTGCCGATGCCTCGGCTGCCCCCGGTGACGAGAACGGTCGAACCTGCGATTGCGGTCATGAGTCTGCTCCCAGCGTGACGGCCGACGGCGGAAACCGATCGGTTTTCTGTACCGTAAACCGATCGGTTTCGCCGCGGCAAGGGGAGGCGTAACCTGTGCCGTATGACCTCGACCGCAACCGCCTCGTCCGAGTCCGCGGGCACGACGACTCCCAGCCGCGAGCGGCTGCTCGACGCCGCGGCCGCGCTGTTCTACCGGGAAGGCGTGAACATCGGCGTCGAGGCGCTGTGCCGGGAGGCCGGAGTCTCCAAGCGGTCGATGTACCAGCTGTTCACCGGCAAGGACGACGTCCTGGCGGCCAGCCTGGACCGCGCGGGCTCCGGCTACCTGGCCCGGCTGCTGCCCGTCCCCGGGGCCGATCTGACGCCACGTGACCGCGTCACGTATGTCTTCGAACAGCTCGAGTCGCTGTCGGCGTCCCCGGACTATCTGGGCTGCCCCTTCCTGGCGACCGCGTTCGAACTCAAGGACCCCGTTCATCCCGCCAGGGTGGTGGCGCGACGCTACAAGGACGCGCTCACCGACTTCTTCCGCGAGGAGGCCCGCCGAGGCGACGCGCGCGATCCGGAGTTGCTGTCCCGCCAGCTCACCGTTGCCTTCGACGGATCCAGCTCCCGAGCCGTGGCCCAGGCCGAGTGCCTGGGCGGGCTGGCCGTGGCCACCGCCACGGCCATGATGGACGCGGCGGGAATGGCCTGAGGGCTGGGCGTTGCCCGTACGCTGCCGCGTGTCGAGGTGGGCCCGGCGGCGCGGCGTCGAGGCGGGACCGGACGCCGCGGACCTGTGCCGCCACCAACGCGGTCCGGCTTCGCGCGCGTGGACGGCGCGCACCGCGCGTTCGACAGTCTCCTGGTGCTCCGCCGAACCCCACCTGACCGCCAACCCCCAATGCGCCGGACCGATGCACGGTCGGCCTGAGGGGGCGTGATCTCTCGCCCCGTGGTGGTTCCGGCCCAAGCCGCTCCGGCGGACAGCGTCACTGTGCGCCCAGGGCCCGGTCGGCCCCCTTGTCGTTCGGAGGCCGACCGCGGGGGATGCCCGCCGGGCGCCCTTCCCGGGCTTCCGCCCGCATGCCGTCCGTGCCCGCCTCGTACCCGTCCGTGCGGCTTTCGCAGAGGTGTAAATTCGCTCCTGTACGCCCATATCGACCATGCCCAAGCCCTCTGGGGATGATGGCGCGATGACCAGGACCACGGTCGGCACCGTAGGAGTGACACTCGGTAGCCAGTTGCGTGCGTCCGACGTATCCGACACGGCGTTCGCGCTGCTCGACGAGCGGGGGACGGTGGTCGCGTGGACGCAGGCCGCCGAGCACCTTGTCGGATACCCGGCCGGCGAGGTGGTCGGCCGGTCCGCAGCAATGGTGCTGCCAAGCTTCGGCAGAGCGCCGACGACGTCGGCCTTCGTCGAGCAGTGCCGTGCCCGGAACGGCTGGTCGGGTGGGACGGAGGTCCGCCACCGGGACGGCCGCACGCTTGGCGTCGGCCTGCGCATCTCGTTGGTACGGGGGCGGTTCGGAGAGGTGCGGTGGCTCGCGTCCGTGACCGACATCGGTGTGCCGTCCGGGGACGCGGTGAACGTCTTGGTGCAGGGGGCGATTCTCGACCGCGCGCCGATCGGCGTCGTCGTCCGTGACCTGGGGTTGCGTTGCACCTGGGTGAACGACGCGATGGAGAGTCACGACGGCATCTCCCGTGACCGGCGGCTCGGCTGCGGGATCACCGACGCATGGCACAGCGTCGAAAGTGAGGCGGCAGAGGCGATGATGCGGCGGGTGCTGCGGAGCGGCAGCACCAAGGTCTACGCATACCGGACGTGGCTGCCGGCAGTTCGGGGTGAGGAGCGCCCGTACGCGGTGTCGTTCTCCTGCCTCCAGGGCGCCGACGGCAAAGCCACGGGGGTGTGCACCATCAGCGTCGACGTCGCCGAGAGCCAGCGGGAGCGCGGGCGCCTGGCCGTTCTCGGTGAGGCGGGCACACACCTGGGCAGCACCCTGGATGTGATGCAGACCGGTCAGGAACTGGCCGATCTGGCCGTGCCTCAGTTCGCCGACTACGTCGCCGTGGACGTGGAGCAGTCGGTCCTGTCCGGCGAGGGGCCGCCGGTCCACATCGGCTCGATCGGCGAGCGCCTCCCCGCTCTGATGCGTGCCGGTGTGGCCTCGATTCACCCAGGAGCGCCGGAGTCCGCGTGGGCGCGCGGTGAGCGGACACTCGTACCGCCCGACTCGCCCGTCGGCGAGGTCCTGCGTACCGGCGAGTCCCGTCTGGAACCGGAGGTGGACACCACTCCGGGCGGGTGGATCGACCAGTCGCCGGCACTGGCGCGGATGGTCCGTGAGCACGGCATACACTCCGCGATGGTCGTGGCCATTCGCGCGCGGCGCGTCCTGCTGGGCATGGCGGTGTTCATCCGCACCGAGAATCCGCTGCCCTTCCAGGCGACTGATCTGCTCCTGGCGGAAGAGCTCGTCAGCCGCGCCGCGGTGTCGTTGGACAAGGCCCGCCGGTACTGTCGCGAGCACACCGCGGCCCTCGCGCTCCAACGCAGTCTGCTCCCGCACCGTCTGCGCGGTGGCGCGGCCGTCGAGGCCGCCTCGCGCTACCAGCCCGCCGACATCGACAGGGGTGTCGGGGGCGACTGGTTCGACGTGATCCCGTTGTCCGGCGCCCGGGTGGCCCTCGTGGTCGGTGATGTGGTCGGACACGGCATCAACGCCGCGGCGGCCATGGGCGGACTCCGCAGCGCCGTACGCACGCTCGCCGACATGGAGTTGCCCCCCGGTGAACTGCTGTCCCGCCTCGACGACACGGTCCAGCGACTGGCGGAAGCGGACGTGGATGCCCCCGACCAGGGCGCCGCGGTGGTGGGAGCCACCTGTCTGTACGCCGTCTACGACCCGGTCACCCGGCAGTGCACCATGGCAACGGCCGGGCATCCCCCGCCCGCGATCGTCGACCCGCAAGGCAAGGTGACCTTCCCCGATCTTCCCACCGGGGTTCCGCTCGGCCTCGGGCTGGGCGGCCTCTTCGAGCCCACGGAGCTGGAACTGCCCGAGGGAACCCTCCTCGCCCTCTACACCGACGGCCTGATCGAGACCCGTGACCACGACATCGAGCACGGCATGCGGCGCCTGGCAGCCGCCCTCGCCCAACCGCGGCTGTCCCTGGAGGAGCTCTGCACTCGCGCGATGGCACCCGTGAAGGGCCAGGCGGCCTGCGACGACACCAGCCTGCTCCTGGTCCGCACCCGCTCGCTCAGCCCGGCCCAGGTCGCCTCCTGGATCCTGCCCGGTGACGGCACCGTCGTCGACCGCGCCCAGGACCTCGCCGCCAGTCAACTGGCAGCATGGGGTCAGGAAGCTCTCGATGACTCCGTGAAGTTGATCGTCAGCGAACTGGTCGCCAACGCCATGTGCCACAGCGACGGCCCGATTCGCCTGCGCCTGATCCGGCACGAGGTCCTGACCGTCGAAGTCTCCGATGCCGGTGCTCGCCCCCCGTGTGTGCGCGGCGCACGCTCCGTCGATGAACACGGCCGCGGACTCGCCACGGTCACTCGGCTGTCCCGCAGATGCGGCACCCGCCCGGCGAGGGACGGCAAGGTCCTGTGGGCCGAAGCAGAGCTCGCCGGCACATCCGGCCGCTGATCGGCTGTTCCTCGTCCCGCCGGGGAAGAGCGACGTGGATGCCCCGTGCCATCGTCCCAACATCCGTCCCACGCAGCGCCGTGCACAAGGGCGTTCGCCACGTCAGCCCTGGCTGGTGACCCGCGAAGGCGCCAGGGGAGCCGGAGGGGCGCCCGGGTCCGACCGGGCGCCATGGCGTCAGTTCGCGGACGGCTCCTCGGGCAGGATGCCGGACAGCGCGGAGGCGGTACTGCCGCGCTCGATGAGCCGGGGCAGCGGCAGGCTCACCATGCGGGCCCCGCCACCGTCGAGGAGGACGATCAGTTCCTCGGCCGCGATCCGGCCGAAAGCCACCGCGTCGCGGGACAGCGCGGTCAGCCACGGCTGGACCAGGCGGCACACCGCCGAGTCCTCCCAGGAGACGATGGAGACGTCGCCCGGCACATCGCGGCCCAGTCCGAGCGCCGCCCCCAAACCCGCCGCCGCCATCACGTCGTTGTCGTAGATGATCGCCGTCGGGGGATCGGGCTCCTGCAGCACCCGGCGGGTGACGGAGGCGCCCTCGGTGTCGGAGTAGTCCGTCACCACGGATTGTGCGGCCGTCAGCCCCTGGCGTTCCGCCTCCGCCCTGAGCGAATCCATGCGGCGCGCGGTGTGGGCCAGGGTGGGCAGGCCGGCGACATGGGCGATGCGCCGGTGGCCGAGGGCGTGCAAGCGGCCGATGACGGCGGCCATGGCCTGAGTGTCCTCGACCCGCACCTGCGACAGGCGGCGATGGGTGCGGGAGTCGGAATCGGACAGGGCGCCGATCACCACGCCGGGCAGGCCGAGTTCGTCGAGCAGGACCGGGCGCGGATCGTCGGTGCGCGGATCGGCCACCAGTACGCCGTCCACGCGATGCTCGGCCCACCAGCGGCGGTAGACCGCGCACTCGGCCTCGATGTCCTCCACCACCTGCAGCAGCAGGCCCAGATGACGCCGGGCCAGCACCTCCTGGATGCCCGACACCAGTTGCAGGAAGAAGGAGTCGACGCCCAACGTCTCGGCGGGGCGGGCCAGTACCAGGCCCACGGTCGCCGCTCCTTCGCCGGACAGGGCCCGTGCCGCGGCGCTGGGCCGCCAGCCGAGCTGCTCGGCGACGCGCCGCACGCGGTCGCGCGTGACCTCGGAGACGCCGGGACGGCCGTTGAGCGCGAACGAAGCGGCGCTCTCGGACACCCCGGCCCGCTGGGCGATGTCCTTCATGGTGGGACGGCGGCGTCCGGTCGTACGGCTGGGCCCCGATGCCTCGGCCGCCCCCCTGTCCTGCTGCTCCTCTGCCACCTGGAGTGGCCCCTTTCCCTGCGTGTGAGCACACATCGTACGGCCCCGCGCGTGCTGTGTCGGCCCGTAGTCCCCGGTGGGAACTAATGCGCTTCAGTAGACCTACCCTAAAGCGCATTAGTTGAGACGTGAGATGCCCATGATCATGCCGTTGACCTGGGAGTATGCGGTGATCTGCAAGGATGTTCAGAGAATTCGTTGACTTTCCCCCCGGCGGCTGGAATGGTCTCCTCCATCGCGCGCACCCGGCCGGTCCGGCCCCGGGTCGTTCATCAGCACGCAAGGTCCGAGCAAAGGAGCCGTCCACCGTGCGTTCCTCCTACAAGGCGGTAGCCGCCGCCGTCGTCGCCGCCGCGACGTTGTCCCTCTCCGCCTGCGGGGGCGGCGGGGCAGATGTGTCCTCCGACTCGTCGGGCAAGGTGACGGGCACCATCACCTTCCAGACCTGGAACCTGAAGGCCAACTTCGCGGGCTACTTCAACGGTGTCATCGCCGACTTCGAGAAGAAGTACCCCGGCACCCACGTCAAGTGGGTCGACCAGCCGGCCGACGGCTACGCGGAGAAGCTCAGCGCCGACGCGTCCGGCGGGACCCTCCCCGACGTCGTCAACGTCACCCCCGACCTGCTGGCCCCTCTCGCCAAGGCCGGCCTCGCGCTGGACCTCGACAAGGACGCCGCGAAGTACAAGTCGGAGTACCTGCCCGGTGCCTGGTCCGCCGACGCCATCCCGGGCCTGGAGGGCACCTACGCCTTCCCGTGGTACCTCAACACCGGCCCGCTGTTCTACAACAAGGCGCTGTTCAAGAAGGCCGGGCTGGATCCGGAGAAGCCGCCGAAGACCTACGACGAGCTGTTCACCGACGCCCTCGCCATCTCCAAGAACAGCAAGGGCAAGGTGGCCACCCTGTCCAACGTGCCCACCATCGAGGACTTCGGCCGCTACGGGGCCCAGCTGGTCAACAAGGACGGCACCGCGTTCACCTTCAACGACGCCAAGGGCGTCGAACTGCTCACGCAGTACAAGAAGCTGTACGACGCGCACGCACTGGACCCGCAGGCCCTGACCGCCACCCCCGAATCGGCCGGCCACAAGTTCCTCACCGGCGCGGTCGCCATGAACCCCGGCAGCGCGCTGGACCTGAAGAACTTCAAGACGCAGGCGCCGACGCTCTACAAGAACATCGGGATCACCGACCAGATCACCAGCACGGGCAAGGTCAACGTCTACGTGCAGAGCATGATGGTGAACTCCAAGGCCAAGCAGAAGGCCGCCGCCATCGCCTTCGCCCACTTCGTCACCGACAACACGCGGCAGATGGAGTTCGCCAAGCAGGTCGCGATCTTCCCGAGCACGGCGGGGGCCCTGAAGGACCCGTACTTCACGAAGGAGGACGGCACGGACGAGACGCGGGTGCGGATCGCGGCGGCCAAGTCCCTCGCCAACGCCGTGAACTACACCCCGGTGCAGTTCAGCGACCAGATGAAGACCGCCCTCGGCAACCAGGTCGCCAAGGCGCTGCAGGGCAAGGAGAGCCCCAAGGAAGCGCTTGACAACGCTGTCAAGGAAGCCAACCAGCTCCTCGCCCAGAGCTGACCGGGATACGCCATGACGTCCTCGACCGCCCCTGGCACGATCGCCGGCGGTCCGCGGGCCGCGGCCGTCCGGAGCTCCGGCTCCGGACGGCCGCATCCCCGCGGGATCCGCCGCCACCGCTGGTGGAGCCCGTGGCTGTTCGCCGCGCCGGGCCTGATCGTGGTGTGCGCGTTCAGCCTCTGGCCGTTCTGCAGCACCTTGTACAACTCGCTGACCGACCGCCGGACGCTCGTCGGCGGCAGCTACGTCGGGTTCGAGAACTACCGGGCCCTGCTCCACGACGACGCGTTCTGGATCGGGCTGCGCAACAGCTCCCTGTACGTGGCGGGCGTGGTCCCGGCGCTGGTCGTCCTGCCGCTGCTGCTGGCCCTGCTCGTACAGCGGCGCATCCCCGGCATCGCCTTCTTCCGCGCCGCCTTCTACACGCCCGTCGTCGCCTCGGTGGTCGTGGTCGGCCTGATCTGGGTGTGGCTGCTCGACGACCGCGGCCTGCTCAACTCCATCGTCACGGCGGTGGGTGGAAGCCCGATCAACTTCCTGGGCGAGCAGTGGACCCTGCTGCTGAGCGCCATGGCCCTGACCATCTGGAAGGGCCTGGGCTACTACATGATCATCTACCTGGCGGCGCTCGCCGACGTCCCGCGCGAACTGCACGAGGCGGCCGCGGTCGACGGCGCGGGAGCCCTGCGCCGGTTCTTCACCGTCACCGTACCGGCCGTCCGTTCCACCATGGTGCTGGTCGCGGCGCTGTCCGCGGTCTCCGCCTTCAAGGTCTTCACCGAGGTGTACGTCCTCGCCGGGCCGAACGGCGGCCCCGCGGGCGAGGACACCACGCTGGTGATGCTCGTCCAGCGCACCGGCACCGGACTGACCGGGCGGGTCGGGTACTCCTCGGCCATCTCCGTCGTCATCTTCGTGGTCGTGGTCGCGCTGATGCTGCTGACCCTGCGCGCCGACCGGAAGGAGGACGCGTGACCATCGCCACCGACACCCCCACCGCTCCCGCCACCAAACCGGTCGGCGGCCGCCGGCCGCGGCGCGGAGTGCTGGACGCCGACGGCCGCCGCGTGCGGATCCCCGAACTCGTCCTGCGCTACCTGCTGCTGCTCGCCGTCCTCGCCATCACCATCGGGCCGTTCCTGTGGCAGCTGTCGACCTCGCTGAAGGGCCCGCACGAGGACATCTTCAGCACGCCGCCCTCGTTCCTGCCGCAGCAGCCCACGCTGCACAACTTCGGGCGCGTCTCCGACACCATCCCGGTGTGGGACTACGCGCTCAACTCGCTCACTGTGGCGGTGTCCAGCGTCGTCACCAACTGCGTCGGCGCGGCGCTGGCGGGTTACGCCCTGGCCCGGCTGCAGCACCGCGGCCGGCGCGCGCTCCTCCTGGCGTTCGTGCTGGCGATGCTGGTGCCCGTGGAGGGCCTGATCATCGCCCAGTTCACCTTCGTACGCGACCTCGGCCTGAACAACACCCTGATCGGCGTGCTGCTCCCCGGCTCCGTCGGCGCGCTGAACGTGCTGCTGATGCGCAACGCGTTCCGCAACCTGCCCGACGAGGTGGAGGAGGCCGCGTACATGGACGGCGCCAACGTCTGGCAGCGCTTCTGGCGGATCGCCCTGCCGTCCGCGCGGGGCACCCTGGCCGTCGTGGCGATCTTCGCCTTCATGGGCGCCTGGGACGACTTCCTGTGGCCCCTGGTGGTGCTGAGCGACCCCTCGAAGTACACCCTGACGGTCGGTCTGAACTACCTGCACGGCACCTTCGCCAACGACGAGCGCCTGGTGGCCGCCGGGACCATCATCGCGGTGGCCCCCCTGATCGTGCTCTTCGGCGCCCTGCAGCGGTACTTCTTCCGCGGCGTCGGGGAGGGAGCCGTCAAGGGCTGACCGTACGGCCCCACCCCGCCGTCACGCACACCGGCACCGTCCCATCCGACTGCTCCGCCCCGGCGGAGCGGGCCCCACAAGAGTCAGGACACCCGTTCCGATGCCCGTTCAAGGACCGCGCTTCGGCGTCAACTACACCCCCAGCCAGGGGTGGTTCCACCACTGGCTCGACTTCGACCTCGATTCGGTGCGCAGGGACCTCGACGCCATCGCGGACCTGGGTCTGGACCACGTCCGGGTCTTCCCGCTGTGGCCGGTCTTCCAGCCCAACCGCTCGCTGATCCGGCCCCGGGCCGTCGAGCAGCTCGTCGCCCTCGCCGAGGCCGCCGGCGAGCGCGGGCTCGACGTCAACGTGGACGGACTGCAGGGGCACCTGTCCAGCTTCGACTTCCTGCCCTCGTGGACCCAGACCTGGCACCGGCGCAACATCTTCACCGACCCCGAGGTCGTCGCCGGCCAGACCGCCTACCTGAGCACGCTGGCCGCGGCCCTGGACAGCCTGCCCAACTTCATCGGCATGACCATCGGCAACGAGATCAACCAGTTCTCCGGGCCGCCCCATCCGGACCCCGACCCGCTCACCCCGGCCCAGGCCGCCGCCTGGCTGCGGACCGTGCTCGCCGCATGCGAGGACGCCGCCCCCGGCAGGCAGCACCTGCACGCCGCCTACGACGCCGCCTGGTACCTGGACGGGCACCCCTTCACCCCCGCGCACGCGGCGAACCTGGGGGCGATGACCGCCGTGCACTCGTGGGTCTTCAACGGCACGGCCCAGCGGCACGGCCGCACCGGAACGGCCACCGAACATCACGCCGCCTACCTCATCGAGCTGTCCAAGGCCTGGGCCGGCGACCCGCACCGCCCCGTCTGGCTCCAGGAGGTCGGCGCGCCCGCGCCCCTGATCCCGGCCGAGCACGCCGCGGACTTCACCGAGGTCACCGTCGCGAACGCCCTGGACTGCGAGGACGTGTGGGGCATCACCTGGTGGTGCTCGCACGACGTCTCCCGGGACCTCGCCGACTTCCCCGAACTCGAGTACTCCCTCGGCCTGCTGACCACGGAGGGGAAGGTCAAGCCGGCCGGCGAGGCCATCCGGGGGATCGTGGGGGAGCGCCGCGGCGAACCGCACCGGCCACCGGCGCCCCGTACCACCGCGGTCGCCGTCGACGTCGGCGACGACGAGACGGCCCCGGACCGCTCCGTGTGCGCGCCCGGGGGCGCGTTCTACGAGGCGTTCGTCCGGCTCACCGCCGACGGTGTCCGCCCCGCCGCGGTGCTCGCCTCCCGCGCCGACGACGCCGCCCACCTCGCCGCACGCGGCATCACCGAGGTCGTCCGGCCAGACCAGGTGCGCTGACCCGCGGCCCGCCCCCCGCACCGTCCACCCCTTCCGCCCCACCCGCACAGGAGCCACCCCATGCACGACGACCGCAAGCTGGTCGAGGCCCGCCTCAAGCGCGTCCTCGAAGAACGCATCCGGCCCGCCCTCTACCCGGAGTCGACACCGCTCGAGGTCGCCGTCTGGACCGCCCCGGGAGAGCCGGTACCGGTCACCGAGGGCCTGACCGCCCCCGCCGAGCCGATCGCCGTCGGCGACCGCTGGGGCGCCCCCTGGGGCACCAGCTGGTTCCGTGTCTCCGGCACGGTGCCCGAGGCGTGGGCCGGGCGGACCGTCGAGGCGATCCTGGACCTCGGCTTCGACGAGAACATGCCCGGTTTCCAGTGCGAGGGCCTGGTCTACCTGCCCGACGGCAGCCCGGTGAAGGGCCTCAACCCCCGCAACCAGTGGGTGCGGATCGCCGCCCCGGCCACCGGCGGTGAGAAGGTGCTGCTCCACATCGAGGCGGCCTCCAACCCGGTCCTGCTCGACTACCACCCCTTCCTGCCGACGCAGCTCGGCGACAAGGACACCGCCGGCGACGACCCCCAGTACACCCTGACCCGCATGGACCTGGCCGTTCTCGACGAGACCGTCTGGGAGCTGGTGCAGGACCTGGAGGTGCTCGGCGAACTCATGGTCGAGCTCCCCGAGGACTCCGACCGCCGCCACGACATCCTGCGTGCCGTCAGCCGCGCCCTGGACGCCATCGACCTGCAGGACGTCAACAGCACCGCGGCCGCCGCCCGCGAGCGGCTGGCCGGCGTCCTCGCCGTACCCGCCCGGCCCACCGCGCACCGCATCAGCGCCGTCGGGCACGCGCACATCGACTCCGCCTGGCTGTGGCCCCTGCGCGAGACCGTGCGGAAGGTCGCCCGCACGACGTCCAACATGACCGCCCTGCTCGAGGACGAGGGCGACTTCATCTACACCATGTCCCAGGCCCAGCAGTACGCCTGGATCAAGGAGCACCGCCCCGAGGTCTACGCGAAGGTCAAGAAGGCCGTCGCGGAGGGGCGGTTCGTGCCGGCGGGCGGCATGTGGGTGGAGTCCGACACCAACATGCCCGGCTCCGAGGCGATGGCCCGGCAGTTCGTGCTCGGCAAGCGCTTCTTCCTCGAGGAGTTCGGCATCGAGAACGAGGAGGCGTGGCTGCCCGACACCTTCGGCTTCGCCGCCGGCCTGCCCCAGATCATCAAGGCCGCCGGGTCCAAGTGGCTGCTCACCCAGAAGATCTCCTGGAGCACCATCAACAAGTTCCCGCACCACACCTTCACCTGGGAAGGCATCGACGGCACGCGGATCTTCACCCACTTCCCGCCCGTCGACACCTACAACTGCTCGATGAAGGGCAGCGAGATCGCGCACGCCGCGCGGAACTTCAAGGAGAAGGGCAGGGCCCGGCACTCCCTCGCTCCGACCGGCTGGGGCGACGGAGGCGGCGGCACCACCCGCGAGATGATCGCCAAGGCCGCGCGGCTGCGCGACCTCGACGGGTCGGCGACGGTCCAGTGGGAGACCCCCCGCGAGTTCTTCACCAAGGCCGAGGCCGAGTACCCCGACCCGCCGGTGTGGGTGGGCGAGCTCTACCTCGAACTGCACCGTGCCACGCTGACCAGCCAGGCCCAGACCAAGCAGGGCAACCGGCGCAGCGAACACCTGCTGCGCGAGGCCGAACTGTGGGCGGCCGGCGCCGCGGTGCGGACCGGGTTCCCCTACCCCTACGAGCAGTTGGACCGGCTCTGGAAGACGGTGCTGCTGCACCAGTTCCACGACATCCTGCCCGGCTCGTCGATCGCCTGGGTGCACCGCGAGGCCCGCGCCACGTATGCCGCCGTCGCCGAGGAACTGCTCGGCATCATCGATGCCGCGCAGCGTGCCCTCGCGGGCCCGGCCACGGGCGGCGAACTGGTCTTCAACGCCGCGCCGCACACCCGGGACGGCGTGCCCGCCGGCGGCGCCGCCCCGGTGGCCCCGGCCGCGGTCACGGCACCGCTGCCCCGGGACGGCGGCGGATTCGTCCTCGACAACGGCCTGCTGCGGGTGGAGATCGACGGACGCGGCCTGGTCGTCTCCGCGTTCGACCTCGGCGCACGCCGGGAGGCCGTGGCCCCGGGAACGGCGGCCAACCTGCTGCAGCTCCACCCCGACTTCCCCAACCAGTGGGATGCCTGGGACGTCGACGAGTTCTACCGCAACACCGTCACCGACCTGACCGACCTGGACGAGCTGGCCCCGGTCGGTGACGGCACCGCGTCGGTACGCGTGGTGCGCCGCTTCGGTTCCTCAGCGGTCACCCAGGTGCTGTCCCTGGCCCCGGGCGCCAAGCGCCTCGACATCGACACGGAGGTGGACTGGCACGAGACGGAGAAGTTCCTGAAGGCGGCCTTCCCGCTGGACGTGCACGCCGAGAGGTACGCCTCCGAGACCCAGTTCGGGCACGTCTTCCGGTCCACCCACACCAACACCAGCTGGGACGCGGCCAAGTTCGAGGCGTGCAACCACCGCTTCGTGCACGTCGAGGAGCCGGGCTGGGGAGTCGCCCTGGTCAACGACTCCACCTACGGGCACGACGTGACGCGCACCGTGCGCAACGAGGACGGCGGGACCACGACCACCGTGCGGGTCTCGCTGCTGCGCGCGCCGCGCTTCCCCGACCCGGAGACCGACCAGGGCGTGCACCGCTTCCGCCACGCCCTGGCGCCCGGGGCCTCGATCGGCGACGCCGTCGCCGAGGGGTACGGCATCAACCTGCCCGAGCGCCGCGTGCCGGGCAGCGCGGCGGTCGAGCCGCTGGTCACCGTGGACAACGACGCGGTGGTCGTGAGCGCGGTCAAGCTCGCGGACGACGAGAGCGGCGATGTGATCGTCCGGGTGTACGAGTCGCGAGGCGGGCGGGCGACCGCACGGGTGCGGCCGGACTTCACGGCGGCCGACGTCACCGCGACCGACCTGCTGGAGCGGCCGCTGGCCGGCGAGGGCGGTCCGAAGCTGCTAGACGGCGCCGTGGAACTCGCACTGCGGCCCTTCCAGCTGGTGACGCTGCGGCTGACGCGCAGCAGCTGACCACGTGGACGGGGGGGGGCGCGGGGGCGGCGCCCGCGCCCCCCCCCCGGCCACCCCCCCCGCCCGCCCCGCCCCGCGGGGGGCCGCCCCCACGTCCTGAGGGCGGAGGATCAGACGAGGTCGAACCGGTCGAGGTCCATGACCTTGGTCCACGCCGCGGCGAAGTCCTGCGCGAACTTCGCCTTCGCGTCGTCGCTCGCGTAGACCTCCGCGAGCGCGCGCAGCTCGGAGTTGGAGCCGAAGACCAGGTCGGCACGGGTGCCGGTCCACTTGACCTCGCCGGTGGCGTTGTCACGGCCCTCGAAGGTCGCCTGGTCCTCGGAGGTCGCCTTCCACGTCGTGCCCAGGTCGAGCAGGTTGACGAAGAAGTCGTTGGTCAGCGAGCCGGGCGTCGCGGTGAAGGCACCGTGCGACGACTGCCCGTGGTTCGCACCCAGGACACGGAGACCGCCGACGAGGACCGTCATCTCGGGGGCGCTGAGGGTGAGCAGGTTCGCCCGGTCGAGCAGCAGGTACTCCGCCGGCAGGCGGTTGCCCTTGCCGAGGTAGTTGCGGAACCCGTCGGCGGCCGGCTCGAGCGCGGCGAAGGACTCCACGTCCGTCTGGTCCTGCGCGGCGTCCACACGGCCCGGCGTGAAGGACACCTCGACGGGGTGACCGCCGTCCGCGGCGGCCTTCTCGACGGCGGCGGAACCGGCCAGCACGATCAGGTCGGCCAGCGAGATCCGCTTGTCGCCGGACTGCGCCGCGTTGAAGGACTCCTGGATGCCCTCCAGGGTGCGCAGCACCACGGCGAGCTCGTCGGGCTCGTTGACCTCCCAGCCGCGCTGCGGCTCCAGGCGCAGACGCGCGCCGTTGGCGCCACCGCGCTTGTCGCTGCCGCGGAAGGACGAGGCCGACGCCCACGCGGTGGAGACCAGCTGCGACACGGTGAGCCCCGAGGCGAGGACCTGCTCCTTGAGGGCGGCGGCGTCGGCGGAGTCGACGAGCCCGTGCGTCCGCGCGGGCAGCGGGTCCTGCCACAGCAGGGTCTCGGACGGGACCTCGGAGCCGAGGTAGCGCACGACCGGGCCCATGTCGCGGTGGGTCAGCTTGAACCACGCGCGGGCGAAGGCGTCCGCGAACTCGTCCGGGTTCTCCAGGAAGCGGCGCGAGATCTGCTCGTAGACCGGGTCGAACCGGAGCGAGAGGTCCGTGGTCAGCATCGTCGGGGCGTGGCTCTTCGAGGAGTCGTGCGCGTCGGGGATGGTGCCCGCGCCGGCACCGTCCTTCGCCACCCACTGGTTGGCGCCGGCCGGGCTGGCCGTCAGCTCCCACTCGTAGCGGAAGAGGTTCTCGAAGAAGCCCATGCCCCACTGGGTCGGGGTGCTGGTCCAGGTGACCTCGAGACCGCTGGTGATCGCGTCGGCGCCCTTGCCGGTGCCGTAGCTGTTCCGCCAGCCGAGGCCCTGCTCCTCCATCGAGGCGGCCTCGGGGTCGGCACCGACGTGGTCCGCCGGGCCCGCGCCGTGGGTCTTGCCGAAGGTGTGCCCGCCGGCGATGAGGGCGACGGTCTCCTCGTCGTTCATCGCCATCCGGCGGAACGTCTCACGGATGTCGCGGGCCGCGGCGATCGGGTCCGGGTTGCCGTTGGGGCCCTCGGGGTTGACGTAGATCAGGCCCATCTGGACCGCGCCGAGGGGGCTCTCCAGCTGGCGGTCGCCGCTGTAGCGCTCGTCGCCGAGCCAGGTGGACTCGGGGCCCCAGTAGACGTCCTCCTCCGGCTCCCAGACGTCCTCGCGGCCGCCGGCGAAGCCGAAGGTCTTGAAGCCCATCGACTCCAGGGAGACATTGCCGGTGAGGATCATGAGGTCGGCCCACGACAGGCTCTGGCCGTACTTCTTCTTCACCGGCCACAGCAGGCGGCGGGCTTTGTCGAGGTTGCCGTTGTCCGGCCAGCTGTTGAGGGGGGCGAAACGCTGCTGGCCGGCCCCGGCGCCGCCGCGGCCGTCGCTGATGCGGTAGGTGCCCGCGCTGTGCCACGCCATGCGGATCATGAACGGGCCGTAGTGCCCGAAGTCCGCCGGCCACCAGTCCTGGGAGGTCGTCAGGACCTCGAGGATGTCCCGCTTCACGGCCGCGAGGTCGAGGGACTTGAACGCCTCGGCGTAGTCGAAGTCCTCACCGAGCGGGTTCGCCACCGCGGGGTTCTTGGCGAGGATCTTCAGGTTCAGCCGCTCCGGCCACCACTGCCGGTTTCCACCGCCCTGGGTCGGGTGCGGGGCCCGCCCGTGCGCGACAGGGCAGCCACCCGCTCCCTCCGACTTGGCGTCTGTGACGATTGCTTCGTGGTTCTCAGACATGGGAATCCTTCCGGACCTGGCGGATCACGGTGCTCAGGACTGCGGGCGGTCGGGCGCGTTCGGGCGGGGTCCGCTGTGGTGCGCGCGCGGAGAGCCTCACCGGCGGCATGGCGGGGAGCGGCGCTCCGGGACCCGCTGCGGCAACGCGACGCGGGCGCCCGTCACCCCAGGCGGCACCGCGCGGATGCTCGGCGGTGGTCCCGTCACGTCTCTCTCTTCTGCCGTACTGGAGGCTCCCTGACCCTTGGCTTGCGCCGGAACCGATCCTACGATGGACGCAGTCCAAGTCAAGAAGAGCGTCAATTCCATAGGCAATCAGAACCCGGACGCATCCACGGGTTGATTCCGGATGTCCCACCGAGCCCGAACAGGTGAACAGACATGAGCGACCTGCTGGAGCGACTGCGAGGGCGCGGCTGGCGCATGACGTCCCAGCGGCGCGTCGTCGCCCAGGTCCTCGACGGCGACCATGTGCACCTCACGGCCGACGAGGTGCACGCCCGCGCGGCACGGCTGCTGCCCGAGATCTCCCGGGCCACCGTCTACAACACCCTGGGCGAACTGGTCTCCCTCGGCGAGGTCATAGAGGTCTCCACCGACGGCCGCGCCAAGCGCTACGACCCCAACGCGCACCACCCGCACCAGCACCTGGTGTGCTCAAGGTGCGGCACCGTCCGCGACGTGCACCCGGCGGGCGATCCGCTGGCCGACCTCCCGGCGGAGGAGCGGTTCGGCTTCACCGTCTCCGCGGTCGAGGTCACCTACCGCGGACTGTGCCCGTCCTGCGCCTGAGCGGGCCGCCCGGCGGAGCGGCGGCCACCGGCCCGCCTCCGGGGTCATGTCCTTCCGCCCCGCGTAGCGGTTGTACGCCGCGAACACCGTCGACAGCGGGTAGACGGGGTCCATCAGGCCCACGCTGAACAGCGCAGGCGCCGTGGCGCGCACGGCGAAGTGGACGCGATCGAGGGCGCCGAGGGTGCCGAACAGCCGCTCCGGGCCGATGCGCAGGTGCACCCCGAGGTACCGGGGCCGGCTCGGGATGGGGCCCCTCGTCCGCGGTCTCCGCGTCCCGCGGTAGTGGCAGAGGAACGGCACGTCGACCAGGCCCGCCGCGACCGCGTCACCGGCGAGCCGGGCCACCGCGAGGGCGAGTCCGCCGCCCCTGGCCGCCGCCGGAGACGACGACCCGGCCCGCGTCGACGGCCGGGTGCGCGCGCAGCGCGTCCAGGGCGCGCACGCAGTCGGTCGTCAGACGGCGGTAGTAGCGGTGGTGGCGCTCGGGGTCGTCCACGCCGCGGGTCATGAACCCGCCGACGTACTGCGGGCCCGGCACGGGGTCCGGGTCGGGCGTGTCGTGGCCCTGGCCGCGGGAGTCGACGACGAGGTGCGCGTTACCCGGCGGCACTCCAAAGCAGTTGCTCGTGGTGCTGCCCGCGCCCGCCGTCGTAGCCGACGCAGGTGACCACCCCGGGCAGGGGAACGGCCGCCCCGCGGGGCAGTGACAGCCAGGTGACGGTCGGCTGACCGCCCCAGCCGGGGGAGCGGACGTCGAGGACGTCGACCGCAGCGAGCGGCGAGTCGACCGGGCGGTATTCCGCGGGCTCCGTGCCCGCCTCGCGGTCGGCGGTCGGCGGTCGGCGTCCTGGTCCAGAAGGCGTCGAAGTCCCCGGGCTCGGGGATCTGCGTGGCGGAGCGCCGCGATTGGTCGAGCTGCAGGTCGGTGGGTGGTATGCCCGGTAACGAATGGTTTCGCGGCTCGGGGTGCCAACGGCGTTCGATCGCCTGCCCGTTGTCCGTCCGTCATGGGAAGGTGTCGCCATGGAGGAGATCCGCGGCCGCGGTCGGGCGGACCTGGAGGAACCGTCGCCCCGCTCACCGAGGACGCGCGCGATGCTCGGGGCGGGGGCCGTCATCCTGCTCGCCGGGCTCGCGTCGGGACCGGGAAGTGCCGTGCCGGTGAGGGCGGTTCCGCTGAGCCGCGCGGCCGTGGAGGCGGAGCTCGACGCCGCGGCGGAGCAGGCCGGCGTACACAGGGCGGAGAACACGGCGGTCGGGTTGGTCGCCACCGCCGACAAGGAGTCCGACGTGCCGAGCGAGGCGTGCACCATCGCCTGGGCGGCTGCCGAGAACGACGGCGCACGGGAGTACGCCGCCGTGGCCGTGGCCCTGGGCGAGCGCGGTTGGAGGACGCTGCGCCGGGGGGAAGGCCCTGACGGCGAGCATGCCGACCTCGGCAAGGGCGGCTGGACGGTCACGGTCTCGTACGACCCCGGCGAGACGGCGTCCTTCTCCTCGCTGACCCTCATCGCCACGGCGCACGCCTGCTGACCCGCTTCGGCGGCGTGTCCCGGCCCTGACGCCGGGATTCAGCGTGGGCGCCGTCCCCTTCCGCACCGCGCGCAGTGCGCCGGGGCGGGCCCCGGCGCACGCGGTCCGGCGATCCGCCGCCCCGCCGGCGGGCCGGGTGGAGGGACGGCCGTCCTGACCGTGTGCCGCGCCGCTACGGCACCGGCGGCAGTTCGCCCGAGCCGCGCGGGATGAGGCGGCAGGGGAGTTCGACCCGCTTGGGCGCGCCGGCGGCGCCGTCGAGCCGCTGGAAGAGCAGTCCGGCCGCCGTACGGCCGAGCTGCCCGGGGTCCTGGGCGACGACGGTGACCGCGGGACGGAGCAGGTCGGCGAGTTCGAAGTCGTCGAAACCGACGAGCGCCACCACGCTGGGCCGGTCGGCGAGGACCCGGACCGCGGTCACGGTGATCCGGTTGTTGCCGGCGAACAGGGCGGTGACCGGCTCCGGGCCGCTCAGCATGGACTCGACGGCGGCGCGGACCCGGCCGGGGTCCGTGGGGCCGCAGGAGACCCAGCTGTCGTGCACGGCGAGGCCGGCGGCGTCCATGGCCTCCCGGTAGCCCCGCAGACGTTCGGCCGCGGTGTGGATGCGGGGGAGGTCGCCGATGAAGCCGATGCGCCGGTGCCCGCCCGCGATCAGATGGGCGACACCCTCGCGGGTGCCCCCGGCGTTGTCGCTGAGCACCACGTCGGCGTCGATCCCGCCCGCGGGGCGGTCGACGAAGACGGTGGCGACGCCGGCCGCGATCTCCGGCTCGAGGTAGCGGTGGTCCTCGCTGGCGGGCACGATGACCAGCCCGTCGACGCGGCGGGCGCAGAAGGCGAGCACGAGCTCCTGTTCGCGGTCGGCGTCCTCGGCGCTCGATCCGGTGAACAGCAGCGTCGAGTGCGCGCGGGCCAGGTCCTCGACGGCGCGGCTGAGTGGTGAGTAGAAGGGGTCGGCGAGGTCCTCCAGGACCAGCCCGATGCTTGCCGTACGGCCCTTGCGGAGGAGCCGCGCGCTGTCGTTGCGGCGGAAGCCGAGTGCCTCGATGGCGGCCTGGACGCGGGAGATCGTGTCCTCGGTGACGCCCGGTTCCTCGTTGACGACACGCGATACCGTCTTCAGGCCGACACCGGCCCGGGCCGCGACATCCTTCATGGTGGGACGGGCGGTGCGCGGAATATCGGTCACGCCGTGATCCTATGGGCTGGACAACGTTGTCAACAAAGGGCGACACTACGCCCATGCCGTTCGAGAGCTCTGCCGAGTCCATCGTCCCGCCGTCGGGTGCCGCCGGGCCGGGTCCGCTGATCGCCGCCGTGGACATCGGCGGCACGAAGATCGCGGGCGCCCTGATCGACGCCCGCGGAGAGTTGCTCGTACGTGTACAGCGCCCGACGGCCGCCGATCGGGACGCCGTGACGGTGATGGGAGCGCTCTCCGAGGTGCTGGCCGGACTGCGGGAGTCCGAGGGGTGGCCGCGGGTCGTCGCCGTGGGCATCGGCAGCGCCGGGCCGATCGACGCCTCGCGCGGCACGGTCAGCCCGGTCAACATCGCCGGCTGGCGGGACTTCCCGGTGGTGGCCCAGGTGGGCGAGCGTGTCGGCGGGCTTCCCGTCGTGCTGACCGGCGACGGCATGGCGATCACGGCGGCCGAGCACTGGCAGGGCGCCGCTCGCGGACACGACAACGCGCTGTGCATGGTGGTGTCGACGGGCGTCGGCGGCGGCCTCGTCCTCGGCGGGAAACTGCACCCCGGCCCGACGGGCAACGCCGGGCACATCGGCCACATCAGCGTCGACCTGGACGGGGATGTGTGCCCGTGCGGCAGCCGCGGCTGTGTCGAGCGCCTGGCCAGCGGCCCGAACATCGTCCGGCGCGCCCTCGAGGCCGGCTGGCGTCCGGCCCACGGCGAGGAGTCCGACGCGGCCGCCGTCGCCCGTGCCGCACGCGACGGCGACGCCCTCGCCCTCGCCTCGTACGACCGCGCGGCGCAGGCCCTGGCCGCGGGCATCGCCGCGACGGCCACCCTGGTGGAGATCGACGTCGCGGTGATCGGCGGCGGTGTCGCGGGGGCTGGCCCGTTGCTCTTCGACCCGCTCCGTGCGCACATGCGCAGATACGCCACGCTGTCCTTCGCGTCCGGGGTGAAGATCGTTCCCGCCGTGCTCGGTACCGACGCCGGCCTGGTCGGCGCGGCGGCGGCCGCGGCGCAGGCACTGCGGCTGGAGGCCTTCTCGACCGGGGGGTAGCCACGGTCGAGGCGCCGGCGGCCCGCTGATCGGCGACGGGGATGCGGCCGCACCGCGGCGTGCGGTGTTTCCCGCCGCTCCGGGATCGGGCCCGCTTTCGCCGTGCGTGCCGGCGGAAAAGAGCCCGATGTCACCCGGTCGGGCGAACGGCGCCCCCCATCACCCGGAGGCGCCGGTCGCGGCGGGCACGCCACCCACCCGGCCGAGGCACGGAACCGGCCATCTGTACCCGCGGACGGCCGGCAACGAGACCCGGAGCACAGGAGAGCCGCCCCGTCCCGGAGCCTGAACCCCGGCCCCCCACCTGCCCGCGCGGGGCCCGTCCGCCGGTCCTCCGGAGGGCGCGAGACGGACCCGCACGGACCCACTCCGGCACCACCGCTCCCGCAGCGCCGCGTGGCCGCCGGGAGGGCCTCCGAGGGGCGTGAGGGCGGGGGCTGCCCGGATGCCGCCGAGGACGGCGCGCGTCCGGGCCACGGTGCGGCCCACCGGTTCACGTGCGGAGTCCCCCGCGGCGCAGGCCACGTTCCGGTTCACCTGGACGTAGGACGACTTCCCGTGGGCCCTGGTGCTCATCTCCGACGG
This sequence comes from Streptomyces sp. NPDC026673, assembly GCF_040638135.1. NCBI lineage: Bacteria > Bacillati > Actinomycetota > Actinomycetes > Kitasatosporales > Streptomycetaceae > Streptomyces > Streptomyces sp. NPDC026673. The sequence goes on along the minus strand of NZ_JBEZXR010000003.1, from coordinate 170,186 downwards.
CGACAAGCCGCCGGTCACCCCGGCGCTGAACAACCCGCGGGGCCGGTTCCTCACCGACGGCAACCCGCCGGCGGCGGTGCCGGTGTTCATCCTGCCGCCGAGGCGGTTCATCGCCGGACCGGCACCGCGGACTGACAGGGACGGGCCACCGGGTTCGCGGGTGCCGAAGTCGCCGGTATGCGCCGATGGCCGGGTCTGCGCGTTTGCCGACGCCGATGAGCCGGGCAATTCGTAGGGGGCTACCAGGCTACGGAAGAGGGGGCACCGTGATCGTCTGGCTCAACGGCACGTTCGGCGCGGGCAAGACCACTGCGGCACGCGAACTGCTCGAACTGCTGCCGGGCAGCGTGCTCTACGATCCGGAACTCATCGGCAGCGGACTGCGGCTGATGCTCCCGGAGAAGCGGCTGGGCGAGGTCTCCGACTACCAGGAGCTGCCCGCGTGGCGGAGGTTGGTGGTCGACACCGCGGCCGCGCTGCTCGCCGAGATAGGCGGCGGGCCGCTGGTGGTGCCGATGGCCCTGCTGCGCCAGGAGTACCGGGACGAGATCTTCGGCGGGCTCGCGGCCCGCAGGATCGCCGTGCGGCATGTGCTGCTGCATGCGGAGGAAACGGTTCTGCGCGAGCGCATCGAGCAGCGCGCCGACATTCCCGACGACCCCGAGGACAGCGCCGGGATCCGGGCGTGGTGCTTGGACCATTTGCCCGCCTACCGCGAGGCGCTGTCCTGGCTCACGGTGGACGCCCATGTCGTCGACACCGACGGGCTGAGCCCCCTCGCGACGGCCCGGCGCATCGCCGACGCGATACGGGAGGGCGCCGGCTCCTGCGACATCGTGCAGACCCCGGAGCCCACCGCCGAGACCCTCGCCGCGGGCGTGCTGCTCTTCGACGAGGACGACCGGGTGCTGCTGGTCGACCCGACCTACAAGCCCGGCTGGGAGTTCCCCGGCGGGGTGGTCGAGCCCGGCGAGCCGCCCGCCCGGGCGGGCATGCGGGAGGTCGCCGAGGAACTCGGCCTGCGTCTCCCGGTGGTGCCCAGGCTTCTGGTCGTCGACTGGGAGCCGCCGCTGCCGCCCGGATACGGGGGTCTGCGATTGCTCTTCGACGGCGGGCGGTTGCCCGCCGCCGACGCGGAGCGCCTGCTGCTGCCCGGCGCCGAGCTGCGCGGCTGGCGCTTCGCCACGGAGGACGAGGCCGCCTCCATGCTGCCGCCGGTCCGGCTCACCCGGCTTCGCTGGGCGCTGCGGGCGCGTGAACGGGCCACGGTGCTCAACCTCGAGGCCGGGGTGCCGGTGGGCGGCTGAGACGCGCCCTGCGCGCCGCAGCCGCCCACGGGGCTCAGACCGCCTTGGCGGCGGCGTACTTCTGAAGGAAGATCGCCTCGGTGAGCGAGAGCTTCTCCAGTTCCTCGGGGGAGACGCTCTCGTTCACCGCGTGGATCTGTGCCTCCGGCTCGCTCAGGCCGATCAGCAGGATCTCCGACTCGGGGTAGAGCGTCGCCAGGGTGTTGCAGAGCGGGATCGAGCCACCCATGCCGGCGATCTCCATCTCCGTGCCGTAAGCGGCGCGCATCGCCTCGGCCATGGAGGCGTAGGCGGGGCTGGAGGTGTCCGCGCGGAACGGCTGGCCGCTTCCGACCTGCGTGGCCTCCACCCGGGCGCCCCAGGGGGCGGCCGCCTCCAGGTGGGAGATGAGCAGCTTGGCCGCGTGCTGGGCGTCCACGCCCGGCGGGACGCGCAGGCTCACCTTCGCGCCCGCGGTCGCCTGCACGGAGGGCGTGGCGCCCACCACCGGAGGGGCGTCGATGCCGATGACGGTGACGGACGGGCGGGCCCAGATGCGGTCCGCGACCGTGCCGGTGCCCATCAGGCTCACGCCGTCCAGCACCTTGGCGTCGGAGCGGAAGGCCGCCTCCTCGTACTGCAGCCCGTCCCAGGCGGAGTCCCCGGTGAGGCCCTCGACCGTGGTGGCGCCCGCGTCGTCGTGCAGCGTGTGCAGGATGCGGACCAGTGCGGCGAGCGCGTCCGGCGCGGCACCGCCGAACTGGCCGGAGTGCAGATTGCCCTCCAGGGTCGTCACCTTGAGGTCGACCAGCGCCATGCCCCGGAGGGTCGCGGTGACGGTCGGCAGGCCCACCCGGAAGTTGCCGGAGTCGCCGATCACGATGGCGTCCGCCGCCAGCAGCTCGGGGTGCTCCTCGGCGTACCGCTCCAGGCCGCCGGTGCCCTGCTCCTCCGACCCCTCGGCGATGATCTTCACACCGACCGGCACACCGCCGTTCTCGCGCAGCGCGCGCAGCGCGGTGAGGTGCATGATCAGACCGCCCTTGCAGTCCGCCGCGCCGCGTCCGTACCAGCGGCCGTCCCGCTCGGTGAGCTCGAACGGCGGCGACAGCCACCCGTCCTCGTCCAGCGGCGGCTGCACGTCGTAGTGCGCGTACAGCAGCACCGTGGGCGCGCCCTCCGGGCCGGGGAGGTAGCCGTACACCGACTGCGTGCCGTCGGGGGTGTCCAGCAGGGCGACGTCCTCGAAGCCCTCGCCGCGCAGCGCGTCCGCGACCCAGGCCGCGGCCCGCTCGCATTCGCTCTTCGGGAACTGCCGGGGGTCCGCCACCGAGCGGTACGACACCAGCTCGGCCAGCTCGGTCCGGGCCCGCGGCATCAGTGCGGCGACGCTTGCGGCGAGTGGTGCGGCGGACATGGGCGCTCCTGGAGGGTGTAGCGGATCGAACGGGGTGTTCGCGGCCTGGTGGTCGTGATCGATGGTGCCACAGGCGGCCCCCCTCACCCCGCGGATTAGTATGCGGCTGAGCAGGGGCGACGGCAGTCGGCGGGTCGAACGGGAGCGGAAGCACACGTGAGCAGCGAGTACGAGGCGCAGGACGGCGGTTCGGCGGACGGCGGCGACGGCACGCCGGTGTGGGACGTCGTCGTGGTGGGTGCCGGGCCGGCCGGGGCCTCGGCGGCCTACGCCGCGGCCAGTGCGGGACGCCGGGTCCTCCTGCTGGAGAAGGCCGAACTGCCACGCTACAAGACCTGCGGCGGCGGCATCATCGGCCCCTCCCGCGACGCGCTGCCACCGGGCTTCGAACTCCCGTTGCGCGACCGTGTGCACGCGGTGACCTTCACCCTCAACGGGCGGCTCGGCCGGACCCGCCGGTCCCGGCAGATGCTCTTCGGGCTCATCAACCGGCCCGAGTTCGACGCGCAACTCGTCGACGCGGCCGTCGACGCGGGCGCGCGGCTGCGGACCGGGGCCTCGGTCTCCCGGGTCGAGCAGCACGGCACCTCCGTCCCGGACCGGCGCACCGTCGCGGTGGTCCTCAACGACGGCGAGACGATCCTCGCCCGAGCCGTCGTCGGCGCCGACGGCTCGGCGAGTCGGATAGGCGCCCACGTCGGCGTCAAGATGGCCCAGGTCGATCTGGGGCTCGAGGCCGAGATCCCGGTGCCCGCCGAGGTCGCCGAGGACTGGGCGGGCCGGGTGCTCATCGACTGGGGCCCGCTGCCCGGCAGTTACGGCTGGGTCTTCCCGAAGGGCGAGACCCTGACCGTCGGTGTCATCTCGGCGCGCGGCGACGGCGCCGCCACCAAGCGCTACCTGGAGGACTTCGTCGGCCGGCTGGGGCTGGCCGGCTTCGAGCCGAGCGTCTCCTCCGGCCACCTCACCCGCTGCCGCGCGGACGACTCCCCGCTCTCCCGCGGCCGGGTGCTGGTCTGCGGTGACGCGGCGGGCCTGCTGGAGCCGTGGACCCGCGAGGGCATCTCCTTCGCGCTGCGTTCGGGCCGTCTGGCGGGGGAGTGGGCGGTACGGATCGCCGAGGCGCACGACGCGGTGGACGCGCGTCGCCAGGCCCTCAACTACGCCTTCGCCGTCAAGGCCGGACTCGGTGTCGAAATGGGCGTCGGCCGCCGCATGTTGAGCGTCTTCGAGAAACGTCCCGGTCTGCTGCACGCCGCTCTCACAACCCTGCCCCCGGCATGGAATGCCTTCGCTAAGATCACCCGCGGTTCCAGCTCGCTCGCCGAGCTGGTCCGTACTCATCCGCTGGCCCGTCGCGCGCTGGAGTCGTTCGACCGTCGTTGACCTCCTCATGGCACCCTCCCGGGCGTCATAAAGGCGGAGTTGAGGGGCAGAGACGTTGTGGGAGGTGTCCTCGTCATGCCCTTGAGGAACGTAGACGGAAGACTGCCGTGGTGGCTGCGCACGCTCACCGGGCTGGTGGTGCTCGGCGGACTTCTGTTCCTGGTCGCGCGCGCCGATCTGATACCGGGTCTGCCCGATCCCTTCGCCGAGGAGACCAAGGACCGCAGCGGTCCCGTGGTGCTCAAGGCGATCCAGGACATGAGCCGCTTCGAGGGGGCGAGTGGCGACTTCCAGGTCGTGGTCGACCTGGAGAAGGACGCCAAGTTCCTTCCCGACGCCGTGCGCGGCAGGCGCACGCTCTACGTGGGGGCCGGCAGCGTCGACGCCTACGTGGACCTCGGCGACGTGGGCCCGAAGGGCGTCACGGTCTCCGAGGACCGGACCTCCGCCGTCCTCACCCTGCCCCACGCCCGCCTGGAGCGGGCCTCGCTGGACCCCGACCGCTCCTATCTGGTCGCCCAGGAGCGCGGATTCTTCGACCGGCTCGGCGACTTCTTCTCCTCGCACCCCGGGGACGAGCAGCAGGTCCAGCAGCTCGCCGTCAAGAAGATCCAGGCGGCGGCCAAGTCGACGGAGCTGGCGAAGCGGGCGGAGAACAACACCCGGGCCATGCTGGAACGCCTCCTGACCTCGCTGGGGTTCGAGAAGGTGGAGGTCCGCTTCAGCTGACGGGCCGCAGGTCCGTGATGCGGAACACCGGATGCTTGTGGGCTATGGCGCGGAGTTCGTCGTCCGAGGACTCCGCGCCGACGCCGCCGAAGAAGACGCCCACCTCGGCCTTCCAGCGCTTGAGGTAGGCACGCAGCAGTTCGGGCTTGGCGTCGTCGGCGACCTCGGCCGCGCTGAACTCCTCGACCCTCTTGCCCAGTAGCAGCCGCCCGCCGCCGGCCGCCCGCATGTTGTGCGTCCACTGGACGTGCCCGCGGGGGGCCACGAGGTAGCGCTCCCCGTTCACCACCAGCAGGTTGACCGGGGTGCGCCGCCATTCCCCGCTCTTGCGGCCGCGGACGGCCAGCACCCGGGACCCCCACACGCTGAGCCCGCGCCGGGTCAGCCAGGCGATGGAGCGGTTGAGGACGTTGACCGTGAACCAACCGGGCTTCATGACGTGCTCGGACATGAGGACTCCTCCGTGAATGAGAGCGGTGCTCTCTCCTGAGAACAGTGTGCACGAGCTCGACCTCATCGGCAAGAGCACTGCTCACATTCTTGGCCGCCGCTCCATTCGTGCCTACACTGATCGCATGAGCGTCATCCGAACGGCCAGGGAACGGGCCCGCGACGAAGTGACCGCGGCCATCAAGGAAGAGGCGCGCCGGCAGCTCGCCGACGAGGGGGCCTCCAGGCTCTCGCTCCGCGCCGTCGCGCGGGAGCTGGGCATGGTGTCGTCCGCGCTCTACCGCTACTTCCCGAGCCGGGACGAGCTGCTCACCTCCCTCATCGTCGACGCCTACGACGCGGTGGGGGCCGCCGCGGAGGAGGCCCTGGCCCACTCCGGCGAGGCCGACCCGGTGGAGCAGTGGAGCAGGGTCTGCCGGGCCGTGCGCCGCTGGGCCCTCGCCCATCCGCACGAGTACGCCCTGATCTACGGCTCGCCCGTGCCCGGCTACTCCGCCCCGCTGGACACGATCGGACCGGCCTCCCGCGTCGGGCTCGCGCTCCTGACCGTGGCCGACACGGCGCACGCCGCCGGGACCCTCGCCGTGCCCCCGCCGGACGCCCCGCTGGCCGAGGCCGTCCACGCCGACGCCTGGCGGCTCAGCAAGGACCTGGACGGCGATCTGCCGGCACGGGTGATCCCCTCCCTGATCGCCGCGTGGGCGCAGCTCTTCGGCCTCGTCAGCTTCGAGGTCTTCGGCCAGTTCAACAACGTCGTCGAGGCGCGGGACGACTTCTTCGACCACGCCGTCGCGGGCCTGGCACATCAGGTGGGGCTCCGCCGCGAGCGTCTACTCCCCGGGGAGTAGACGCGGTCACGCCGCCCACCGGACGCCGGCCGGCCGCGCGCCCGTCTAGCGTGGCGGCATGACGACGGACGACGTGACACCGGGCGGCGGCCCGCCGTGGGGACCGCGGTGGCGGCCCGCGGCGCCCGGCCGTGACCACGGCCGCGGCGACGGCACGCGCCATCCGTGGGTCTCGTCGTTGCTCATCGCCCTCGTCCAGGTCGTGGGTACCACGGCCGCGTCGCACGACGAGACCGCGCGCATCGCCCTCGACCACCTCGGCTACGCCCTGTTGATCGCTGGGCCCGTGCTGCTGCTGTGGCGGAACCGCGCGCCCGTCGCCGTGGCCGCCGCCGTCTCGGCGGTGACGCTCGCGTACCTCGCCGCCGGCTACCCGTACGGACCGGTCTTCCTCAGCCTCATCGCGGCTTGCTTCACCGCCGTCGCCGCCGGACACCGCAGAGCGGTCCTGATCATCGCGGGCGCCCTGTACACGGCGTATCTGCTCCTCACGACGTGGCTGTACCGCCGGCTGCCGCCCGCGGGCGACGCGGGCGCCTCGTGGGCCCAGCTGTCGGGTGCCGCGGCCTGGTTGCTGGCGATCCTCGCCGTCGCGGAGTTGTGGCGGCTGCGCAGGGAGCAGTTCGTCCGGGACCGGCGGGAGCGGGCCGAGGCCGAGCGACGCCGCGCCGACGAGGAACGGCTGCGCATCGCGCGCGAGCTGCACGACGTCCTCGCCCACAGCATTTCGGTCATCAATGTGCAGGCCGGAGTGGCCCTCGCCCTCATGGACGAGCGCCCCGAGCAGGCACGGCAGGCGCTGACCACCATCAAGGCGGCCAGCAAGGAGGCCCTCGGGGAGGTGCGCCAGGTGCTCGGTACGTTGCGCGGCCCGGGGGAGGCCCCCCGGTCGCCCGCCCCGGGCCTGGACCGGCTGCCCGAACTGCTCGAGCAGGCCGCGGGAGCGGGACTCGCCGTCGAGCTCACCCGCGACGGCGGCTCCACCGCGCTGCCGCCCGGCGTGGACCTGGCGGGGTTCCGCATCGTCCAGGAGGCGCTGACCAACGTCATCCGGCACTCCGGCGCCCGCACCGCCCGCCTACGCGTCACCCGCCGCCTGGACGAGATCGAGCTGCTGGTCGACGACGACGGCCCCACCACCACCGCGGACCCACCGGGGGACACCGGTGGCGGCAACGGGCTGCTCGGCATGCGTGAGCGGGCCGCGGCCCTCGGCGGCGCGGTCCAGGCGGGACCACGAACCGACGGCGGCTTCCGCGTCCTGGCCCGCCTGCCGATCGGCCCCGGCGCCGCGACGACCTCCGTCTCCGACAAGGAGTGCCCATGACCAGGGTCCTGCTCGCCGACGACCAGCTCCTGGTGCGCGCGGGCTTCGCCGCCCTGCTGGACGCCCAGCCCGACATCGAGGTCGTGGGCGAGGCCTCCGACGGGGCCGAGGCGCTGCGCCTGGTCCGCGAACTGGGCCCGGACGCCGTGCTGATGGACATCCGTATGCCCGTCATGGACGGTCTCGAGGCGACCCGCAGGATCACCGAGGACGCGGCGCTGACCGGCGTCAAGGTGGTCATCCTGACCACGTTCGAGCTCGACGAGTACGTCTTCGAGGCCATTCGTGCGGGCGCCTCGGGCTTCCTGGTCAAGGACACCGAGCCGGATGAACTGATCCGCGCCGTGCGGGCGGTGGTGGACGGCGACGCGCTGCTCTCGCCCGGCGTGACCCGGCGGCTCATCGCCGAGTTCGCGGCCCGATCCAAGGAGCCCTCGGCCGCGGCGGGACTCGACCGGCTCACCGAGCGCGAGCGCGAGGTGATGGCCCTGGTCGGGATCGGGCTGTCCAACGAGGAGATCGCGCGGCGCCTGGTGGTCAGCCCGCTCACCGCCAAGACGCATGTCAGCCGCACCATGGTGAAGCTCGGCGCCCGTGACCGGGCCCAACTCGTCGTCCTCGCCTACGAATCCGGTCTGGTGCGGCCCGGCTGGCTCGGCTGAGCCGCCGGGGCCCGCGCGAACGCTGCGCGCGCGGGTCCCGGCGGCCGTGGGCCGTTCAGTCGGCCACCGGTATCTTCCGTTCCTCGCCGGCCGGCGCGACGGCCTCCGAGGTGGTGTCGGAGGAGGTCACGACGAATCCGTACGAGGCCCTGCGGCGCAGCCCCGTGAGGGTGATCAGCAGACCGGCCAGGGCGATCGCGCTGACGACGACCAGCCCGGGGCGGAAGCTGTCGAGCACGGCCTGCGGGGTGGCGGGGCCGTCGTCGGCCCCCGCGGTGATGGCCGCGGTCACGACCGCCAGGAAGATGGCGCCGCCCACCTGGAAGGAGGTGTTGAGCAGGCCGGAGACCATGCCCTGCTCCTCGTCGCGCACGCCGTTGGTGGCCTGGATGTTGAGCGACGGGAAGACCAGCGCGCACGCGGCGCCCAGCAGCAGCATGGACGGCAGGATCACCGCGGCGAACCGCGGGGTGAGGTCGATGCGGAGGAAGAGCACATAGCCCAGGAAGAGCAGGGTGAATCCGGTGGCGATCACCCGGGGGGTGCCGAAGCGGTCCACCAGCGGGCCGATGCGGGTGGACGCGAGCGCCACCAGCGCTCCCGCGGGCAGGAAGGCCAGCGCGGTCTGCAGCGCCGACCAGCCCAGCAGCGACTGCATGTACTGGGTGACGAGGAACTGGAAGCCCACGTACGACCCGAAGAACGCGGCGCCGCCGAGATTGGCGCGGATCTGGTGCGGCGAACGCAGGACGCCCAGCCGGATCAGAGGGTGGCTGCTGCGGTGCTCGATCACGACGAAGGAGGCCAGCAGTACGGCCACGGCCGCGAAGGAGAGCAGGGTCCGTGCCGAGGCCCAACCGGTTTCGGGGGCCTGGACGACGGTGAAGACCAGCAGCAGCATCGCGCCGGTGCCGGTGAGGGCGCCCGGCAGGTCGTAGCCCCGGCCGGAGTGCTTCTCGCGGGGGCTCGAAGGGATCAGCCGGAGGCCGGCCAGGAGGGCCAGCACCGCGACGGGCGCCGGAAGCAGCATCGTCCAGCGCCAGCCCACCTCGGTGAGCAGGCCGGACAGGACCAGCCCCATGGAGAAGCCGGTCGCGCCGCAGGTGGTGTAGATGCTGAGGGCGCGGTTGCGGACCGGGCCCTCGGCGAAGGTCGTGGTGATGATCGACAGGCCCGCCGGTGCGGTGAAGGCCGCGCTCAGGCCCTTGATGAAGCGACTGGCGATGAGCAGTTCGCCGGAGTCGACGAGTCCGCCGAGCAGGGAGGCCGCGGCGAACACGCCCAGTGCGACGAGGAAGACCCGGCGCCGGCCGAGCAGGTCGGCGGCACGGCCCCCGAGCAGCAGCAGGCCGCCGTAGCCGAGAATGTAGCCGCTGACGATCCACTGCAGCGACGAGGTGGACAGGTCGAGGTCGTCGGCGATGGACGGCAGTGCCACGCCTACCATCGAGACGTCCAGGGCGTCGAGGAAGAGCGCGGCGCAGAGGACCAGCAGGGTGCCCCACTGCCGAGGGCTCCAGTGCTCGCCGGATGCGGGCACGGTGGTGTGCGGAGAGGTCATGCCGAGGAACACTACATGCATATGCATCAAATGCAAGCGCATTTAATGCGTGTACATGTAGTGTTGATTTTCTGCTATCCTGCGGCCATGACCGGCGTGAAGAGTGAGCATGTGCTCGTGGAGCGGTGGCGGGAGGTCCTCTCCCTGCACGCGCGCACCGCGTGCGAACTCGACCGTGAGCTGCACCCGCACGGACTCGGCGCGAGCGACTTCGAGGTGCTCGACCTCCTCGCCGAGGGCAACCCGGACGAGGGCGGCTGCACCTACCGGGTGCAGGAGCTCGCCGATCGCGTCCACCTGAGTCAGAGCGCGCTCTCCCGGCTGGTCGGCAGGCTGGAGAAGGAAGGCCTCGTCAGTAGGGGGATCTGCAGTGAGGACCGGCGCGGGGTGCAGGTCGCGCTGACCGACGCCGGGCGGGCGCGCCACGAGGAGGTCAAGCCCGTGCAGCGCGCCGTCCTCGAGCGGATGCTCGGTCAGGTCTGACGGTGAACGGCGCCGCCGGCTCCCGCCCTATCGGCGGGCATCGCGTTTGCGGCGCACGTAGAGCTGCTTGCGGACCTTCGCCACGACCGTCCCGTCCTTGGTGACGACATCGTTCTCGAACCACACCAGGGCCTTCTCCCCGTCCGCGGTGAGGTCCCTGATCTCCTCGAGCCGGTCCTCGGTCAGTGTGAAGTCCGCGAACACGTCACCCCTGCCGGGCGAGACGAATTCGATCTCCGCCGCGCGGTCCCACACCAGATAGTCGCGGCCCAGGCGGTTCATGGCCAGCAGCATCCAGAACGGGTCGCTCATCGAGAAGAGCGACCCGCCGAAGTGGGTGCCGACGTAGTTGCGGTTGAACCAGCGGAGCCGGAGGCGGACCCGCGCCGCACTCCAGTCGTCGGCGATGTGCAGGACGTGGACGCCGGAGAAGAGGTAGGGCGGCCACCAGGAGATCGCGCGCCGCAGGGCGGCGGGCGTGAGCGAACGTCGTGCCATGCGCAGACGGTAGCACGCGAAGTTACTGGCGGGTAATAGGGGAGGGCGGGCTGTGCCGGGTGAGGGCGTCAGCCGATCCCCGCGGTGCGCCGCCACAGGTCGAGCAACGAGGCGTCCCCCGTCACCTGCAACTTCTCGTAGGGCCCTCGGTTCCAGAGGGTGAGGTAGAGCTCCTCGGCGGTGCCGCTCACCGTGCAGTCCGCCTCGCCCGACGCGGGGCGCTCGACCACCATGGGTCCGGCCGAGACGCGCGCGAGCCAGTCGTCCCGCGCGGTGTCGGTGTCGACCGTCCGCACACGGAGCGTCACGGGCTTCTCGCTGCGGACGCGGCTCCGCTCCCGTATGTGGAAGCCCGCGAGCAACTCGTCGATCCCGTCGGCCGCGAACCGCGGTTCCACCGGGGAGGGCGTTCTGCCCAGGGCCAGTTCCGCGTCCACCCGGTGCACGGCGGTCTCGTGCGCCTGGCGCCGCGCCCAGAACGCCAGGGGGGAGGGGGCCTTGAGGAAGTACCAGCACTCCAGGTCGGCGGGAGCGGCATCGAGCGCCGCGACCAGCCGCTCGTGGCCCTCGCGGAACCAGGGCACCAGCTGGGCGTCGTCCTCGGGGGTCTCGGCCGCGATCGGCTCGGGCCGTGTACGTCCTTCGGCGACGAAGCGCGTCGCCCAGCGGTGCACCGCTCCTTGATGGCGGACCAGATCACGCACCCGCCACCCCGGGCAGGACGGCACCCGCGCGTCGGGGCCGGCCGCCTCCGCGGCGTCGGCGAGCAGCCCTCCGTCGCGCCGCAGCACCTCGATGAACTCGGCTGTCTCCATGGCGTGATTGTGGCACCGGGCACCGACAACCGGGCCCGGCCGGACGCGGTGCGCGTGGCGACGCCTGCGCCGGAGGGCGGTTTGGGGCACACGGAAGCGTGACGCGCGCTCCCGGTCCACAACCCGGGCGCGGCACGGAGCCTTCGGGGAGCCGGCCTGTCTCTCCGGCGGGTGTGCGACCCGCGGGGCCCTGCCGGGCACGGCCCTCGCCACGTGGCCCGGAAAACCGGATACGACGTGTCAGACCCCGGCGGCCGCCGAGGCGTGCCGCGTCGTGTGCGCGACCACGGCGGCCACGGCCGCCAGGGCGGCGACCGTGGTCAGTGCGACCGGCAACCCGAAGGCGTCGGCGAGGAATCCGATGGTGGGCGGTCCGAGCAGGAAGCCCGCGTAGCCCAGCGTCGAGGCGGTGGCCACGCCGCCCGGGCCGCCCAGGGCGCCGGCCCGTCCGATGGCCACGGGGAAGACGTTGGCGAGCCCGAGCCCGGTGAGCGCGAAGCCGGTCAGGACGAGCCAGGTCGTGGGGCCGAGTGCCCCCAGCAGCATGCCGGCACATGCCGTCAGCCCGCCCAGGACCACCGACCGGGTCGGCCCGAGCCGCAGCAGGAGGGCGGTGCCGGAGAGCCGTCCGACGGTCATCGCGAGGGCGACCGCGGCATACCCGGCGGCCGCGAGGGCGGGGCCGGTGTGCAGGTCCTCCTGCAGATGCAGCGGACCCCATTCGGCGAGCGCGCCCTCGCCGTAGGCCGTGCACAGCGCGATCAGCCCGAAGACGGCGACCAACCGCCGGGTGCCGCCGGGAGGGGCGGCGACGGGGGTGTCGCCCCGGGTGGCGTCCCTGGCCTCCGCGGGGAGGGCGGGTTCGGCGGGGCGGGGGATCGCGTGGCCGAGCAGGAGCCTTCCGAGCAGCGCGGTGGCCACCAGGCCGAACGCCGCCACGCCGAGGAGGTGCTGGGTCGGAGTCAGCCGGGCCGCCAGCGGTCCGCCCACACCCGCGCCGATCAGGCCCCCGAGGCTGTACGCCGCGTGGAAACCGGGCATGATGGGGCGCCGCAGTGCGGCGACCAGGTCGACGGCGAAGCTGTTCATCGCGACATTCATGCCTCCGAAGCCGACGCCGAGCAGGAGAAGGACGAGGCCCAGGGCGAGGGGGGAGCCGGTGAACGGAGGCAGCGCGACGCTCAGTGACAGGATCGCGGCGGTGACGATGGTGACCTGCCGGGCCCCGTACCGCCGGCACAACCGTCCGCTGGGGATCATCGTGGCGACCGCGCCCGCCGACACGCCGAGCAGCGCGAGGCCGAGCGCCCCCGCCGAGGCGCCGACCTGCTCCTTGACGGCCGGGATGCGAACGACCCAGCCGGCGAAGACGAATCCGTCGAGGGCGAAGAAGGCGGTCAGCGCGATCCTGAGGCGGCGCAGCGGAAGCGGGGGACTTGCGTGATCTTGCCGGGTGAGTACGCTCCGTATTTTGTTTAGGCTCGGCACAAAGTGAGAATAGGACTGTGACCCAGACTCGGACAAGGTTGGAGCGGGGCCGCGGTGCGCTCGGTCCCGCGCTCGCGCTCGTGCACACCGGGCGTGCGCCCACCCGCGCCGTACTCACCGCCGAACTCGGCGTGACGCGGGCGACGGCCGGGGCCGTGGCCGCCGAACTCGAGGCGCTGCGGCTGATCCGGGTCGACACCCGGCCGGGTGGTCCGGTCGGTGCGCAGGGCAGGCCCTCGCACCGGCTCGCCGTCAACCCCGAGGGACCGGTCGTCCTCGCCGCGCAGATCCACTCCGACGGCTTCCGCGCCGCCCTGGTCGGCCTCGGCGGCCACATCCTCGCGTCCGCGCCCGTCGCCATGACCGTGCCCGCCGATCCCGCGCAGGTCCTCGCGGCCGTCGTCGAGGCCGGCGTGGCGCTGTTGGGCGCCTCCGGCCGGGAGTGCGCGGGCGCCGGTCTCGCCGTCCCCTCCGCCGTAGCCGAGCCGGAGGGCGCCGCCCTCAACCCCCTGCACCTCGCCTGGCCCGCGGGCGCGCCCGTGCTGGACATCTTCCGCGAGCAGGTCGAACGGGCCGGCATCGTCGCCCCCAACGGAGCGCCGCCGCCGTGCTTCGTCGGCAACGACGTCAACGTCGCGGCACTGGCCGAGCACCGGCACGGCGCGGGGCAGGGCGCCGAGCACCTGCTGGTCGTCGCCACCGGCCACCGCGGTGTGGGCGGCGCCCTCGTGCTGCACGGAAAGCTCCACACCGGAAGCTCCGGACTCGCCCTCGAGGTCGGCCACCTCACCGTCAACCCCGAGGGCCGGCCCTGCCATTGCGGCAGCCGCGGCTGCCTCGACGTGGAGGTCGACCCGCTCGCCTTCCTCGAGGCCGCCGGACGGGTTCCCGGCCCCGACGGGTCGCTGCCCGACCAGTGCCGCGCCCTGCTGCGCGAGGAGTACGACGACCCCGCGGTGCGCCGCGCCGCGGACTGTCTCATCGACCGCCTCGGCCAGGGACTCGCGGGACTGATCAACGTCTTCAACCCCGACCGGATCCTGCTGGGCGGCCTGCACCGGTGGCTGCTCGACGCCGACCCGGAGCGGCTGCGCACCGTCGTCGCCGAGCGCAGCCTGTGGGGACGGAGCGGCGGTATCCCCCTGCTCGCCTGCGCCCTCGACCACAACAGCCTGGTCGGGGCCGCCGAACTGGCCTGGCAGCCCGTGCTGGACGATCCGCTGACGGCCCTAGGCGCCTGAGTCACGGCGCTCCGCCGGAAGTCAGAACAGCGGCTCCGGAGGCTCGGCCGGCGGCGTCAGCGCCTTTGCGGGCGGCGCCGGCAGCCCTCGCGCCGACGCGCTGAGCGGCCACCCCGGGACCAGCCGGGAATCGAGCAGTACGACAGGAGCGGCCGGCCCGGGGGCGCGGAGGTAGACGTCACCTCCGGCCACGGCCCGTACCGTGCCGGTCAGGGCGGTGCCCGGCGCGAGACCGGTCACCGCGGCGGCGGCCTGCGGAGCCTCGGGCTCCAGTCCGAACACCGTCGCGTGGTCGACGGGTTGGAAGCCGGTCGGCGCCAGTGTGTCGCGCCACTCGGGCACTGCCGTCGCCGCTTCATGGAGCGCACTCAACTCGGCCGCCCGCAGGTGCGCGGGCGGCAGGTTCGCGCGCGCGGCACGCTTCGCGGCCGTGGCCACCCGGTCCGGGATGCCCAGCGCCGTCCCCAGGACCGACTCGGCACGACGCGCGGCCATCAGCGGACCGCGGCCGAGGAAGGTGAAGCAGATCGCGGCCTGTTCGAGCAGGCGGGCACTGCCCCGCTCGGCGGCCGTGATGCCGACCTTGGCCAATCCCGGGCCGAACCACGCCAGATACACCGCGAAGGGCCGCGGGTCGTCCAGCCTGGTGTCGGCGGCGACGGACCGGGAGCGGTCCAGCGCGGCGCACTGTTCGCACTGATCACGGCGGGCCTGCGGCGGAAGCTCCTCGGCGCGCGGGCAGGGTGTCCACCGCCCGGAGCGCCACACGCCGGTGCAGTGACGCACCGCGCCCGGCTCCACGGCGAGTGCCAGCGACTCCCCGAGGCGCACGGGACTGCGCCGGTCGCCGTACCCGGGGTGCCACCAGGTCCAGGCCGGGCCCCCGGAAACCCACCGCAGACCTGTGCATTGCCACATGATCCGCATGCTAGGCGCAGCCACCGACAGTCCCGGTACTCCCCGGGGGGTATCCGGGGTGCCGCCGGCCGTACGACGACCCGGAGACACCCGCGGAGCAGGCTCGTGATGTCGAGAAGCACGACGACCTCACCAAGGAGACGATTCCCGATGGACGCCCTCGCAACGACGTCACTCGCCGACCACTGGGACGGCGGACCCGGCCCGTGGATCCTGTTCTTCCCGCTGATCTGGGCCGTCGTCATCGGCGGCGCCGTGTTCCTGCTGCGCCGCACCGCATGGCGCCGGGGTCTCGGGCGCGGTCCCTGGCACGCCCGCGCCGCGATCGGCGAGCACTCGCCGATCGCGGTGCTGGGCCGCCGCTTCGCCGCGGGGGAGATCGACGAGGACGAGTACTGGCGCCGGCTGTCCGTGCTGGACGAGCAGTTCGGCCGTCTCTCCAAGGACGGGGAGCGATGACCCTCGCCGCCCGCGTCGTCGACGCCGTCAAGACCTACGGGGTGGGCGACGCGCGGGTGCGCGCTCTGGACGGTGTCACGGTCGGTTTCCCGGCCGGACGGTTCACCGCGATCATGGGCCCTTCCGGATCCGGCAAGTCCACGCTGATGCACTGCGCCGCCGGACTGGACACCCTGGGTTCCGGGACCGCCTGGATCGGCGACACGGAGCTGGGGGCCCTCGGCGACCGGCAGTTGACGCTGTTGCGCCGGGAACGGATCGGCTTCGTCTTCCAGTCCTTCAACCTGCTGCCCACTCTGACCGTGGCCGAGAACATCACGCTGCCCCAGGATCTGGCCGGTGTCAGGCCGGACCGCGAGTGGGTGGACGCCCTGGTCGACGTGGTGGGCCTGGGCGACCGGCTGCTGCACCGCCCGAGCGAGCTCTCCGGCGGGCAGCAGCAGCGGGTGGCCGTGGCTCGCGCGCTGGCCGGACGACCCGAGGTCGTCTTCGCCGACGAGCCCACCGGCAACCTCGACTCGCGCTCCGGAGAGGAGGTGCTGCGGCTGCTGGGGCGGGCGGTCCGTGACATGGGCCGCACCGTCGTCATGGTCACCCACGACTCCGTGGCCGCGGCCCACGCCGACGAGGTGGTCTTCCTGGCCGACGGACGCCTCGTCGACACGATGCCCGACCCAACCGCGGAGAAGGTCCTCGACCGCATGAAGGCCTTCGACACCGCCCGGGCCGGGGGAGAGGGCCCCGCCCCGCGGCAGCGGGTGACCTCATGAGCGCCTCGGGCCGATCCGCGCGGGCCGCCCTGCGACTCGGCCTCTCCTCACTGCGCGCCCACAAGCGCCGGTTCGCCGGCACCTTCACGGCGGTCTTCCTGGGCGTGGCCTTCCTGGCCGGCACCATGGTCATGGGCGACACCCTGCGCGCCGCCTTCGACTCCCTCTTCGGACGTGCCAACGCGGGCACCGACGTGGTCGTCCGGAGCGCCGACGTCATCACCGTCCCCGGCGAGGGACAGGGCACCCGCGAACCCGTCGACAGCGCACTGGTGACGAGGCTGCGCGAGGTGCCGGGGGTGGCGGCCGTGGCGCCGGACATCGAGGGCGCCGGCCGGCTGATCGGCCGTGACGGCGAACCCGTCGGCGGCCAGGGCCCGCCCACCCTCGCCGGGAACTGGATTGACGACGCCGGGCTCAACCCGTACGCCCTCGCCGAAGGCCGCGCCCCCAGGGAGCCGGGGGAGGCAGTGGTGAACCGGGCGGCGGCAGAGCAGGGCGGACTGGGTCTCGGCGACACCACTGTGCTGCGCACGCCCGACCCGCTGCGGGTGACGATCGTCGGGCTGGCCACCTTCGGCGGCGAGGACGGCATGGGGCAGTCCACCTTCACCGGGCTCACCCGAGCCGACGCCGAGCGGTATCTGATGCCGGCTCCCGGCCGGGCGTCGACGATCAAGGTCCGCGCGGCCGCCGGGATCGGCCAGGAGCAACTCGCGCAGCGGGTCGCGGGCGTGCTGCCGCGAGGCGTCGAGGCGATCACCGGCCGGCAGGCCACGGAAGAGAACCTCGACCAGGTCTCGGGCCGATTCCTGTCGTTGTTCACGACCCTGCTCACGGTCTTCGCCGGGATCGCGCTGCTGGTCGCGACCTTCAGCATCCACAACACGTTCGCGATCGTCGTCGCCCAGCGCACCCGGGAGAACGCCCTGCTGAGGGCCCTCGGCGCGTCCCGCCGCCATGTGCTCGGCTCGACGCTCGCCGAAGCCGTGGTCGTCGCGACGGCCGCCTCGGGCACCGGACTTCTCGGCGGGATCGGCATCGCGGCGGGACTCCAGGCGCTGTTCCCGGCCGTCGGATTCCCGTTCCCTGAGGGGAGCCTGGTCATCGGCACCACCGCGATGGCCGTACCGCTCGCCGTCGGCCTGGTCGTCTGCACCGGATCCGCCGTGCTGCCGGCCGTCCGGGCCGGGCGGACGACGCCGCTCGCCGCGCTGCGCGAGACGGCGGTGGACGACTCCGGCGCGTCGCGTGGACGGGCGGCACTGGGGGCCGTCCTGGCGGCCGTCGGGGTCGCGGCGACCGTGGCGGGCGCGGCGGGCACACCCCGTGTGTGGCTCACCTCCGCGGGCGCCGCGCTCGTCGTCGTCGCGTTCGTCGTCCTGGGGCCGGTCGCCTCCTCGTACGCCGTACGCGTGCTGGGGGCACCGCCGGCCCGGCTGCGCGGCGTCACCGGGGCGCTGGCCCGGCGCAACGCCGAGCGAAGTCCGAAGCGCACGGCGGCCACCGCCACCGCGCTGATGATCGGCGTCGCCGTGGTGTCGCTCTTCACGGTCTTCGGCGCCTCTCTGAAGGCCACCATGGACGCGACGGTGGACCGCGCCTTCGCCGGCGATGTCGCCCTGACCGCCTCGGGGTTCGGCGCCGGCGCAGGCGGCCTCAGCCCGGGGCTCGCGCCCGCCGTGGCGAAGCTGCCCGAGGTGGCGACGGCGGTCGGGCTCGGCAAGGGTGTCGCCGAAGTGGACGGCGGTGGGCGGCGGCTCACCGTCACCGACCCCGTCGCCCTGACCCGTGTGCTCGACCTGGGGACCGTCGAAGGCTCATTGAGCGGGCTCGGCCGGGACGGCATCGCCGTCTCGCGCGAGGAGGCGGACAGGCGCCGGTGGAAGCCGGGCAGCACCATGGTGCTGGCCTTCGCCGACGGCGCACGGCGGACCTTCACCGTGCGCGCCGTCTACCAGGAGGCCGGCCTCTGCGGCGACTACGTCGTCACCCGGGCCGCCTGGGAACCGCACAAGGCGCGGGATTCCGACGACCTCGTCGCCGTCGGCTTCGCGGACGGCGTCGCGATCGACGACGGCAAGGCGGCGGTGCGGACGGTCGCCCGCGCGTACGGCGACCCCGAGGTGCGGACCCGCGACGAATACGCCGCCTCGGCCGCCTCGGGTATCGACATCATGCTGACCCTCGTCTACGCCCTGCTCACGCTGGCCGTCCTCATCGCGCTGCTCGGGATCGCCAACACCCTCACCCTCGCGGTGCACGAGCGGACCCGCGAACTCGGGCTGCTGCGAGCGGTCGGGCAGACCAGGGCCCAACTGCGGGCCATGGTCCGCTGGGAGTCCGTACTGGTCGCCGTCTTCGGCACGGCCGGCGGCATGGCGCTCGGCGGCTTCCTCGGCTGGGCACTGGTCGAGGCGTCCGACAGCGCCGGCACCGGTGTCTTCGCGGTGCCGCCGGGCCGTCTCGCGGTCGTCCTGCTGGTCGGGCTGCTCGCCGGCGTCCTGGCCGGATGGCGCCCGGCCCGGCGTGCGGCGCGCCTGGACGTACTGAGGGCCATCGCCGCGGAGTGACTCCGCCGACGACGGCCCGGGGGCCACGGCCGCCGTGCCCCGCGTGGGGTGCGGCGGCCGCGCGTCAGACCAGCACTGGTTCGGCCGCGGCCGGGACCAGGCGATCGAGGACCGGGGGCCAGGCCTCCGGCGTCTCGGGGACGACCGGGAGCGTCCGCGGCGCGATCTTGCGGACGACGGCCTCCGACACCTGTCCGGTCATCGCCCTCGGCGAGACCGTGGCCTCGGCCCGGAGCGTGAACCAGACGACCTTGCCACCGTCGTTGAGTGCTTCGGTGCCCCAGCTGTCGCTCATGGACACGACCATGGCGAGTCCGCGGCCGCAGGTGGCCAGAGGCTCGAAGTCGCGGACCCGCGGCAGGCGCGGATCGTTGTCCGAGACGGCGACGGTCAGCCAGCCCGAGGCGAAGCTCAGCTCGACGGAACAGCGCTTGTCCGGCCGGGCGTGGCGGTGGACGTTGCCGAGCAGTTCGGTGATACCCAGCAGAGTGGGGTCGATCAGGGGGTCCAGCCGCCAGTACCGCAGCTGTGCGGCGACGATACGGCGTACCTGCTGGATCCGGGACGGCAGTGCCTCAAGTTCCAGAGCGCACTGCCGCTTATTGCCTTCTGAGCTGATCACGGCTGCGACTCCCTCCGCGGAGGGCGCGCCCCTGTGATCGGGGCATGCCCCGCCCGCATGGAATGGGAACACCTTTGCGGGATTGCTGTGAGTGACTGCTGCAGTGACTCCGTGACGCCACTCAAGGATCACCCCGATGGATGCTTACCGCAACTCCGTGTACGCGGAGAGTGCCGTTCCGCTCCCGGCTCAGTGGCGCGCGACCCTCTCCCGTGCCGTGCGCAGGGCGTCCAGGAACCGGTCCGCCGACGCCGCGCCCTGTTTGCGCAAGGTCAGCAGATAGCCGGTGCCGTTGAGCCGCGCAAGGGCGCGCCGTCTCACCGCGAAACGCGGGGTCAGGGCGTGGACGTCCTCCACCGGCGCGCTGTCGATCTCCCGTCCGCGGCTGGTGAGCAGCACCAGGCGGCCGTCCTGGATCAGGACCTGTCCGCCCCGCGTGAGCGACCGCAGCCGCCGTCCGATCCGTACCCCGGTGGCGGTGAACTCCGCTTCGGCCACGGCGCATCCCCTCCTTCGTCCGGTCGAAGTCTGCCCGCTCGGGGCGGCAGCGCACCAGCGACTGCCTATGATCGGCAGACAGGCGCGAACCGGAGGTGGCGCAGGTGGGCAGCAACCGGAAGGGTGACAGCGACAACCGCACGGGGACGGCCGGGGCCATGCCCACCGTCGACATGGACCGGACCGACCCCGACTACCGCCGGTGGCTCAAGGAGGCCGTGCGCAAGGTCCAGGCGGACGCCAACCGCTCCGCCGACACGCACCTGTTGCGCTTTCCGCTTCCCGAAGCCTGGGGCATCGACCTCTACTTGAAGGACGAGTCGACCCACCCCACCGGCAGCCTCAAGCACCGCCTGGCCCGCTCGCTCTTCCTCTACGGTCTGTGCAACGGCTGGGTCCGGCCGGGCAAGCCCGTCATCGAGGCCTCCAGCGGCTCGACGGCGGTCTCCGAGGCGTACTTCGCCGATCTGATCGGCGTGCCGTTCGTCGCCGTCATCCCGCGCACAACCAGTTGGGAGAAGCAGCGGCTGATCGAGTTCCACGGCGGCCGGTGCCATCTGGTGGACGACCCCCGGACGGTCTACGAGGTCTCCGCCCGCCTCGCGGAGGAGACCGGCGGCCACTACATGGACCAGTTCACCTACGCCGAGCGGGCCACCGACTGGCGCGGGAACAACAACATCGCCGAGTCGATCTACCAGCAGCTCCGGCTGGAGCGGAACCCCTGCCCGGCGTGGATCGTGGCGACCGCCGGGACCGGCGGCACCTCGGCCACCATCGCCCGCTACGTCCACTACATGCAGTACGACACCCTGGTGTGCGTCGCCGACCCGGAGAACTCGGTCTTCTTCGACGGCTGGGTGAGCGGCGACGACTCCGTCTGCTGCGACCGCGGTTCACGGATCGAGGGCATCGGCCGCCCCAGGGTGGAGCCGAGCTTCGTGCCCGGCGCCATAGACCGGATGATGAAAGTGCCGGACGCGGCGTCGGTGGCGGCGGTGCGCGCCCTGGAGGCGGCCATCGGTCGCAAGGCCGGCGGTTCGACGGGTACCGGACTGTGGAGCGCCTTCAGGATCATCGCGGAGATGGTCGCCGCGGGACGTACGGGAAGCGTCGTGACCCTGCTGTGCGACCCCGGCGACCGGTATCTGGACAAGTACTACTCCGATGCCTGGGTCGCCGGGCAGGGGCTGGACATCGCGCCGTACGCCGCCGCCATCGGCGCCTTCCTGGCGTCGGGCGCCCGGCCGGAATGATCCGTTCCGTTCTGTTACGCCGTGGTCACCGGGCAGCCGCCGGAGTACCGCCTTCCCTTCCCCGGGCGCTCCTAGCGTCCGGATATGACGCTCTCTCAAGTGGCGCCCCCGGCCGTCGTACCGCCGCCCGCGGCGCCCGCCGTGCCGGCACCGCCGGTGCCCCGGGCGCCGGTGCCGCCCGTCCGGGCGGGACGCCGGCGTATGCCGCCCCCGGTGCGGTTGGTCGTCCAGGCGACGGCCGCGCTGGCCGCCGTCATCGTCCTTGCCCTGGCCACGGTCATCGGGGCCGTCACCGTGCGCTCGGACGCCGAGCGACTGCGCGACACCACCGCGCACCGCGCCGCCGTGGCCGCCGAACTGCGCTTCGCGTTGGCCGATCTGGACGCCCAGCGCGCCAACCAGCTGGTGCCCGGCCACGCGGCCGACGACCCCGAGGTGTCCGTCGGCAACCGGCTGCTCGCGCTCATCACCGCGCAGCAGCGCCGCGCCGATGTCAGCGATCTGCTCCGGCAGCTCGGCGGAGACGACGCCCACGCCGCCCAGGTGCGCGGCATCCTCGATCTGCTCGGCCGCTACGACGACGCGAGCGGTCGCGCCGCCTACGTCGACGAGCAGCACCACGAGCGGCCCGCGGGCCGGCCGCCGGCCGTCGCCGTGTCCTTCTCCGCCGAGGCGGGCGACATCATGCACGCCCGGCTGCTGCCCGAGGTGGCGACCCTGGCGAGCGCCTACGACGCCCAGGCCGTCGCGGCGGCGGGTGAAGCGCGGGACGCGGCCGTGCGCTCGGCCGTGACCAGCGGCGCGCTCGGCCTGACCGCCGTCGTCGTGCTCCTGTGGTGGCAGCGCGACCTGGCGCGACGCTACCGGCGCGTCCTCAACCCCGCGCTGGCCGCCGCGACGGCCGCGGTCCTCGGCGTATCCCTCTCCGCGGTGCTGTCGTTCGGCGCCGCGGCCGGAGACCTCGACGCGGGTGTACGGGACGGACTGCGGCCCTGGTCCCGGCTCGCCCAGGCCCGCGCGGTCGCCGCGGAGGCCGCCGCCACGCAGAGCCGCTGGCTCGTCAACGGCGCCGAACCGCAGCAGCGCGCCGAACTCGACGCGCTCGACCGGCGGCTGGACGGCCTGCTCGCCCCGGGCGCCTACGCCGCGGCGGACGAGCGTCCCGCCTACGCCGACGTGATCGAACGGCACGGGCACTTCCGTGCCGACGACCGCGAGCTCGTCGGGCTCATGGGCGAGGGGCGCGTCGACGAGGCGGCCGTGGTGCTCACGGACATCGGGCGCGGCAAGGTCGGCTTCGACTTCTGGGACTTCGCGACCACCCTGGACGACCTCGCCCAGGACCAGGAGGCCGACTTCGTCGCGCGGACGACCGCCGCCCGCTCCGCGCTCGACGGCCGGCCCGTCGTTCCCGCCGTGGTCCTCGGCATCGCCGCCGCCCTGATCGTGGTGGGCGTCAGGCCCCGGCTCGCGGAGTACCGGTGAGACGGTGGCCGCGCACCGCGCGGAGAAGGACGCATACCGCGGGGTCGCGTCGCGAGGAGCGCCCGCAACCGATGTCCGTCTCCCGTACGCGGACCCCGCGGACAAGGCGCTCCCGCGCTACGCCGACACCGAGGCCGACGCCCACGAGGGCGCGGGGAGCCGACTCCCGGGCGGGATCAGGCCGCCAGCCGCCGATCCAGGGCGCGGAGCGCCGAGCGGAACGACACGCCGAGTCCGGGGCGGGCCAGGAGCAGGACGTTGCGCAGGGCGGACGAGCCGTCGGCGGCGAAGGTCCAGCGCACACGGGTTCCGAACGCGGGGGTGGGGGAGAGCTCCCACTCCTCCAGCAGGGCGCGCAGGCCCGGTGCGTTGGTGGCGTCGACGCGGTAGGCGAAGCGCCGCGGGGGCTCGTCGGCGAGGACGGTCTCCTCAAAGCGCACCCCTCCGCGGAGCGTGATCGCGCGACCTGTGCCGGTCGGAACGGCGGCCGTGACGGCGCCGAACCACGACGTCCAGCCCTCGGTGTCCTTGGCGAGGGCGGCGTGCACGGCGTCCGGCGGCGCCGCGACGTCCGCGGCGAAGACGAGACGGAGCGGTGCCGAAGCGAGGAAGTCCAGGTCCACCGGGCGGCTGGGGCGGAGTCGACGCGTCATGCGCCGTACCGTAATTGATGTGCCGTCAGTTGTCTGCCGGGCCCTCGTCGGGATCCCCGGATCCGGCCTCCCCCGGCTCGCCCGCGACGATCAGATCCGACAGATGCTCGGAGATCTCCGCCCGGAGGACCGCCGGGATGCCCGCGTCCGTGACGAGGGTGTCCACGTCCTCCAGCGTGGCGAAGGAGCTCAGGCCCACGGTGCCCCACTTCGTGTGGTCGGCGATGACGACCACCCGGCGGGCGGAGCGGACGAAGCGCCGGTTGGTCTCCGCCTCGGCGAGGTTGGGGGTGGACAGACCCGCCTCGACCGAGATGCCGTGGACGCCGAGGAAGAGCAGGTCGAAGTGGAGCGAACCGATGGCCCGATCGGCGACGGGGCCCACGAGGGAGTCCGAGGGGGTGCGCACACCGCCGGTGAGGACGACCGTCGCGGCGCCCTCGCCGCCGCCCGCGCCCCGCGACGCGCCGTGGAAGACGTCGGCCACGCGCACGGAGTTGGTGACGACGGTGAGGTCGGGCACGTCGAGCAGGTGGTGGGCGAGGGCGAACGTGGTCGTGCCGCCGGTCAGCGCGATGGCGCTGCCCGGGGTGACCAGCTTCGCGGCCGCGCGCGCGATGGCTTCCTTCGCGCCGAGCTCCAGGCCGGCCTTCGCCTCGAAGCCCGGCTCGTGGCTGCTGGCGGGGGCGACGGGCACGGCGCCGCCGTGCACCTTCTCGACCACGCCCTGACGGGCGAGCGCGTCCAGGTCACGGCGGACGGTCATGTCCGACACGTTCAGCTTGCGGGTCAGCTCGTTGACCCGGACCCCGCCGCGCCGCCGGACTTCGTCCAGGATCAGCGCACGCCGCTGTTCCGCGAGCAGGTTCTGGTTGTCGCTCACCCGAGGTCCCGTCCCATCCTCTGATGTGATCCGGTCGCTGCCAGGACCGGCAGTCTCGCCATCCTTCCACGACCGACCCCGCCGGACAGGGGGCGAGTGGCGCGGGGTGACCGGTCCCACACGCAACGCGCGTAACACCTTCGGGTGGCATTCGTGAACACCTCTGTCCAGTCCTGGCACGTGTGCCCGATTCTGGATACGCGCGATGCCGTACGCGCGGCACGGGGAATGTACGGGGAGGCGATCGCGATGCGGTCGGATACGGTGCGGACGGAGCTGTCGCTGGAGTTGCTGGTGCACGGCGTCGGCGGGACGACGCCGCAGACGATGCTCAACGATCCGCGCATCACACGCGTCTGTGGTGACGACACCGCCGGGATCTACCGTCGCGCCGATGACGCCGACGCCGAGAACCGCCCGGAGGAGTACGGGGGCGGCCCGGTGCCGGACGCCTACTCCTGGTGCAACCTGACCTCGGGGGACGGTAGTCGCGCGCTGTGGCTGCTCCTGCTGCCCTTCATGGTGGCCAACCTGGCCCACTGGATGCGGCCGCCGGTCTCCCGGCCCGGTCCGGACCGGGCGTACGACGTGCTGGTGCGCCTGCTGGCGCTCTCGCTGACGGTGCTCCTGGTCGCCGCGGTCTGCGAGGTCGCGATGGATCTCGTGGCCTGGCAGTGCGCCGGCAACGCCGCCTGCGCCGGAGGGAAGACCTGGCTCTCCTTCCTCGCCGACCACGAGCCGGGGCGGCGGATCGCCGCCGGGGCCGTACTGCCCGCGGGGCTGACCCTGCTGCTGTGGTGGCTCTCCCGGCGGACCTGGTACGCCTACGAGTCCCAGCGGCCGCTGCCCGGGCCGCCCGCGGACGGCGAGCCGGAGGGCGCGGATGTCACGCCGCTGGCCCGGCGCGGCTTCTGGTACGGGCGGCGGCTGGTCGCGCGGCTCCGCGCGGCCCATACCGCGGCCGGGCTGCTGACCGTGTCGGTCGCGCTGCTCGTCCCGCCGCTGGGACGCGACATGGACGTCGGCGGGATAGGGACGCTCGCGGCGGTCGGCTGGCTGCTGACCGGCGTGCTGGCCGGGTTGACGGTCGCCGTGGTCGCCGTGACCTGCGGCATGGGGCGCAGCGAGCACGCACCGGACGAGGCCCTGGATCCGCGACTCGCCCGGGCGATGCTGGGCGGGACGGCGGCCGCGCTGCTGGCCGCTGCCGGATACGCGTGCTGGCACCGGCCGGGCTGGAGCGCCACCGGACGTCTGCCGGCCGGGGAGGCCTTCGGCTGGCTCGCCCTGCTGCAGGGGCTGTTGCTCGTGGTGCTCGGCGTCGTCGCCCATCGGATGCACCGCTCCGGAGGCGGGCCGACGGAGTTGCGCGGTCTGGGCGGGCCGGTGGTGGCCCTGCTCGCCTGCTCGCTCGGTGGGGTGCTCACGGGAGGGATCGCCCAGCGGGTCGCCGACTGGCTGGACCGCGGTGCCACGCCGGGCGGCGGGGGGAGCGCGGTCGCCGGGCCGCCCGTGCTGCTGTCCTGGCAGGCCTCCGCCATCCCGGTGCTGCTCCTGGTGCTGGCGGTAGTGGTCGTCGTCCGGGGCCGGAGACTGCTGCGCCGGACGCGGGCACTGACGACGCAGGTCGAGGCGGACTACCCGGAGGAGGAGCACGAACCCGCGCGCAGCCGGCAGATCGCCATGGCCCGGGCACGGGCCGAACTCACCGATCAGGCGGCGCTGTTCATCGGTGTCATCGGGGCGGTGTCCTTCCTGCTGGGCGCGGGGGCGCTCGCCGGGGCCTGGATCAGCGGTTCGGTCCCGGGCCGGGCCAGCGCAGCCGCCCCCGGGATCGTCCACACGACGGCGGAGACCGCCCAGGGCCTCGGCTCCTGGCTGGTGGGCGCCGGGGTGGTCGCGCTGATCGCGCTCGGCCGCAGGGCCTATCGCGACGCGGGGGCGCGCCGGACCGTCGGCATCCTCTGGGACGTCGGCACCTTCTGGCCGCGTGCCGCGCATCCCTTCGCCCCGCCCTGCTACGCCGAACGCGCCGTCCCGGACCTCACCTGGCGCATGACCACCTGGACCAGGACGCACCACGGCCGGATCATCCTCTCCGGGCACTCCCAGGGCAGCGTCCTGGCCGCGGCGGCGGTCTGGCAGCTGGATCCGGCGACCCGGGGGCGGATCGCCCTGCTCACCTACGGGTCACCACTGGGCCGGCTGTACGGGCGCTGGTTCCCGACCTACTTCGGGCCCGCCGCCTTGACCGCGCTCCACGGCGAGCTGCACGCCTGGCGCAACCTGTGGCGCCGCACGGATCCGATCGGGGGCCCTCTGCACCTCGACGAGCCGGGACCGCCCGTCGACCGCGAGCCGCTGCCCGATCCCGCGGCGTACGGGCGCACGGAGGAACATCCGCTGCCCGCGCCACTGCTGACGCACTTCGACTACCAGGCCGATCCGGCCTTCGAGGCCGAGCGCGGCGCGTTGCTGAAATGGCTGTACCGGAGCACCGAGGGGGTGCTGCCCGCACAGGGTCAGGCCAGCGGCGGAAGATCCTCCGGATAGAGCAGCTGCAGCTCCTTGTGACTGGGCTCGCTGATCCGGGCGAGCCGGCCCGCGTGCCGCTCGACCATGGCCTCGAAGGTCTGCCGCGCGGTGCGGCCGTTGCCGAAGGCAGGTCCCTTGGGGATCGCGACGAAGTACTTGTACAGCGCCTCGCCGGTGTCCTCGGAGAGCTGGTACTCGTGCTCCTCGGCCTGGGCTCGCACGATCCGCAGCAACTCGACCGGGGTGTAGTCGTCGAAGGTGATGGTCCGCGAGAAGCGGGAGGCGACCCCGGGGTTGGCGGAGAGGAAGTGCTCCATCTCCGCGGTGTAGCCCGCGACGATGACCACGACGGCGTCGCGGTGGTCCTCCATCAGCTTCACCAGGGTGTCGATCGCCTCCCGTCCGAAGTCCCGGCCGGAGTCCTCGGGGGCCAGGGCGTACGCCTCGTCGATGAAGAGGACCCCGCCCCGTGCGCGCTCGAAGGCCTCCTGGGTGCGGATGGCGGTCGATCCGATGTGCTCGCCCACCAGGTCGACACGGGCCACCTCCACGAGGTGGCCGCGTTCCAGCACACCGAGCGTGGCCAGGATCTCGCCGTAGAGCCGGGCGACGGTGGTCTTTCCCGTGCCGGGGGAGCCCGTGAAGACCAGATGACGGCGCGGGGAGGGGGCCTTGAGGCCGGCTTCGCGGCGTCTGCGGCCCACCGCGATCAGGTCGATCAGGGAGCGCACCTCGCGCTTGACGTTGTCCAGGCCCACCAGCGCGTCGAGTTCGGCCAGCACCTCGTCGGACGGGCGGGTGTCGGCCGCCGGGGCCTGCGCGGGCGCGGCGGCCGGCGCGGCGGCATCGGTCGGCGTCACGGGCAGCCCGCCGAGCAGCCCGAACGACTGCGGCGCGGACTGCCGTTCCGCCGTCCGGGCCGGCCCGGGTGACGATTCGGGCACGGTCCGGCGCTCGCCGCTCTGGTCCCCGGTACAGTCCTCGGTCACCGGCCCGGGCTCGGCGAACTCGTAGCCGCCGCGCGCGCAGCGCTCCGTACGGCAGCGGGTGAGCGTGGAGCGGCAGCCGTCGATGATGTGGAAGCCGTAGCCGCGGCTGCCCGTGACGCGGCAGCCGGTGAAGGTGCCGCGGCCGCCCGCGGAGACGTAGAACCCGGCCTCGGCCGGGTTGGTGACGACGCAGCGTTCCAAGGTGGGGTCGGCGCCCTTGGTGACGATGACACCGGTCGCCGTGTCGTCGATGGTGCAGGCGGAGAGGGTGCCGCCGCTGCCGTGGTCGCGGAACCAGGCGCCGGTGGAGGCCTCCCGGATGCGGCAGTCGTCGAGTTGCACGGTCGCGCCGTCGCTCACCGAGACCGCCGTGTTGCGGACCTGGGAGATGTCGCTGTCGACGACGTCGGCGCGCGAGCCGCGGTCGAGTACGAACAGCGCGTCGGGCACATCGCGCACACGGCAGGAGTCGAGCACCGCCGCCGCCCCGTCGCTCACCCAGACCGCCGGGTAGTCGCCCTGACTCTCGTGGATCTCGCACTGGTTGGCGTCCGCCCGGGTCCCCGGGTCCCACACGGACAGGCCGTTGCGGCCGAAGCGCCGCACCGTGGTCCGGGTGAGGGTGAGCACCGAACGGGAGCGCAGGTCGACGGCGTTCTCGGGGATGTCGTGGATGTCGCAGTCGGAGAGGGTCAGGACCGCGTCGGTGTCCAGGGTGATGCCGTCGCCCGTGGTGCGGTGCACCTGGCAGTCGGTGAGGTGCCCGGCCGCGCGCGAGGCGACCTGGACGCCGTTGCCCTTGACCTCGTACACCTCGCAGCCGACCGCCTCGGCGACGGTGCCCTCGCCGGTGAGGGCGAGGCCGGCGCCGGAGGCGTTGCGGACGCGGCAGCGCTCCAGCCGCGGGGAGGCGCCGCCGCGCACGGAGATGCCGGTCTGGCCGGCGGCGACCACCTCGCAGTCCTCGAACAGCCCGCCGGAGGCTTCGAGAACGCTGATCCCGAGCCCGGCGGGGTTGTCCACGGTGCAGCGGCGCACGGTCGGCCTGGCCCCGTCGCGGACCTCTATGCCCACCGCGGAACGGGTGTTGACCCGCAGTCCGGTGAGCTCGGGTGAGGCACCCTCGACCAGCAGGGCGGCGGCCGAGGTGTCCTGCCCCTCGACGGACAGGTCCTGGACCGTCGCAGCCGCCCGCACGGTCAGGGCGACACCGGCCGACGGGGCGATCCGCACGGAGCCCGGCCCCTCGGCCGCGCGGAGCGTTATGGCCTTCTCCACGACGAGGTTCTCCCGGTACGTGCCGGGGTTGACCGAGAGCACGTCGCCCTCGGCGGCCGCCTCCAGGGCGGCGGCCAGGCTCTCGTACTCCCCTGTGCGGCGGCGCCACCGCGAGCTGCTGGTGTGCGTCACCTGAACCACGCCCTGTGCCATGGAGATGCTCTGCCCCGTCCTCTTGCACTGCGCCGACCTGGGGGCCTCAACGGTAGCGCGCGCCGGGTGCGCGCCAGCACCCAGATGCCGAGGGATCACCTGATGGATCCGGCCGGATGAGGCCGATTGCGGATGATCCGTGGCGCCGACGGACGTACCCGGCGTGGTCAGCCGCCCGCTCCGGCACGGCCCCAGCTCTGCCCCGCAGCGGCCCACTCGCGTTCCCACTCGGCCAGCCTGCGACGCATCAACTGCCACATGAGCACCTGGCGTCCCATCAACCCCACCACGCACGTGGCGAGGAACGTGCCGATGCCGGCGAGCATCGCGTGGGTGGCGGCGGACCGGGAGTCCAGGGGAGCGGGGACGGGCACGGCACCGTTGCGGTCGGTCCACATCGTGATGTGGTCGCCCTTGCCGTGGTCCGCGGCCACGCGCACCTGCGCGGTGTGCACCCGCCCGTCCGGCGCGGTCCAGCGGACGACCGCGTCGCGGCGCTCCTCGCGTACCCGGCCGGACTCGGGGTCGGGGTCGGGGGCCTCACGCGGTCCGGCCTTCAGCACCACGGCTCCGACCTGGGTGCGGGCGGCGTGCTCGGCGCGGACGGTGTCCTGCAGGGACCGGTCGACGGCCTGCCCCGCGGTCAACCCCGCGGCCGGCGCGCCCAGGACGATCGCGCACGTCGCGACCACTCCGGCACAGGCCTCGAACACGTCGGAGCGCCGGCGCAGGCTGTTCCGCCGCCAACGCCACCACCGCACGCGCGTGGCCGCCATCGGGCCGCACCCCCTTCACCGTCCGAGTACCGCACACGGCACGGCACATGCGGCACGGACCGGCGAGAGCGATCTCACGCGGACGTCCGCCCCGGGGGCCCGGACCGTGCCGCGGTCTGGGACGCGTTCACTCAATAACTGTCAACGCGTCTCCCACCCGGAGTGTTCCGGGTCGCACGGGCACGAGATTCTGTCCGAAAACCAGTCTGCCCCCGAACCGGCGGTGGCGCGCAAGGGTGCGCAGGGGCTCCCGGCCCCGGGCCGCGGTGCGCTGGTCCGTCGTGGTCACCACACAGCGCCCGCAGGGCTTCACGACGCGGAACTCGACTTCCCCGATGCGGATTCGGGCCCATGCGTCCTCGGCCCAGGCCTCGGTCCCCGACAGGACGGCGTTCGGGCGGAAGCGGTCCATCGGCAGCGGGCCCTCCTCCGGGTGATCGCCCGCGGCGATCAGCGCGTTGAGGGCGGCCAACGACGCCTCGGTCGTCACGAGCAGCGGAAAGCCGTCGGCGAAGCTGACGGTCTCGCCGGGGCGCGCGTACTCCGGATCGATGGGTCGGCGGTGCGCCGGGTCGTCGAGGTGGACGAGGATGACCTCCATCCCCAGGTACACGCCGAACCAGGCGGCGGCCGCGTCCCCCGCGGGAACGGCCTCCACCTTGTCTCCCCACAGATGCACCGGGACCGTCGCGGCCCCCCGCGGTACGGCGACGTCCAGCACCGGCATCCCCGGAGCGGTGAGCAGCAGCCCACCGCCGGGGGACGACTCCGCGCGTGCCAGGGTCAGCCGGGGCTGCTCTCGCTGCGTGACGCATCGTCCCGCTGCGTCCGCGAGCATCCACCGGCGGTCTCCGGCGAGCCCCCACGGCTCCACCGTCGCCTCGGACAACCGCTGTCCTCCCAGTGACTTGACCGGGTGGACATGGAGCGAACCGAGACGGGGTGTCGGCGTCGGAGTCGTCATTCCGCCATCGTGCCAGGCGGCGCGGTCACCCGTCGGCGGGGACCGGGCCGCCCACCGGCATCAGCCCGAGTAGTAGCCCTGGCCGAGGTTGCGCCGCTGGTACGGCTGCTCGTCGTAGCCGCCGGGCGCCATCGGACGCGGCGGCGCCGGACGCGGCGGGGCGGCGGGGCGCACCTGCTCGTAGCCGGCCGGGCCCTGGTACTGCTGCGGGGCCTGCTGCGTCGGGTACCCGCCGTTGAAGGCCGCGGGCCGGGGCGCGGTGGCCTGCTGCGGGATGTAGGGGGCCGGCGCCTGCTGCAGCTGGGGCTGCTGCTGGTAACCGGGTGCCGAGTAGCCGGAGTAGGTGCCCTGCGGCGTGCTCGGCACGGAGGAGTGGGAGGGACCGGCGGGCAGCGCGGGGAGCGCGGCCGGCAGGGCCGGGAGATTGCTGCCGGTGTCGTACGCGGACGGTACGCGGATCGGCGCGATCTGAGGGGTGCCCCGCTCTGCGACCAGGCTGTCGTAGATGGGGGTGTCGGGGAAGAACGGCGACGTGTAGTAGCCACCGCTGTAAGAACCGCGGGGGGAGGTCATAGCCCATAAGTTAAGCCCACGATGTGCTGGTTGGGGAGACCGATTAGCAGGTCATTTCATGTGCAGCGAGTGACGGCTGTCCCCTATTGCGAGCGAATCGGAGGAAATCGGTCCGCGCGGGCCGTTCGGATCCCGTAAAGGCGCTGGGCCTGCGGCGTTACCGCTCGTCACGCCTGGCCGCGGTCGCGTGGAAGTACCCGGCCGGGTGATGTCGGAGGGTGACGGCGCCGATACGCGTGCGAACCAACAAGTCACCCGCACGAAGGAGGAACGCGGCGTTTCGGTGACTCCGGCGAACTTCGTCCCGGGAGGCCCCCGATATGCCACAGTGGGCCATGCGTGTCGCCATGCTTTTCGGGCAGACCCGGCCGGCGCGGCCGGAGGAGTGGCACAAGGCCGCGGCCACCGTCGCCGATGTGGTCGACGTGGTCGCCGTCCGGGAGTTGTCCCTGCCCGCGGTCCGCGGGCTCCCCTACGCCGGCCGCGACCCCGAGCGGCCGCACCACTACCAGGTCGCCGTCCCCCACGGCGGCGCCATGGCGCGCCGGGTCACCGCCGGCCGGGTCGGGGGCGTGCTGCGCCACGAGGCCGCCGAGTGCGGCCGGTTCGATCTCCTTCACGGCCATGTGCCCGGCGCCGACGACCTGCTGCCCCGGCTCGCGCGGAGCGCGGGGCTTCCGTATGTGCTGACCGAGGACGACCCGCGCCTGTTCGACCACCCCACGCGCCCGCTGCCCGGCCTCCCACTGCGGCGGGCCCGCGCGCGCCTGTACCGCGACGCCGCCGCCGTCCTCGCGGTCAGCGACGCCCTGCTGCTCCGGCTCGGCGAACTGCGGCTCCCCGGCCGGCACCGACTGGTCCCGCACCCCGTGGGCCCCGAGGCGCTGCCGCCGGTGCCGGCCCGGGCCCGGATCAGCCAGGACCCGGTACGGGTGGCGGCCGCCGGGCGCTTCGAGGCGTACGAGGGATGGGAGGTGCTGGTCCGGGCCTTCGCCGGCGCCCGGGTCAAGGACCCCCGGCTGCGGCTGGACATCATCGCCGAGGGCCCGGTCGAACTCCCCGCCGACATAAGGGAACTGATCCGCAAGTGCGGGGTGGCGCACTTCGTCACGGTGCGCCGGGCCCGCGGCCGCGCCGAGGCGCTGCACACCGTCGCGCACGCGGATCTCTTCCTGATGGCGAGCCACGTGGAGAGCTTCTGCGTGCGCGCGCTCGACGCGCTCTGCTGCGGCACGCCCGTCGTCGGCACCCGTACCGGGGCGCTCCCGGAACTCGTCGGACACGACGGGGGGCTGCTCGTGGATCCCGGTGACGCACCCGCGCTCGGCCGGGCGCTCGCGCAGGCCGCGGCCCGGCTGTCCGGCCGCCGGCCCGCGGCGCTCGCCGACCGTACCCGGCGCCGTTTCGGAACGGCCGCCGTCGGCGCGCGGCTCGCCGTCGTCTACGCCGAGGCGTCGGGCCGCGCATAGGTGCGGCCCTTCCACGCGGCCCCGCGGCCGCGACCGTGCTGCACCGCCGAGTCCACCGTCATCAGCAGATACAGCACCGCCGTGAACGGCAGCAGAGCGGCGAGCCACAACGGCTGCCGGTAGTAGCGGAGCATCGGCGCGTAGGTACCGCACATCAGCGCCCATGCCGCGGCCCCCGCCGCGCACAGCAGCCAGTCCCCGGCGAGGGCCCCGCCGATCGCGGCGAGCGGGGGGAGGACGTACACCAGCAGCAGGCCGAGCACCGTGCCCGCGAGCAGCGCCGCGCTGTGCCGCAGCTGCGCGTACGCGCTCCGCGAGACCATCCGCCACAGCTCGCCCAGACCCGGATAGGGGCGGACGCTGTCCACCTCCTCGGCCAGCCCCAGCCAGATCCGCCCGCCGGCGCGCTTCACGGCACGGGCCAGGGCCACGTCGTCGATCACCGCGTGGCGGATCGAGTCGGGCACGCCCGCCCGCTCCGCCGCCGCGCGGCGGATCAGCACACAGCCGCCCGCGGCCGCGGCGGTCCCGGCGCGCGGCCGGTTCACCCGGCGGAACGGGTACAGCTGCGCGAAGAAGTAGACGAAGGCGGGGACGATCAGCCGCTCCCAGGCGGTGGCGACCCGCAGCCGGGCCATCTGCGACACCATGTCGAGGTCGTTCGCCCGCGCCGCGGCCACCAGGTGGCGCAACGAGTCCGGGCCGTGCGCGATGTCGGCGTCCGTCAGCAGCAGGAACTCCGGGCCGCCGGACGCGGTGGCCACCGCGATGCCGTGCCGCACCGCCCACAGCTTCCCCGTCCAGCCTGCCGGGGGCGGCCCGGGGGTGACGACGCGCAGCGGCAGCCCGTCCCCCCGCGCGGCGAGCGCGCGGGCCAGCTCCCCCGTGCCGTCGGTGCTGCCGTCGTCCACCAGGACCACCTCGGCACGTCCCGGGTACCGCTGCGCCAGGACGCTCGGCAGGCTCCGCGGCAGTACCGCCGCCTCGTCACGCGCCGGGACGACCACCGCCACGTCCGGCCACCCGTCGGGCTCCAGGGGCTCGGCAATCCCGGCGGTCTCGGTGGTCTCGGTGGTCCTGGCGGGTCTCGTGCCGGCGGCCGGCAGTCGTACGTCCGTACGCCAGAACATGCCCTGCGCCAGCAGCAGCCACATCCACGCCAGCAACGACACCACGGTCACCCACGTCAGCCACGTCACCCCCGCAGTCTGCCGCCGCCGCCCCGCCCCGTCCGCCATTTCCGCGCCCTGCCGCCGCGGGGCGGTCCGGGGCGGGCCGACAATCGCATCGCGTAAGGTTGTCCCCCGTGAAGATCGCGCTGATGGACTCCGGTATCGGGCTGCTCGCCGCGGCCGCCGCCATCCGCCGGATGCGGCCCGACGCGGATCTGGTGCTCTCCTCCGACCCCGACGGCATGCCCTGGGGTCCGCGCACCCCCGAGGACGTCACCGCGCACGCCCTCGCCTGCGCCCTGGCCGCCGCCGAGCACCGGCCGGAAGCACTGATCGTGGCCTGCAACACCGCCACGGTGCACGCCCTGCCCGCGCTGCGTGCCGCGCTCGAGCCCGCCATCCCGGTGATCGGCACCGTCCCGGCGATCAAGCCCGCCGCCGCCGAGGCGCGCAAGGTGGCCATCTGGGCGACCCCGGCGACCACCGGGAGCCCCTATCAGCGCGGGCTGATCAAGGACTTCGGCAACGGCGCGGCCATCACCGAGGTGCCGTGCCCCGGCCTCGCCGACGCCGTCGACCGGGCCGACGACGCCGCGACCGCGGCCGCCATCACCGCCGCCGCCGCGCTGACCCCTCCGGACGTCGAGGCGGTCGTCCTCGGCTGCACCCACTACGAACTGGTCGCCGAGCGGATCCAGGCCGCCCTGGCCGCCCCCGCCCGGCTGTACGGCTCGGCGGACGCCGTGGCCGCGCAGACGCTGCGCCGCATCGGCGCCGGTCCGCGCCCGGACGCCGCCGCCAGGGGGAGCCTCGCGGTGATCCTCAGCGGCCGGGCCGGAGCCGTCACCCGTGAGGCGCTGGCCTACCCCGAGGGCCGGTCCCTCGGCGCCGCCGCGGCTCCCGCCACGGCCGAGGCGCGCTGACCGCCGCCTCCGCGCATCCGGGCCCGGCCCTTTCCCGTCCGCACAACGGTGCCAACTCGCCGCAGGATGAGTAGGCTGCGCAGTATGACGGACGCGCAGCGTGACGACGCGCGTACATCCCAGGTGTGGACGGGCCACGCGAGCAATCGCTACCAGTGGCTCCTCGCGGCCGCGGGAGCGGCCTGCATGGCGCTCGGCATCGAGCTCGCCGTGGACTCGCCCTACACCTCGGGCACCGTGCCGCTGGTCATGTCGGTGGTGGGCTGCATCGCGGCGGGGCTGCTGATGCTGTTCGGAACCGTCGCGTTCACCCACGTCCGCGTGAACGTGGACCGCGACGGGCTCCAGGTGCGCTGTGGCCACATCGGCGTGCCCCGCCGCCGGATCCGGTGGGAGGAGATCAGGGACGCGCACCTCGTGCCCCTCGTCAGCCCCCGCCACTGGGGCGGCTGGGGCTATCGGTGGCGGCCCGAGCAGGGCACCGCGGTCGTGGTCCGGCGTGGTCCCGGCGTCGTCCTCGATCTCGGCAACGGCCGGCAGTTCACCGTCACGGTGGACGACGCCGAGGGCGCCGTCCGGGCCATCCGCAGCCGGCTGGGCGTACGCCCGTAACCCACACGGCGGGGTCCGTTCCCGTGGCCGGTCCGCGGCGCGGGTCCTGTGCCCCCGACAGGCCGAGGGGTCTGTGCCCGCGGGCCACGGGCACAGACCCCTCACTTGCGGCGTTCTGTCACGACCAGCGTGCCGTGACCCGCGCGGTGCCCGCGGCGCACGCCAGCAGCACGCCCAGCGCGGTGCGCTCGACCGAGGCGGCGCCTTCGGCGCCGTCCGTGTCGTGCGCGCCCACGAGGAGCACGTTCCACGGCGCGGCAGGCGGCCGCTCGCCCTGGGCCTCGACGGTGAGCGTGTCACCCGTACGGCGTACCCGGAAGACGGCGGCCGTCGAGCCGTCCCGCGCCGGTACCGCGGTGATCGTCTCGCCGCCGTCCGCCGGGGTGTGCACCCGCAGGGTGATCCCGTCCGTCCAGTCGTACTCGGGACCCTCCTCGGACGCGCCGAAGGGCACGACCGAGCCGGGCCGGGCCAGCAGCGGCAGCGTGTCGAAGCCGTGCGTCTCGCGCCGCCAGCCCGGACCCCGCACGAGTTCGCCGGTCAGCAGGTGCGTCCACGTGCCGTCGGGAACGTAGTACTCGACCTCGCCGTCCTTGCTGAAGACCGGCGCGACGAGCAGGTCGTCGCCGAGCATGTACTGCCGGTCGAGGTGGTGGCAGGCCGGGTCGCCGGGGAACTCCAGCACCATCGGGCGCATCATCGGCGTGCCGTGGTCGCGGGCCTGCAGCGCCGCGCGGTACAGGTACGGCATGAGCCGGTTCTTCAGCCGGGTGAAGTCGCGGGTGACGGCGACGGCCTCGTCCCCGAACTCCCACGGCACCCGGTAGGACTTGCTGCCGTGCAGCCGGCTGTGCGAGGAGAGCAGGCCGAACTGCACCCAGCGCTTGAACACCGCCGGGTCCGGCGTGCCCTCGAAGCCGCCGATGTCGTGGCTCCAGAAGCCGAAGCCCGACAGCCCCAGCGACAGACCGCCGCGCAGGCTGTCCGCCATCGCGGTGAAGGTCGACTCGCAGTCGCCGCCCCAGTGCACGGGGAACTGCTGCCCGCCCGCGGTCGCCGAGCGGGCGAAGAGCACCGCCTCGCCCTCGCCGCGCTCCTCGCGCAGCAGCTCGAAGACGACCTCGTTGTAGAGCTGCGTGTAGTAGTTGTGCATCCGCTCCGGGTCGGAGCCGTCGTGCCAGACCACGTCCAGCGGGATGCGCTCGCCGAAGTCGGTCTTGAAGACGTCCACGCCCTGCCGCAGCAGCACCCGCAGCTTCTCCGCGTACCAGGTGCGGGCGGCCGGGTTGGTGAAGTCGACCAGCGCCATCCCCGCCTGCCACAGGTCCCACTGCCACACGTCGCCGTTGGGGCGCTTGACGAGGTAGCCCTCGCGCACGCCCTCGTCGAAGAGCACCGACTTCTGCGCGATGTACGGGTTGATCCACGCGGAGACGCGCAGTCCGCGCTCCTTGAGGCGGGCGAGCATCCCCTCGGGGTCCGGGAAGACCTCCGGGTCCCAGGTGAAGTCGCTCCACTGGTACTCGCGCATCCAGAAGCAGTCGAAGTGGAAGACGCTCAGCGGGATCTCGCGGTCCGCCATGCCCTGGACGAAGTGGTTGACGGTCGCCTCGTCGTAGGAGGTGGTGAAGGAGGTCGACAGCCACAGGCCGAACGACCAGGCGGGCGGCAGCGCCGGGCGCCCGGTGAGAGCCGTGTAGCGCTCCAGGATCTCCTTCGGGGTGGACCCGTGGACGACGAAGTACTCCAGCGACTGGTCCTCGACGCTGAACTGCACCTGGCTGACGATCTCGGACCCGATCTCGTAGGAGACCTTGCCCGGGTGGTTGACGAAGACGCCGTAGCCGCGGTTGGTGAGGTAGAAGGGGACGTTCTTGTAGGCCTGCTCGCTGATCGTGCCGCCGTCCGCCTGCCACACGTCGACGGTCTGGCCGTTCTTCACGAACGGCGTGAAGCGCTCGCCGAGGCCGTACACCAGCTCGCCGACGTCGAGCGAGAGCTGGGCCAGCATGAAGTGCCGCTCGTCGGCGTCGGTGACGAAGCCCGTGCCGCGTGCGGCGGCAGAGGTGAGGGTGCGGCCGCCCGCGGTGAAGTCCAGCTGCCACGGGCCGGCCGTGTCGACGCGCAGGGTCAGCTCGCCGGAGGTCAGCTCGACCACCGAGCCGTCGCGCACGGTCTTGCCCGCGCCGCCGTCCGCCGCGCCCGGCAGGCCGAACTCCGGGCCCCTGTGGGCCTTCCCGGCGTGGTGGGTGGTGCGCACGCCGATCACGCCTTCGGCGGGGGACCAGCACTCCACCTTCAGCAGCGGGCTGTTGAGCGTGTCGCCCCGGTGGCGCACCTGCTTGACCGGCGCGTGGAGCGTGAGCCGGTCGTCCGCGACGGTGACGTCGGCGACGGCGGCCGCGTAGTTCGCCGTCACGCCCGGGCGCATCATCCAGTAGCCGTCGGTGAACTTCACTTCCGCTCCTCCCGTCCCGCGCGGTGGGCGGTGACCAGCTCTCGGTACCAGCCGTAACTGGCCTTGGGGGTCCGCTTGGCGCCGTTGTCGTAGTCCACGTGCACGATGCCGAAGCGCTGGCCGTAGCCGCGCGCCCACTCGAAGTTGTCGAGCAGCGACCAGACGTAGTAGCCGCGCACGTCCACGCCCCCGTCCATCGCCGCGACGAGCGCGTGGAGGTGGTCGCGGAGGTAGGACACGCGGTCGGTGTCCTCGACGCGGCCGTCGGCCGTGAGGACGTCGGCCTCGGCGGAGCCGTTCTCGGTGATGAACGCGGGCGGCAGCGACGGGTACCGCTCCTTGAGGCCCAGCAGCAGCGTGGTGAACGCCTCCGGAACCACCGGCCAGCCCATCGTCGTGTGCCGCGTCCCGTACGGGTCGGACTCGCGCACGCCGATGTCGACGGCGGTACGCCGGGCCGGGTCGGGCTCGCGGTGCGGGGCGTCGGAGACGGTGATGGGGCGGTAGAAGTTGAGGCCCACGAAGTCCAGCGGGGCGCCGATGATCTCCAGGTCGCCGTCGCGGCGGTAGGAGCCGTCGGCGAGCGCGCCCCAGGTCTCCGCCTCGCCGGCGGGGTAGCGGCCCGCGAACAGCGGCTCGGTCCACGTGTCGTTGTGCAGCGTCACGGCCCGGCGCAGGGCGGCGAGGTCCGCGGGGGAGTCGCTCGCGGCGTCGATGTGGTCGAGGTTGAGCGTGATGCCCACCTCGCGGGCCCCCGCCTCACGCAGCGCGCGGACGGCGAGGCCGTGGGCGAGCAGCAGGTTGTGCGCGGCGGCCAGGGCCCCGGTCCCCTCCTGGGCGCCGGGGGCGTGCCGGCCCTCCGCGTAGCCGACGAAGGCGGAGCAGTAGGGCTCGTTGAGCGTGATCCAGCGCTCGACGCGGTCGCCGAGACGCTCGGCGACGACGGCCGAGTACGCGGCGAAGGCCTCGGCCGTCGCGCGGTTGCGCCAGCCGCCCTCGTCCTCCAGGGCCTGCGGGAGGTCCCAGTGGTACAGCGTCACGGCGGGGGCGATGCCCGCCGCGAGCAGGTCGTCGGTGAGCCGGTCGTAGAAGTCCAGACCCTTGGCGTTGACCGGGCCGCGGCCCGTCGGCACGACGCGCGGCCAGGAGACGGAGAACCGGTACGAGTCGACGCCGAGGTCGGCGAGGAGCCGTACGTCCTCGGTGTGGCGGTGGTAGTGGTCGCAGGCGACGTCGCCGGTGGCGCCCTCCGCGGTGCGGCCCGGGGTGTGGCTGAAGGTGTCCCAGATGGACGGCCCGCGGCCGTCCTCGTCGTGGGCGCCCTCGATCTGGTAGGCGGCGGTCGCCGCGCCGAAGCGGAAGCCGGCTGGGAAGACCGGGAACTCGGTGGCCATGGGGTAGTGCTCCTGGCTGGGTGCGGATACGTCGAACGGGACGGTGGAACGGGGGAGGGGCGGGCGCCCGGCTCGGGCGCCCGGCCGGGGCGGCGGGCTCAGACGCCGGCCGACCCGGTCCGGGGAGGGGTGATCGGCGGGCCGGGCACCAGCGCGGGCGGGATCAGCCGGTGTCCGGGCGGGGTCGCGGGCGTGCCCTGCGCGCGTGCGGCGATCGCCTCGACGGCGAGCCGCGTCACCTCGGCGGACATCTCGGTGACGGGCAGTTCGATACGCGGCAGGTCCTGGCCGCCCAGGTCGTCGGGGAGGTTGCCGACCGCCACCACCGCGAGGTCGTCGGGGACCCGCAGGCCCTCCGCCGCCACGGCGGCGAGGATGTGCGGCAGCGCCGAGACGTGCTGGACCACCAGGGCCGTGGGCGGCCGCTCGGCGCGCAGCAGCGTGCTCAGACGCCGTCCGAGCCGTGCCATGTCGCGGGTCGACTGGTGCACGCGCACCTGCGCGCCGGTCTCCGGCGCCGCCCGGCGGGCACCGGCCACGCCGCGGATCGCGTAGCCGCGCCGCGCCTGGATCTCGTGCTCGGTGGTGGCGAGGTACGCGATGTCCCGGTGGCCCGCGGCGGCCAGTTCGCGGACGGCCAGGGCCGCGGCCTCCTCCCAGTCCAGGTCGGTCCAGGGCAGCGTGGTGTCGTCGGCCGAGCGGCCGAGCAGAGCGGTGGGGAAGCCCAGTTCGCGCATGGCGGCGATCCGCGGGTCCTCCATCTCGACGGCCATGAGGATCGCGGCGTCCGCCTGGCCGCTGCCCGCGATGCGGCGCAGCCCCGGCACGCCCTCCTGGGCGGTCGTGAGCAGGACGTCGTAACCGTGGTGGCGGGCCGCGTCGCTGATCTCGATCGCGAAGCGCCCGTCGACCGCCCGGTAGCCCCCGGCCACGCGCGGGAGCGCGAGGGCCAGCACATTGGTGCGCGTGCTGCGCAGTGTCCGGGCGCTCGCGCGCGGGTGGTAGCCCAGGTCGTCGATGGCCTGCTGCACGGTCCGGCGGGTGTCCTCGGAGATCTTGCGGGAGCCGCTCAGGACGTACGAAACGGTGCTGGGGGCGACCCCGGCGCGCTCGGCGACGTCCTTGATCGTCGTGGGCATCGGGCTCCTCCGCGCTGCTGTCGTCGAATCGATTTGTCGAATCGATTCACCAGTACCGGAACACGATGCTAGGCCGCCACCCGCGGAGGAGGCAACACCCCTTGGCTGAGGTCGCCGTCACGGTGGCGGCCGTCGCCGGGTCGCGGGCCGGTGGCCGGTGGCCGGTGGCCGCTCAGGCTCCCGGAAGGCGTTCCGGCGCCTCGCGGAGCGGGCGGGCGGTGGCGAGGCCGGCGAGAAGGCCCGCGCCCGCGGTGACGGCGGCATAACTGAGGACGGGGTCCACCGCGGACTGCATGGCCAGACCGGTGAGGGCGGCTCCCGCGGTGAGGACCACAGGGGTGGGGCGCGGCGAGCGCAGCAGGGCCCAGAGCAGCCAGGCGTAGG
Organism: Streptomyces sp. NPDC026673; assembly: GCF_040638135.1. Classification (NCBI taxonomy): domain Bacteria; kingdom Bacillati; phylum Actinomycetota; class Actinomycetes; order Kitasatosporales; family Streptomycetaceae; genus Streptomyces; species Streptomyces sp. NPDC026673. The sequence goes on along the minus strand of NZ_JBEZXR010000003.1, from coordinate 129,059 downwards.
AGCCGGCGAGCAGGGCGACGCCGGGGACGCCCTGCTCGGCCGCCAGCTGCAGCGGCGCCGACGGGGGGCGGCCCGCCGCGGCCGGGGACGGCGCCGCCGTTCCGGCCTCGGACAGGCGCCCCGGACCGACGCCCCTGACGGGGTTGGCCCGGGCCGTCTCCAGGGCGTCGTGCCACAGCCGGACCCGGGCCGGTGTGAGCTGCCCGGACAGGGACGCCGACAGACCCGGGGGCAGGGCGTCGACGGCGACCGCGTACGTGCCGCCGACCGCCACGAGGGTGGCCACGGCCAGACCCGCGAGACCGAGCCCGCGCCGCGTGCGGTCGGCGGCCAGGGAGCAGAGGATCACCCCGAGGCAGGCCGCGAATCCCGCGGCGGAGCCGACGGTCAGCGCCAGCGCGGCCGAGGCGGCGCCGAGCAGCCGCAGTCCCAGCCGGAGCGATCGCCTCCGGGTGGCCCAGGCGGCGCAGCAGGCGGCGCCGGTGGCGAGCACCATCAGCGCGGCGTCGGCGTTCGGATAGCCGAGCGGGGGCGTGTCCGGACCGCCGGACAGGCGACCGGGGAGGGCGAGCATCAGACCGACGGCGGTGAGCGCGGCCACGGCGGGTACGGCCACCGGCCGCAGGGCTCCGCCGATGCGCCCGGCCGCGTATCCGGCGGTGACCGCGAGGACCGCGAGGAGTACCCCTTCCGGACGGGCCGGGCGACCCGCCGCGGCGGCGAGTGACCACACCGCGCAGCCGGCGAGGAGCAGCGCGCCGACGACGTCGGTCCGTCCGGAGCGCGGGCGCTCGGCCGGGCCGCCGGCATCCTCGCCGACACCCGTCCGCGCACCACCTGTTCGCGTGTCCATCACCCGTACCCCCTGACCCCGGGGAACCCCCCGACCCCGGGGCTCACGGTAACGGCTGGGGTGGCGGGATGTGGAGATCCCGTGCGGGAAGCACAAGTGCGGTGTTCCGGGCATGATCCACGGGAGCACGCGGCCGACGACGTAGGCTCGGGGTCGTGCCGATTCCCGAATTCCTCCGTGAGCTGCGGGCCGTCGTCGGCCACCGGCAGCTGCTCCTGCCCGGCGTCACCGCGGTCGTCCTCGACGACGACGGGCGCGTCCTGCTGAACCGGCGCGCGGACAACGGACGCTGGTCCCTGATCGGCGGCATCGCCGAACCCGGCGAGCAGCCCGCCGAGACCGCCGTCCGCGAGGTGCTGGAGGAGACCGGCGTACGCGCGGTCGCGGAGCGCGTCGTCCTCGTCCAGACCATCGACCCGGTGCTCTACCCCAACGGGGACCGCTGCCAGTACGTGGACATCACCTTCCGCTGCCGGGCCGTCGGCGGGGACGCCCGGGTCGCCGACGACGAATCTCTGGAGGTCGCCTGGTTCGACGTGGACGGCCTGCCCGAGCTCGGCAACCACGGGCGGCTGCGGCTCAAGCACGCGCTGACCGAGGGCCCCACCTGGTTCGAGCCCGCCGGACCGCCCGAGGCGTGAGTGTGCGCGGCCCCCACCGTCGGCGGCACGAGTGTGGGCGGCGCACACATCGGTCCGCATCCGCGCGCTGCCTAGCCTGCACTGCATGACGCTCACGCCTCCCGCGCCCCGTCCCGCAGCAGGTCCCGTCCCGCCGTCCGCGCTGCCGGACCTGGACGGACGCACCGCGCTCGTCACCGGTGCCGCCGGCGGCATCGGCCGCGCGTGCGTCCTGCGCCTGGCCGCCGCCGGGGCCAAGGTGCGGGCCGCCGACCGGGACGCCGAAGGCCTGGCCGAACTCGCGGACCTGGCCGCCGCGGGCGGCCACCCCGGCACCGTCGAGACCCTGGCCCTGGACCTGACCGATCTCGACACCGCCGAGCAGGCCGCCGCGGGCACGGACATCCTGGTCAACAACGCCGGGCTGCAACTCGTGCGCCCGATCGAGGAGTTCCCGCCCGATGTCTTCGCCACGGTGCTGCGCGTGATGCTCGAGGCGCCCTTCCGGCTGATCCGCGGCGCGCTTCCGCACATGTACGGGCAGGGCTGGGGGCGGATCGTGAACATCTCCTCCGTCCACGGCCTGCGGGCGTCCGCCTACAAGAGCGCCTACGTCTCGGCCAAGCACGGTCTGGAGGGCCTGTCCAAGACCGCCGCGCTGGAGGGGGCCACGCGGGGCGTCACCTCCAACTGCATCAGCCCCGCCTATGTGCGCACGCCGCTGGTCGAGCGCCAGATCGCCGACCAGGCCGCGGCGCACGGCATCGACCCCGAGCGCGTCGTCACCGACATCATGCTCGCCGACTCCGCCGTCAAGCGGCTGGTGGAGCCGGCGGAGGTCGCCGAACTGGCCGCCTACCTCTGCTCGCCGCAGGCCTCCTTCATCACCGGTGCCTCGCTGACCATGGACGGTGGATGGACGGCGCACTGATCTGCCGGTATCCCTGACACCGTGCCCCGCGACCCACACGAAGCCCCCGACGACCACGGCGGAACCATGGCCCCCCACAGCCCTTCCGACGCGCCCTTCCTGCGGCTGCTCGCCCGCGGGGCACCGGCCGAGGAGTACGAGCGGCCGATGCTCGCGGCCCGGGCCGAGGGCGCGCCGCCCGCCGTGCTCGCGGAGATGGAGCGGGCCAGGCTGCTGGCCCTGCGCGTACGGGCGGAACTCGAGGGGCGGCGGCGGCGCGAGGCCGAGTTGTCGGCCCTCTTCGAGACGGCCGGCGACCTCGCGGGGCTGCGCGACCTGGACTCGGTGCTGCAGGCCATCGTGCAGCGGGCCCGGTCGCTGCTCGGCACCGACGTCGCCTACCTCAGCCTGATCGACCGCAAGGCGGGCGACACCTACATGCGGGTCACCGAGGGGTCGGTCTCCGCGGAGTTCCAGCGGGTGCGGCTCGGAATGGGGGAGGGACTCGGCGGGCTGGTCGCGCAGACGGCGCTGCCCTATGTCACCGAGTCCTACTTCGACGACGAACGCTTCCGGCACACCCACCCGATCGACTCGGCCGTTCACGACGAGGGCCTGGTGGCGATCCTCGGCGTGCCGCTCGTGCTGGGCACCGGCGTCATCGGCGTGCTGTACGCCGCGGACCGCCGGGCCCGGGTCTTCGAGCGCGGCCAGATCGCCCTGCTCGCCTCCCTCGCCTCGCTGGCGGCCGTCGCCATCGACACGGCGAACCTGCTGGAGGAGACCCGCTCCGCGCTCGCCGACCTCGGCACCGCCAACGAGACCATCCGCAACCACAGCGCGGTGCTGGAACGCGCCTCCGAGGTGCACGACCGGCTCACCGAGCTCGTCCTGCGCGGCGGCGGGGTCGACGACGTGGCGGACGCCGTCGCGGAGGTGCTCTCCGGGACCGTCCGCGTCGTCGGCACCGACCGCGACCCCGTCCCGGAGGCGCTCGCCGACGCCGTCGCCCGCTCCCGCAAGGACGGCCACGCCGTACGGCAGGGCGAGACCTGGACCGCCGCCGTCACCGCCGGCGGGGAGCTCCTGGGCGCCCTCGTCCTGCACGGCCACCCCGGACTCGACCCCGTCGACCAGCGCACGCTGGAACGGGCCGCCATGGTCACCTCCCTGCTGCTGCTCGCCCGCCGCACCGCCGCCGAGGCCGAGCGGCGCTACCGCGGCGAACTCCTGGACGACCTCCTCGACGCCCCCCACCGCGACCCCGGACTGCTGCGCGAACGGGCGGGCCGGCTGCACGCCGACCTCGACGCCCCGCATGTCGTCCTGGCCGCCCGGGTGGACGAGGAGCACTCCGGGGCCGCCGCCGACCGGCAGCGGCTGTGGTCGGCCGCCTCCCACCTCGCGGCCACCCGCCGCGGCCTGGCCGCCGCGCGCGACGGCGGCACGGTGCTGCTGCTCCCGCTCGAGGAGGGCTGCGACGCCTCGGCCACCGCGCGCCGCATCGCCCAGCAGCTGGGCACGGCGGTGCAGGCGGCCGTCACCGTGGGGGCCTCCGGAGCCGTCCAGGCCCCCGCCGACCACCCCGGTGCCGTCGCCCTGGCCTACACCGAGGCGCAGCGCTGCGGTGACACGCTGCGGGCCCTCGGCCGCACCGGGGAGGGGGCCTCGGGTGACGACTTCGGCTTCCTCGGGCTGCTGCTCACCGACTCGCGCGACGTCGACGGCTTTGTGCACCGTACGATCGGGGCCGTCGCGGACTACGACAGCCGCCGGGGCACCGACCTCGTACGCACCCTGGACGCCTACTTCGCCAGCGGGATGAGCCCCGTGCGCACCAAGGACGCCCTCCACGTCCACGTCAACACCGTCGCGCAACGCCTGGAGCGCATCTCCCATCTGCTCGGCGCCGACTGGCAGGCCCCGGACCGCGCGCTGGAGATCCAGCTCGCGCTGCGCCTGCACCGGCTCTCGGCCGGGCAGGAGGACCCGCCGCGACCAGCCGGTCAGGTCTGATCCGGGCCCGCGACCAGCTCCACCTCGAACCCGTCGCCGTTCTCCAGGTAGGCGGCGTAGTGCTGCTCGCCGCCCGCGTACGGATGCAGCGTGGGGAACATCAGCGTCCAGCCGTGCAGCGGCGAGCGCGCCACCAGGGTGTCCAGCTCCTCGCGGCTCGCCACATGGAACGCCAGATGGTTCAGCCCCGGCCTGCGGCGCTCGTGCACGCCCGGGATCAGATCCGGTGACCGCTCGACGACGATATAGGCCGTCCCCAGACGCCAGCTGCGGCCCGCAGCCCACTCCTGATACCGGACGTAACCGAGCTCACCCAGCAGCCAGCCCCACTCGGCGTCAGCGCGCTCAAGATCTGGAACCCACAGCTCGACATGGTGCAGCACCCCCGTCACCGCTCTCGCATCACCCACGGTCACGACAGTAGACCCCGCCACTGACATACCGTGACGGGGTCCACGTACCGGGGGGTGCGGAAGGCGTCCGCCCGGGGTCAGCCCGCGTGGGCCGACCGGGCCAGCGGGGCGTCCTGCGAGGTCTCGGCCTCGATCGCGTCCAGGTCCCGGCCCCGCGTCTCCTTGGCCACCGCGACCGCGACCAGCGTGATCAGGGCGGCGAGGATCACGTACAGGGAGATGTAGGTCGAGCCGCCGGTGTCCACGAGCAGGGCCGTCGCGATGAGGGGCGCCGGCGCGCCGGCGGCCACCGAGGCGAACTGGGCGCCGATCGAGGCACCGGAGTACCGCATGCGGGTCGCGAACATCTCCGAGAAGAAGGCCGCCTGCGGGGCGTACATGGCGCCGTGAAGCACCAGGCCGACCGTGATGGCCAGCAGCAGGGCCGGGAAGCTCCCGGTGTCGATCAGCGCGAAGAAGGGGAAGGCCCACAGACCCACGCCGGCGGCGCCGATCAGGTACACCGGCTTCCGCCCGACGCGGTCGGACAGCGAGCCCCAGGCCGGGATGACGGCGAAGTGCACCGCGGAGGCGATGAGCACGCAGTTCAGGGCCGTCTGCCTGTCCACCTCCGCGTGCGTGACGGCGTAGACGAGGACGAAGGCCGTGATGACGTAGTAGCTGATGTTCTCCGCCATCCGGGCGCCCATCGCCACCAGGACGTCCCGCCAGTGGTCGCGGAGCACCGCCAGCAGCGGCAGCCGCTCGATCGCGGACTCCTCGGACCTGCGGGCCTCCGCCCTGGCCAGCGCGGTCTTGAACACCGGCGACTCGTCGACCGACAGCCGGATCCACAGGCCCACCAGGACGAGCACGCCGGAGAGCAGGAACGGGATGCGCCAGCCCCACGAGGTGAAGGCGGCGTCCGAGGTCAGCGCGGTCAGCGCCGACAGCACACCGGTGGCCAGCAGCTGGCCGGCCGGCGCGCCCGTCTGCGGCCACGACGCCCAGAACCCGCGCCGCTCCGCGTCGCCGTGCTCCGAGACCAGCAGCACCGCGCCGCCCCACTCGCCGCCGAGCGCGAAGCCCTGGACCAGGCGGAGCACGGTGAGCAGCACCGGGGCGGCGACCCCGATCGTGGCGTACGTCGGCAGCAGGCCGATGCAGAACGTCGCGCCGCCCATCAGCAGCAGGCTCAGGACGAGCAGCCGCTTGCGGCCGAGGCGGTCCCCGAAGTGACCGAACACGAGGGCGCCCACCGGGCGGGCGGCGAAGCCGACCGCGTAGGTCAGGAACGACAGCAGCGTGCCGACCAGCGGATCCTGTTCGGGGAAGAACAGCTTGTTGAAGACGAGCGCCGCGGCGGATCCGTAGAGGAAGAAGTCGTACCACTCGATGGTGGTGCCGATGAGGCTCGCCGCGACGATTCTGCGGAGCGAGCCGGGTGCGGTGGGCGCGGGTGCCGGGGTTGCCATGGTCACCACTTCCGGGCGGGGGGACGGGGACGTTTCCGTGTCGCCACACCGTAGAAACGGCCACGTCACGCTCCCATGTGGTGGCACACCACAGTTGTGCCGCCGGGTATGCGGGCGGCCACCATGACCGGGCCGTCCGGGGCGCACGCCGGGACCGGGCGGGCCACCGGCGGGGCGCGCCGCCCGCGGGGAGGGCCCATTCGAGTGGCAGGCGCTCAGGAGATATCTTGATGTCGAGCAATGTTGCAGACGTGGAGCGGAGCACCCGGTGACTGACTCGACCATCATCTATACGCACACCGACGAGGCGCCGGCGCTGGCGACGTACTCGTTCCTGCCCGTGATCCAGGCGTACGCCTCCACGGCCGGAGTCGCCGTGGAGACCCGTGACATCTCCCTGGCCGGGCGCATCATCGCGAACTTCCCCGAGTTCCTGGAGGAGGGCCAGCGCATCCCCGACGCCCTCGCCGAGCTCGGCGAGCTCGCCAAGACCCCGGCCGCCAACATCATCAAGCTGCCGAACGTCTCGGCCTCGATCCCGCAGCTGAAGGCCGCGATCGCCGAGCTGCAGGAGCAGGGCTACGCGCTGCCGGACTACCCGGACGACCCGAAGTCCGACGAGGACAAGGACGTCCGCGCCCGCTACGACAAGATCAAGGGCAGCGCCGTCAACCCCGTCCTGCGCGAGGGCAACTCCGACCGCCGCGCCCCCGCGTCGGTCAAGAACTACGCGAAGGCGCACCCGCACCGCATGGGCGCCTGGTCGGCCGACTCCAAGACGAACGTCGCGCACATGACCGCCGACGACTTCCGGTCCACCGAGAAGTCCGCGGTCATCGCCGAGGCCGGCGCCCTGCGCATCGAGCTGGTCGGCGACGACGGCACCACGACCGTGCTGCGCGAGTCGGTGCCGGTCCTGGCGGGCGAGGTCGTGGACGCGTCCGTCATGCGCGTCGCCGTGCTGCGCGAGTTCCTCAGCGACCAGGTCGCGCGCGCCAAGGCCGAGGGCGTCCTGTTCTCGGTGCACCTGAAGGCCACCATGATGAAGGTCTCCGACCCGATCATCTTCGGCCACGTCGTGCGCGCCTTCTTCCCGAAGACCTTCGCCCGGTACGGCGAGACCTTCGCGACCGCCGGCCTCACCCCGAACGACGGCCTCGGCGGCATCCTCAAGGGCGTGGAGTCCCTGCCCGAGGGCGCGGAGATCAAGGCGTCCTTCGAGGCCGAGCTCGCCGAGGGCCCGGCCCTGGCCATGGTCGACTCCGACCGCGGCATCACCAACCTGCACGTCCCGAGCGACGTCATCGTCGACGCCTCCATGCCGGCCATGATCCGCACGTCGGGCCACATGTGGGGCCCGGACGGCCAGGAGGCCGACACCCTCGCGGTGCTCCCGGACAGCAGCTACGCCGGCATCTACCAGGCCGTCATCGACGACTGCCGCGCCCACGGCGCCTTCGACCCGGCCACCATGGGCTCGGTGCCCAACGTCGGCCTCATGGCGCAGAAGGCCGAGGAGTACGGCAGCCACGACAAGACCTTCGAGATCCAGCACACCGGCACGGTGCGCCTGGTCGACCAGGCCGGGAACGTCGTGCTGGAGCAGACCGTCTCCGCGGGCGACATCTTCCGCGCCTGCCAGACGAAGGACGCCCCGATCAAGGACTGGGTCAAGCTGGCGGTCACCCGCGCCCGCGCGACCGGCGACCCGGCGGTGTTCTGGCTGGACGAGGAGCGCGCCCACGACGCCAACCTGATCGCCAAGGTCAAGCAGTACCTGCCGGAGCACGACACCGAGGGTCTGCAGATCGAGATCAAGTCCCCGGTCGAGGCGACCGCGTTCTCGCTCGAGCGCATCCGCCGCGGCGAGAACACGATCTCCGTCACCGGCAACGTGCTGCGCGACTACCTGACCGACCTGTTCCCGATCCTGGAGCTGGGCACCAGCGCCAAGATGCTCTCGGTCGTGCCGCTGATGAACGGCGGCGGCCTCTTCGAGACCGGCGCCGGCGGCTCCGCGCCCAAGCACGTCCAGCAGCTGGTCAAGGAGAACTACCTGCGCTGGGACAGCCTGGGCGAGTTCCTCGCGCTGGCGGTCAGCTTCGAGCACCTGGCGACCACCACGGGCAACGCCCGCGCCCAGGTCCTGGCCGACACCCTGGACCGCGCCACGGGCAGCTTCCTCAACGAGGACAAGTCGCCCAGCCGCAAGCTCGGTGGCATCGACAACCGCGGCAGCCACTTCTACCTGGCCATGTACTGGGCCCAGGAGCTGGCGAAGCAGACGGACGACGCGGAGCTGGCCAAGGCCTTCGCCCCGCTCGCCCAGACGCTGAGCGAGAAGGAGCAGACGATCGTCGACGAGCTGATCGCCGTGCAGGGCTCCCCGGCCGACATCGGCGGCTACTACCAGCCCGACCCGGCCAAGGCCGCGGCCGTCATGCGTCCGTCCGCCACCCTCAACGAGGCACTGGCGACCCTCGCCTGACCCGACCCGCAGCACACACGGGACCGCCCCGGCTGGTGATCCAGCCGGGGCGGTCCCGTGTGCGGGGGAGTGGAGGGACGGGGCGGCGGTTACGCGAAGACGCCGTCCAGCCACGCCTGCCAGCGCTCGCCGGTCCGCCCGCCGTCGGCGCCGGGCGCGAAGTCGTGGACGCTGATGCCGACCGGGGCACCGAAGTGGTTGCGGCCGAAGACCCGGTACATCGCGTCGCCGGTCCGCAGCCCGACGAAGTACGGGTCGCGGTAGTCGACCACGGCCTCCACCGGTCCGGCGCCGGGCAGTTCGGCCCGTACGGTGGCGCCCTCGGCCGCGTCGTCCGGCACCCCGAGGGCCCGGCTGACGATCTCCAGGGCGTCCGGCGCGGTGGACGCGGCGGGGCCGTTCACGGTGGCGAAGGCGGCGGGCCGCCCGGTGAAGTGCGTCAGGTACTGGCGCAGGGTGTGCAGGTAGAAGTCGGTGTGCTTGCTCGCTCCGTCGTACTGGTTGTCCCAGTCGTCGACGAAGATGCCGCTGTGCACGTAACGCACCCGGGAACCGCCGCCCTCGCGCTCCTCGATGAGGTGCTCGAGCTGGTTGAAGAACTGGTTGTCGACCCCCTCGGGGCTCTCCGCCCGGGCGATCAGGTGGTGCGGCGGGTCCCAGGCGGTGAGGGTGCCGCCGAAGGGCGCGGCGCCGCCCTTGCGGGGCTCGAACTCCTGGGGCCACAACCAGCCCGCCGAACCGGTGGTGACGGCCTCCCAGACCTCCTCCGGACTCGCCTCGGTCTCGAACGCGCGGACGATCTCGAATTCCTTGGACATGGTGCTGCTCGCTCCTCGTGGGACGGGCTCGGGCGCCCGGACGGCGTGGTGGGTGGTGGGGTGGTGGGCTCCGCGGTGCGGGACCGGCCGTGACGGGTCAGGGGCCGCTCACGGCAGCTCGGCTCGCGGGGACGCCTCGACGGCGGGCGCGGACTCCCCGGCCGCGGGAGCGGGGTCCTTCACGGTGGGGTGGAGCGCGACCACGATGCGGTGCTCGCGGCCGCCCTCGCTCTCCGCGTCGTGGTACTTGGCGATCAGCGCGCTGACGCCGCGGGTCAGCTCCTCCACGAAGGCGGCCCGGTCGGCGGCGGAGGCGAAGCGCACCTCTCCGTCGAGGGCGTAGGTCGCGAGCCGCTTGCGCGCCCGGGCCGCGCCGGTGACCAGCGTGCCCACATCGCGGACGAGCCGGGCGGCGACCGCCAGCAGCCATCGCGCGGACAGCTGGTCGCGGAAGCGCCCGGGGTCCGGCTGGACGGCGGCCAGCGCGAGCGGGGAGATCACATACGAGGCGGCGGTGGCCCGCATCAGCCGCTCGGTGACATTGCCCTTCCGGCGCTCGCCGGCCAGCTCGACCAGGCCGTGCGCCTCCAGCGTCCGCAGGTGGTAGTTCACCTTCTGCCGGGGCAGCCCGACCCGGGTGGCGAGCATCGCCGCCGAGGCGGGCCCCTCCGCCAGTTCGGCGAGGAGGCGCGCCCGCACGGGGTCCAGGGTGGCGGCGGCGGCCGCCGAGTCCTCGATCACGCTCACGTCCAACATGGCTCCACCGTCTCACCGAAAAATTTTTTTGTCCAGCCCATATTTGTTGTCGGTCGATCGGCGACATCCGCCGGCAACGCCGGCGCCCGGGACGAAACGCCGATTTCACCTGCCGTGCCGGCGTTCCTCACACGGCTCTGAACGGTGTCCGCGCAGGTGACGCGGCGGAACGCCGAGGGCCCCATCGCGTTACAGCGTGGTACTGCACCCCGTACCGCACGCCTCCTAATGTCAGCCGTCAAGCGGCCCGGAGTTCACCTTCGCGGCCCGCTCATTGCCGCGACGTCGGAGGGAAGACCGATGAGTCGAGTAGTGCGCGCCGCGCTCGTCCAGACGAAGTGGACCGGCGACAAGGAGTCGATGACCGACCTGCACGAGCGGTACGCCCGCGAGGCCGCCGCCCAGGGGGCTCAGGTGATCGGCTTCCAGGAGGTGTTCAACGCCCCGTACTTCTGCCAGGTGCAGGAGCCCGAGCACTACCGGTGGGCGGAACCGGTGCCGGACGGCCCGACGATCGTGCGGATGCAGGCGCTCGCCAAGGAGCTCCGCATGGTGATGGTGGTGCCGGTCTACGAGGTCGAGCAGGCGGGCTTCTACTACAACACCGCGGCCGTGATCGACGCCGACGGCAGCTACCTGGGCAAGTACCGCAAGCACCACATCCCGCAGGTCAAGGGCTTCTGGGAGAAGTACTACTTCAAGCCCGGCAATCTCGGCTGGCCGGTCTTCGACACGGCCGTCGGCAAGATCGGCGTCTACATCTGCTACGACCGGCACTTCCCCGAGGGCTGGCGCGCGCTCGGGCTGGCCGGGGCGGAGCTGGTCTACAACCCCTCCGCCACCTCGCGCGGCCTGTCCGCGTACCTGTGGCAGCTGGAGCAGCCGGCCGCGGCCGTCGCCAACGAGTACTTCGTCGCCGCCATCAACCGGGTCGGCCAGGAGGAGTACGGCGACAACGACTTCTACGGCACTTCCTACTTCGTCGACCCGCGCGGTCAGTTCGTGGGCGACGTCGCCTCCGACAAGGAGGAGGAACTCGTCGTCCGGGACCTGGACTTCGGGAAGATCGAGGAGGTCCGGCAGCAGTGGGCCTTCTACCGCGACCGCCGCCCCGACGCCTACGGCCCGCTGACCGAGGCCTGAGGGGAGGGGAACCCGTGAGCCGAACCCTGATCCGCGGCGGACTGGTCGTCACCGCCGCAGAAGAGGTCCACGCCGACGTCCTCGTCGAGGGCGAGCGGATCGTCGCCCTCGCCGCCGCCGGCAGTACGGTCGCCGAGGGGTGGACGGCGGACCGCGTGATCGACGCGACCGGGAAGTACGTGATCCCGGGCGGCGTCGACGCGCACACCCACATGGAGTTGCCCTTCGGCGGCACCTTCGCCTCGGACACCTTCGAGACCGGCACGCGGGCGGCCGCCTGGGGCGGTACGACCACGATCGTGGACTTCGCCGTGCAGTCGGTGGGGGAGTCGCTGCGCGCCGGACTCGACACCTGGCACGCCAAGGCCGAGGGCAACTGCGCGATCGACTACGCCTTCCACATGATCGTGTCGGACGTCAACGAGAACAGCCTCAAGGAGATGGATCTCCTCGTCGACGAAGGAGTCACCTCCTTCAAGCTGTTCATGGCCTATCCCGGCGTCTTCTACAGCGACGACGGCAAGATCCTGCGGGCGATGCAGCGCGGCGCGGCCAACGGCGGGCTGATCATGATGCACGCGGAGAACGGCATCGCCATCGACGTCCTGGTCGAACAGGCCCTGGCGGCGGGCAAGACCGACCCCCGCTACCACGGCGAGGTCCGGCGGGAGCTGCTGGAAGCCGAGGCCACTCACCGCGCCATCCGGCTGGCCGAGGTCGCGGGCTCCCCGCTCTACGTCGTCCACGTCTCCGCGCAGCAGGCCGTCGCGGAGCTGGCGACCGCACGCGACCGCGGCCTGAACGTCTTCGCGGAGACCTGCCCGCAGTATCTGTTCCTGTCCACGGACAACCTGGCCGAGCCGGACTTCGAGGGCGCCAAGTACGTCTGCTCCACGCCGCTGCGGCCCAAGGAGCACCAGGCGGAGTTGTGGAAGGGGCTGCGGACCAACGACCTGCAGGTGGTGTCGACGGATCACTGCCCGTTCTGCTTCGTGGGGCAGAAGGAGCTGGGCCGGGGGGACTTCTCGAAGATCCCCAATGGTCTGCCGGGGGTGGAGAACCGGATGGACCTGCTGCACCAGGCGGTGGTGGAGGGTCGCATCAGCCGTCGGCGGTGGATCGAGATCGCCTGCGCGACGCCGGCGCGGATGTTCGGGCTGTATCCGCGCAAGGGCACCATCGCGCCGGGCGCGGACGCGGACATCGTCGTCTACGATCCGGCGGCCGAGCAGGTCGTGTCCGCACAGACGCACCACATGAACGTCGACTACTCGGCCTACGAGGGCAAGCGGATCACCGGACGGGTCGAGACCGTGCTCTCCCGCGGCACCGTGATCGTCGACGGGGACCGCTACCTGGGCCGGGCCGGTCACGGCCGTTACCAGACCCGCGAGACCTGCCAGTACCTCGTCTAGCCACTCGCCCAGCCACCCCAGGGAGCACAGCAATGGATTTCGGTCTCGTCCTGCAGACGGACCCGCCCGCCTCGGGGGTCGTCGAGCTGATGCGGCGCGCCGAGCGCAACGGCTTCACCCACGGCTGGACGTTCGACTCGGCCGTGCTGTGGCAGGAGCCGTTCGTCGTCTACAGCCAGATCCTGGCGCGGACGGAGCGGATGGTCGTCGGCCCGATGGTCACCAATCCGGGTACCCGTACCTGGGAGGTGACCGCCTCCACCTTCGCCACGCTGAACGAGATGTTCGGCGACCGCACGATCTGCGGGATCGGCCGCGGTGACTCGGCGATGCGCGTGGCGGGCCGCAAGCCCAACACGCTGGCCCGCATCGAAGAGGCCATGTACGTCATCCGCGAGCTCGCCGAGGGCCGTGAGGCCGACCTTGGCGGTACCGTCGTCCGCATCCCCTGGATCAAGGAGGGCGCGAAGCTGCCGGTGTGGATGGCGGCGTACGGGCCGAAGGCGCTGGCGATCGCGGGGGCCAAGGCCGACGGGTTCATCCTGCAGCTCGCCGACGTCTATCTGACCGAGTGGATGGTCAAGACGGTCAGGGACGCCGCGGTGGCCGCCGGGCGCGATCCGTCGGAGGTCAAGGTCTGTGTGGCGGCCCCCGCCTATGTCACCGAGGACGACTCGCCGCAGGCGCTGGGCCACGCCCGGGAGCAGTGCCGATGGTTCGGCGGCATGGTCGGCAACCACGTCGCCGACCTCGTCTCCAAGTACGGCGAGGTGTCGAGCGTGGTCCCCCAGGAGCTGACGGATTACATCAAGGCCCGCCAGGGGTACGACTACTCGCACCACGGCCGTACCGGGAACCCCGACACCGCGTTCGTCCCCGACGAGATCGTCGACCGCTTCTGCCTCATCGGCACCGCCGAGCAGCACATCGAGAAGCTGAGCGCCCTCAAGGCCCTCGGTGTCGACCAGTTCGCCCTGTACAACATGCAGGACGCCAAGGAGTCCGTGATCGACGTCTACGGCTCCACCGTCATCCCCGCCCTCCGCGACTGACACCCGGCTCCGCCATCCCCCCGCACGGCACGTTCGATCCCCGTTCCCCCGCCTCGAACGAAGGGGCTGCTGCCATGACAGCCACCGCTCCACCCCCTGCCGGAAGAACCGGGGCCGACGGCCGCGTCGAGCTCCCGCCCGACGCCGTCCCGTCCGGCCCGTACGCCAACGAGGACCTGCTCCCGGTTCCGCTCGCCCAGCGGAAGTGGACCACGTACAACTTCACCGCCCTGTGGGTCGGCATGGCCCACAACGTCGCCTCCTGGACCCTCGCCTCGGGCCTGGTCGCCCTGGGCATGGACTGGAAGCAGGCGGTGCTCACCATCGCCCTCGCCAATGTCATCGTGCTGGTGCCGATGCTGCTCACCGGCCACGCGGGGCCCAAGTACGGCATCCCCTTCCCGGTCTTCGCCCGCGCCTCGTTCGGCGTGCGCGGCGCCAACCTCCCCGCCCTGGTCCGTGCCGCCGTCGCCTGCGTGTGGTTCGGCATCCAGACCTGGATCGGCGGTTCCGGCATCTTCCTGCTCGCCGGGAAGCTGTTCGGCGACTCGTGGGCGACCGCCGGGACGATCGGCGGCTACCCGTGGACCCAGTGGCTGTCCTTCGTCGTCTTCTGGATCATCCAGGTCGCGATCATCGTGCGCGGCATGGAGATGGTCCGGCGGTTCGAGAACTGGGCCGCGCCGTTCGTCATCGTCGGCGCCATCGCCCTGCTGATCTGGATGAGCGCCAAGGCCGGCGGCTTCGGCCCGCTGCTCGACCAGCCGTCCGCGCTCGGCTGGGGCGGCGACTTCTGGAAGGTCTTCTTCCCCGCCCTCATGGGCATGATCGGCTTCTGGTCGACCCTGTCCCTCAACATCCCCGACTTCACCCGCTACGCCGCCGGCCAGCGCGCCCAGTTGTGGGGGCAGTCCCTGGGCCTGCCGACGACGATGACGCTGTTCGCGCTGCTGTCGGTGCTGGTGACCTCCGGCTCGCAGGCGGTGTACGGCGAGCCGATCTGGGACCCGGTGGCGCTCGCCGCGAAGCTCGACAACTGGGCCGCGGTGCTCTTCGCGCTGATCACGGTCCTGGTGGCCACCCTGTCGGTGAACATCGCGGCCAACGTGGTCTCGCCCGCGTTCGACCTGTCCAACATCGCGCCCCGCCGGATCACCTTCCGCACCGGCGCGCTGATCACCGCGGTCGTGGGCGTCGTCATCTTCCCCTGGAAGCTCCTGGCCAGCCCGCAGGCGTACATCTTCACCTGGCTCGGCACCGTCGGCGGTCTGCTCGGCACCGTGGCCGGCATCCTCATCGCCGACTACTGGATCCTCCGGCGCACGCGCCTGGAACTCGCCGAGCTGTACAGCTCCGAGGGCCGCTACTGGTACGACGGGGGCTGGAACTGGCGGGCGCTGGCCGCGTTCGCGGTCGGCGGCGTCCTCGCCATCGGCGGCTCCCACTCCGTACTCGACGGCAACGGCGTCAAGCAGGGGCCGTTCCCGGTCGACGGGTTGATCCCCTTCCTGAAGCCGCTCGCGGACTACGGATGGGCCGTCGGCCTCGCCGCCTCCCTGCTGGTCTACCTCCTGCTGACCCGCCTCGCGCCCGACCGCAGGAGCTGACCGCGCGACCAACCCCGGGGTCCGGGCCCGCCGCGCTCAGCGGCCGGGTCCGGGCCCCGCGGCGCGCTGCGCCTCGTGCGCGAGCAGCGCCACGTACAGCGAGGTGAGCTGCTCCCAGTCGTCCAGGTCGATGCCGAGCAGCGACTCGATGCTCTGCAGCCGCCGGTAGAGGGCGGGCCGGCTGACATGGTGCACCTGGGCCGCCGCCGACTTGTTGCGGCCGGTGGCCAGATAGGTGCGCAGCACCTCGAGCAGCGCCGGGTTCCCCAGCAGCGGTCCGAGCTCCCGCCCGATGAACGCCTGCAGTTCCGGCTCGTCGCGCAGCAGTCGTACCAGCCCGCGCAGCCGGACGTCGCGCAGCCGGGCCACCGGGGCGTCGGGCGGCCCGGCGACCGCCGCGTCCGCCACATGCACCGCCTCGACGAAGGACCGCCGGACCTCGTCCAGGTCCCGGCAGCCGAATCCCGCGCCGACCACCGCGGTGCGGCCGCGCCCGGCCAGTTCCTCGTGCACCTGTACCGCCACCTTGTGCACGGCGGCGTCGGCGTCGCGGTCGTGCGGGATGCTCAGCAGGACCGCCGTGCCGGCGGCGCCGATCCGCGCCACCAGCCCGGCCACGCCGGGGTGTTCGGCCAGGGCGTGCTCGATGAGTCCGGGCATGTCGTCCCGCCCGTCCGGCACCGTGCCGAGGAGGCGTACGACGACGGGCACGAAGGTGCGCCGGTTGACGGGGAGTCCCGCCGCGCGCACCCGGGTCACCAGTTGCTCGGGGCGGGCGGTGCCCGTCGCCAGGTCGTGCAGCAGCGACTCGGCGGCCTGGTCCTCCCAGCCCCGGTCCTGGTCGCCGAGGAGGCGGTGCATGGCCAGCGCCTCGGAGGCACGGGCGCCCAGCACCCGCCCGAACTCCTCCGGTCCCTGGTAGCCGAAGAGCACCAGCCGCCCCCACTGCCGGCCGCGCGCCTCCAGCGGCGCAACGATCCAGCCGTCCGGGCCGACCGTCACCGCGCCGTCCCCGGCCACCTCCGCCACCTGCCCGGAGACCCGTTCCCAGTCGCGCAGCAGATCGTTGAGCGAGCCCTTGTCGCCGGCCGAGGCCAGCACGCGCTGCGCGAGGTTGACGACGACCGCGGGACAGCCGCTGTGCGCCGCGATCTCGTCCAGGACCTGCTGGAGGCCGGCACCGGAGAGGTTGAGCGCGGTCAGCGAGGAGCGGATCCGGTCGGACAGGTCGAGGGCGGCGAACCGGCCGTGCACCAGCCGCGCGTGCACCTCCTCGGTGAGCCGGGCGAACGGCGCCGGCCGGTGCAGCACGATCAGCGGCACCCCGCAGCGTTCGGCGGCCCGGCGCATCGGCTCGGGGGTGGTCCGGAACGCGCGGCCGAGCCCGAGGACGACCGCCGCGACGTCGGCACGCTGCATCGACTCGACGTACTCGCGCTGCGCCCGCTCGTCACCCGCCAGCAGCAGGCCGGTGGTCAGCACCATCTCCCCGCCGCTGAGCATGACGCCGACGTCCAGCGCCTCGGCCACGTGCAGCCAGCGCACCGCGCGGTGCAGGTGCGCGGAACCGGCCACGACCTCCGGCACCCACGGCGCCACCAGGTCCAGGTCGAGGATGTCGCGCACGGTGAGCCGCCCCGCGCCGCGCTGAGGTGTGTCCGGTCTCTCGTCGCTCACGCGCCCACGCCCGTCCCTCGTGCCGCCAGGGGTGGGAGTCTAGTCACCCGTCCGGCGTACGGCGCCGGCCGTGCCGAGGTCAGAGCCCGTACACGCGCCGCGCCGTACCCGAGAAGACCTCCCGCCGCTCGGCCTCGTTCAACCCGGCCGTCAGGGCGCGGGCGGAGTCCACGACCTCGGCGTAGCCGGCGGCGAGCCGGCACACCGGCCAGTCGGAGCCGAACATCAGGCGGGCGGGACCGAAGGCGCCGATCGCGGTGGCGGCGTAGGGCGCGAGGTCGGCCGTGGTCCAGGTGTCCCAGTCGGCCTCGGTGACCATGCCGGAGAGCTTGCACACCGTGTTGGGCAGAGCCGCCAGCGCCCGCAGGTCGCGGGCCCACGGCTGCGTCCCGCGCGCCGCGATGGGGGGCTTGCCCAGATGGTCGAGGACGAACACCAGCCCGGGCAGGAGGGCGGCGGCCCTGGTGGCGGCCGGGAGCTGCGAGGCGAGGACGACCAGGTCGTAGACCAGGTCGGCGTCGGCCACCGCGCGCAGCCCGCGCAGGACGTCGGGGCGGAGCAGCCACTCCGGGTCGGGCTCGCCCTGCACCTGGTGCCGGATCCCCACCAGGAGCTCCCCGCCGGGCAGTTCGCGCAGCGCCGCCAGCCGGTCGGCCACCGCGGGATCGGTCAGGTCGGTCCAGCCGACGACCCCGGCCACCAGATCGCTGCCCGCGGCCATGGCCAGGAACTCGGGGGTCTCCTCCGCCACCGTGACGGTCTGGACGAGGACGGTCGCGGTGACCCCGGCGGCCTTCGCCTCCGGCTCCAGGTCGGCGAGGGAGAAGTCGCGGCGCAGCGGGGCCAGGCGTTCCCCGGTGATCCAGTCCTGGTCGCGCACCGACAGGTCCCACAGGTGGTGGTGCGCGTCGACGATGCCCTCCACCGCGGTCACAGCCGCCACACCACCGGCAGCGGCGCCCCGGCGCCCTCGGCGGAGTAGTCGTGGGCGACCTCCAGCAGCTCCGCCATGCGCGCCTGCCATGCGATGTTGACGGGCAGCCGCTCCAGTGCGGCGAGCATCGCCGGGTAGTCGTCGACGTCCAGCAGGTGGAAGAGGTCACCGCCGCTGCGCCAGATCGTCCACTCGCGTACGCCCGCGCCGCGGATGGCGGCGGTCAGCTCGGCGGGCACCTCCCGGTGCGCCGCCTCGTAGGCGGCGATCCGGTCCGCTCGCACCTTCGTGTGCAGGGCGACCCTCATGACGCCTCCTCGTCCGGTACGGGTACGTCCGCGCCCAGCAGGCCCTCGGTGCGCAGATCCGCCCACATCGGGGCCGGGAGCGGCAGCCGCAGCATCGCCGCGGTGTCCCGCACCTCGGCGGCGGAGCGCAGCCCCACCAGTGTGCTCGCGACGGCGGGATGGGCCGCCGGGAAGCGCAGCGCGGCCGCGCGCAGCGGCACGCCGTGCCGGCCGGTCACCGCCCGCAGGCGACGGGCGCGGGCGAGGACGGGCTCCGGGGCGGGGGCGTAGTCGTAGGTGGCGTCCTCGCCCGGGTCGATCAGGAGGCCCGAGTTGAAGGCGCCGCCGACGACCACGCTCGCGCCGCGGGCCGCGGCCAGCGGCAGCACCTCGGCCAGCCCCTCCTGCTCCAGCAGGGTGTAGCGGCCGGCCATCAGCACCACGTCGACGTCCGTGTCCCGCAGGAAGCGGGCGAGCATGGCCGTCTGGTTCATGCCCGCGCCGATGGCGCCGACCACGCCTTCCGAGCGCAGCTTCTCCAGTGCCGGATACGCCTGCCCGAAGGCCTCCTCGGCGTGCTCGTCGGGGTCGTGGAGGTAGACCACGTCGACGCGGTCCAGGCCCAGGCGCTCCAGGCTGGCGTCCAGGCAGCGCCGTACGCCGTCGGCGCTGAAGTCCCAGACCCGGTGGAGCGCGGCGGGCACGGCGAAGCCGTTCGCCAGGTCGTCCCCGCCCGCCCCGCCGGGCTCCAGCAGCCGCCCCACCTTGGTGGACACGGTGTACTCCGCCCGGGGCCGGCCGCGCAGCGCGGCGCCGAGCCGCCGCTCGGACAGCCCGAGCCCGTAGTGCGGGGCGGTGTCGAAGTAGCGGACGCCGGCGTCCCAGGCGGCGTCCACGGCCGCGTGGGCGGCGTCGTCGGTGACCGGGGTGAAGAGGTTGCCGATCGGGGCGGCGCCGAAGCCCACCTCCGTGACGGCCACTCCGCTGCGGCCCAGGGTGCCGGTGCGCATCGTCGTCCGGCCCCTCAATTCCCCGCCGGGCGCAGCCGCAGGCCGGCCATGCCGCCGTCCACGGCGAGCGCGGTGCCCGTGACGGAGGCCGCCGCCGGGCTCGCCAGGTAGACGATGGCGGCGGCGACCTCGTCGGCGGTCACCAGACGGCCCATCGGCTGCCGGGCGTTGAGGGCGGCGCGCTCCTCCTCCGGGTCGTCGGCGGCGTCCAGCAGCCGGGCCACCCACGGGGTGTCGGCGGTGCCGGGGTTGACGCAGTTGACCCGGATGCCCTCGCGGACGTGGTCGGCGGCCATCGCCAGGGTCAGCGAGAGCACGGCGCCCTTGCTGGCGCTGTACAGGGCGCGCTGCGGGAGCCCGGCGGTGGCGGCGATGGAGCAGGTGTTGACGATCGCGGGGCGGGCCGAGCGCCGCAGGTGCGGGAGCGCGGCGCGGGTGGTGCGCACCATGCCGAGGACGTTGACGTCGAGTACGCGGTGCCACTGCTCGTCGGGGTTGTCCTCGACGGTGCCCGCCGCGCCGATTCCGGCGTTGTTGACCAGGACGTCGAGACCGCCGAGCGCCTCCGCCGCCGCGTCGACGGCGGCGCGCGTGGACCCGTCGTCGGAGACGTCGGCCTTGAACGGCAGCAGCTGCGCGGGCAGTCCGTCCGGTGCCAGGTCCAGTACGGCGACGCGGGCGCCGCGCGCGGCGAGCAGCCGCGCCGTCGCCAGGCCGATCCCCGACGCCCCGCCGGTCACCAGGGCACCGAGGCCCTCCAGATCACGCAGTGACTCGCTCATGCCGTTCCACCTTCCTGCCGTGCCCGGTCGGCCACCCAGAACGTACCGTCGGGGTAGCGGAACGCGTCGATCGATTCCGGCCTCATCTGCGCGGAGAAACCGGGCGTCACCGGGGCGGTGTAATGGCCGCGGCGCATCACGACCGGGGCGGCGAAGTGCTCGTGGAGATGGTCGACGTACTCGATGGCGCGGTCCTCGGTCGTCCCGGAGAGCGCCACGTAGTCGAACATCGACAGGTGCTGCACCAGCTCGCACAGCCCGACACCGCCCGCGTGCGGGCACACCGGCACGCCGAAGGCCGCGGCCAGCAGCAGGATGGCGAGGTTCTCGTTGACCCCGCCGACCCGTGCGGCGTCGATCTGCAGCACGTCGATGGCGCCGGCCTGCAGCAGCTGCTTGAAGACGATCCGGTTCTGCACGTGTTCGCCGGTGGCGACCCGGACCGGGGCGACCGCCTTGCGGATCGCGGCGTGGCCGAGGATGTCGTCGGGCGAGGTCGGCTCCTCGATCCAGTACGGCTCGAACTCGCCCAGCGCGGTGACCCATTCGACCGCCTCGGCGACGCCCCAGCGCTGGTTGGCGTCGATCGCGATGCGCACGTCCGGGCCCACGGCGGCGCGGGCCGCGCGCATGCGCCGTATGTCGTCGCCCAGGTCGGCGCCGACCTTCAGCTTGATCTGGGTGAAGCCGTCGGTCACGGCCTGCTCGGCGAGCCGGGTCAGCTTCTCGTCGGAGTAGCCGAGCCAGCCGGGCGAGGTGGTGTAACCCGGGTAGCCGTGCTCCAGCAGCGCGGCGGTGCGGTCGGCCGCGCCTTCCCTGCCCGCGCGCAGCAGTTCCAGGGCGCGCTCGGGGGTGAGGGCGTCGGCGATGTAGCGGAAGTCGATCTGGGTGACCAGCCACTCCGGGTCGGCCTCGGCCAGCAGCCGCCACAGCGGCACGCCCCGGCGCTTGGCCGCCAGGTCCCACACGGCGTTGACGACGGCTCCGATCGCCATGTGCATCACGCCCTTCTCGGGCCCCAGCCAGCGCAGCTGGCTGTCCCCGGTCAGGTCGCGCGCCACGGAGCCGGGGTCGGCGCACAGCTCACCGACCGGCCGGCCGACGAGATGGGGGCGGAGCGCCTCGATCGCCGCGACCTGGACGTCGTTGCCACGTCCGATGGTGAAGACGAAGCCGTGCCCCTCGTGGCCGTCGTCGGCGTCGGTGCGCAGCACCACGTACGCGGCGGAGTAGTCGGGGTCCGGATTCATCGCGTCCGAGCCGTCCAGTTCCCGTGAGGTCGGGAAGCGGATGTCGTGGGTGTCGATCGCGGTGATGCGGGCGGAGGTTGCGGACAAGTGGCTGCCTTTCACGCTCGGCCTGGCCAAGACATCGGAGGTCTCGCGCCACGGTGACTCTAGGCCCCCGGGACGGGACTGGCAATCCATTCCTCGGATGTCTCGTCCGTCGAACTCCATTCGATCGTGTCCGTATAAGGGGTTGTCAGGGTCGCGGGACGGACTTACCTTCCTGTCGTCCGGGATACCTCGGATGAATCGCCCCGGCTCACCCGGACAGGGAGAACACGGCATGAAGCCCGCCCGCACGCGCTCCACCGCCGCGATCGCCGCGGCCGTTCTCGTCACGGCCGCGCTCGCCACCGCCTGCAACCGCGGCAGCAGCGGCACCGCCGCCGGCTCCGGCGGGGACAAGCCCGCCATCGGCGTCGACCTGCCGCGCTCCGACTCCGACTTCTGGAACTCCTACGCGCAGTACATCGAGAAGGGCATCGAGGACGAGGGCCTGAACGCGCTGCCGCGGAGCAACTCCCAGAACGACATCACCAAGCTCGTCGCCAACGTCCAGGTCTTCCAGAACACCGGCGCCAAGGCCGTCGTCATGGCCCCGCAGGACACCGGCGCCATCGCCTCCACCCTCGACACCCTCGCCGGCAAGAAGATCCCGGTGGTCAGCGTCGACACCCGCCCCGACAAGGGCGACGTCTACATGGTCGTCCGCGCCGACAACAAGGCGTACGGCACCAAGGCCTGCGAGTTCCTGGGCGAGCAGCTGGGCGGCAAGGGCAAGGTCGCCGAGTTCCAGGGCGCACTGGACTCCATCAACGGACGCGACCGCTCCGAGGCGTTCGCGGCCTGCATGAAGGAGAAGTTCCCCGGCATCACGGTCTTCGAGCTGCCCACCGACTGGAAGGGCGACGTCGCCTCCGCCAAGCTGCAGAGCCTGCTGGCGCAGCACCCCGACCTGAACGGCATCTACATGCAGGCCGGCGGTGTCTTCCTGCAGCCGACGCTGGCCCTGCTCAAGCAGAAGGGCCTGCTCAAGCCGGCCGGGCAGAAGGGCCACATCACCATCGTCTCCAACGACGGGATCCCGCAGGAGCTGGACGCCATCCGCAAGGGCGAGATCGACGCCACCGTCTCCCAGCCCGCCGACCTCTACGCCAAGTACGCGCTGTACTACGCCAAGGCCGCAGCCGAGGGGAAGACCTTCAAGGCGGGGCCGACCGACCACGACTCGACGATCATCAGCATCCCCAACGGTCTGGAGGACCAGCTCCCCGCGCCGCTGGTGACCAAGGAGAACGTCGACGACAAGGCCTTGTGGGGCAACAACATCGGCTGACGCCGGACACGCGGCCGTCCGCCCCCTCGCACCGTCCGCACCGTCCGAACCGAAGAACGGAAACCCACCATGGCGGACCCCGCCACCGCGCCGCCGGCCGTGGCCGAGGCGACCGGGATCGGCAAACGTTTCGGCGCCACCGTGGCGCTGCGCGACGCCGGCATCTCGGTCGCCCCGGGCGAGTCGCACGCACTCGTGGGCCGCAACGGCGCCGGCAAGTCCACCCTCGTCGGCATCCTCACCGGCCTCCAGCAGCCCGACACCGGCACCCTGCGCTTCTCCGGCGACCCGGCGCCCTCCTTCGGCGACACCGACGCATGGCGCGCCCGGGTCGCCTGCGTCTACCAGCGTTCCACCGTCATCGGCGAACTCTCCGTCGCCGAGAACCTCTTCCTCAACCGGCAGAGCCCCGGCGCGCTGCGCCCGATCCGCTGGACGGCACTGCGCCGGCGCGCGGCGGAACTGCTCGGCGAGTACGGCGTCGACATCGACCCCGCCGTACGCGCCCGCGACCTCACCGTCGAGCAGCGGCAGTTCGTGGAGATCGCGCGCGCCCTCTCCTTCGGCGCGCGCTTCATCATCCTCGACGAGCCCACCGCCCGGCTCGACGCCCGGGGCATCACCCGGCTCTTCGACAAGCTCCGCGACCTGCAACGGCAGGGCGTGGCCTTCCTCTTCATCTCGCACCACCTGCAGGAGGTCTACGACCTCTGCACCACCGTCACCGTCTACCGGGACGCCCGCCACATCGTCACCGCCCCCGTGGCCGACCTCGACCACGACGCCCTGGTCGAAGCCATGACCGGGGAGAGCGCCGCCGCGCCCGCGGCGGGTGCCCCGACGGGCGGCCGCGTCGCGGCCACCGGCGGGACGCCGCTCCTCGACGTGACGGGGCTGACCCTGCGCGGCGCCTACGCGGACGTCTCCCTGGAGGTCCGGGCCGGCGAGGTCGTCGGCCTCGCCGGGGCGACCGCCAGCGGCAACGTCCGCCTGGCGGAGACCCTCGCCGGGCTGCACCGAGCGGACGCCGGGCGGATCGCCGTGGCGGGCAGGGAGGTGCGCGCGGCCGGCGTGCCCGCCGCCCTGGCCGCCGGGGTGGGCCTGGTCCCCGAGGACCGGCACCACCAGGGCCTGGTCGGCACGCGCAGCGTGGCGGAGAACGCCACTCTCACGGTCACCGACCAGTTGGGGCCCTTCGGCACCGTACTGCCCTCGCGCACCCGCGAGTTCGCCGAGCGCATGATCAAGGATCTGGACATCAGGACGCCGGGCGCGGCCACCTCCGTCTCGGCGCTGTCCGGCGGCAACCAGCAGAAGGTCGTGGTCGCCCGCGCCCTGGCCACCGACCCGCACGTGCTGGTGGCCGTGCGTCCCACCAACGGGGTGGACGTGCGCTCCAAGGAGTTCCTGCTGGGCAGGATCCGCAAGGTCGCCGACGACGGCCGGGCGGCGCTGGTCGTCTCCGACGAGCTGGACGACCTCAGGGCGTGCGACCGGATCGTGGCGATGTTCCACGGCCGGGTCGTGGCGGAGTTCGGCCGGGGCTGGCGCGACGAGGAACTGGTCGCCGCCATGGAGGGCGTGGCCGCCGGTCCCGCCGCCGGAGAGCGGGACACCGAGCAGGGAGAGGAACGGGAAGGGTAGCCATGTCCACCACCACTGACGTCACCGAGCCGCCGGTGCCCGCCGCCGAGGCGGCCGCGGACGGGACGCCGCGGCGCGTACCGGGCGGGCTCGCCCGCTTCCGCGAACTGTCCCTCGTCCCCGCCATCCTGGTGCTGGGCGTCATCGGCTTCATCGTCTCCCCGGCCTTCCTCACCTCCGACAACCTCATCGGCGTCGCCCAGCAGTCCACCGAGCTCAGCCTGCTCGTGCTGGCCCAGGCGCTGATCCTCATCGCGGGCCGGATGGACCTGTCGCTGGAGTCCACCATCGGCGTCGCGCCGGTCATCGCCGTCTGGCTCGTGCTGCCCGCCGCGGGCGGCCGCTTCACCGGACTGGAACTGCTGCCGGTCTGGTCGGCGATACCGGTGTGCCTGCTGGTGGGCGCGGTCATCGGCGCCGTCAACGGCTTCTTCATCCTCAAGCTGCGGCTGAACGGCTTCATCGTCACCCTCGGCGCGCTCACCATGCTGCGCGGGCTGCAGATCGCCATCTCCGAGGGCCGTTCCATCGTCGAGCTGCCCGGTTCCTTCACCTACCTCGGCCACGCCTCCTGGGCCGGGGTGCCCGCCGCGATCTGGATCTGCGCCCTGCTCTTCGCGGTCGGCGGCTGCGCGCTCGCCTGGCTGCGGCACGGCCGGGCGCTGTACGCGATCGGCGGCAACCCCGAGGCCGCGCGCACCGCCGGCATCCGGGTGGACCGGATCACCTGGGTGGTGCTCATCGTGGGTGGCGTGCTCGCGGCCTTCGCGGGCGTGCTCTACAGCGGGCACTACGGCTCGATCTCGGCGGACCAGGGCAGCGGATGGATCTTCCAGGTCTTCGCCGCGACCGTCATCGGCGGGGTCAGCCTCAACGGCGGCCGCGGCACGCTCTTCGGGGCGCTGACCGGCGTGCTCACCCTGCAGCTCGTGGTCAACGTGATGACCCTGGCGGGCGTGCCCCCGCTGTGGAACCAGTTCCTCAACGGGGCCATCATCATCGTCGCCCTGATCATCTCCCGCTTCGCCTCGGGAGAGAAGCAGGAGTGAGGCGGCCGGGGCGGGACAGCCGGGGCCGGCGGGATCAGTAGTAGCCCTCGACCGGGACGCGGGCCTCGTCGTACAGGGCGGGGCCGTTCTGCGGCACCTGCGGGAAACCGGCCTTGGCGGCGGGCGACTTGAGCCCCGTGAGCTGGTCGGTGGACAGGGCGTAGACGACCCCGCCCAGGCCCGAGCGCTCGATGGCGCCCGCGCACATCCCGCAGGGCTGGCAGCTGGTGTACAGGGTGGTGGCGGCCGCGGTGGCCGGATCGAGCTCCCGGGCCGCCCACCGCGCCAGCTTCAGCTCGGGGTGGGCGGTGATGTCGCCGTCGCTCAGACTGCTGTTGCGGTCCTCGGCGAGCACCGTTCCGTCCGGCCCGGCCAGCAGCGAGCCGAAGGGCGGGTTGCCGGACGCGCGGGCCTCGGCGGCCAGTTCGATCGCCCGGCGCAGCAGACGGGTCGTCATCTCGTCGGTCATGTGCACTCCGTTCGTGAGCGGTGGGCGGCGACGGCCGCGAGCGCCTGCCACGCCGCCTGCGGGCGCAGCGTCTCGCGGGGGTCGCCGTTGAAGGGGTCCAGGACGACGGTGTCCGCGCCGAGCGCCCGCAGTCCGTCGAGGTCGGCGGTGATCTGGTCGAGGGTGCCCTCGCCGGCGAGCCGGTCCGGCCCGGTCACCGGCTCCGGCGTGAGCCGCAGCGCGATGCGCGGGGCGAGGGACGGTACGGGCCGGCCCTGCTCGTGCGCCTCCGACGCCAGGCCTGCGGCGGTCTCGCGCAGCCACGGCAGGGTGAACCGCAGCGGATGCCACGCGTCGCCGACGCGGACCGCCCGCCGGCGGGCCGCCGCGCTGTTGCCGCCGATCCACAGCGGCACGGGGCCGCCGGCGTAGTCCGCCTCGTCCTTCCAGGCCTCGCGCAGGGCCGCCAGGTACTCGTCCGTCAGCGCGCCGCGCCGCCCGTACGGGACGCCGAGCGCCGCGAACTCCTGCCGCGCCCAGCCGACGCCCACGCCGAGCACCAGCCGCCCGCCGCTGAGCATGTTGAGGTTCGCGGCCATCCGGGCCGTCAGCAGCGGATGCCGGTACGGCAGGATCAGCACCGTCGTGCCCAGCAGGATCCGGTCGGTGACGCCCGCGAGCCAGGACAGGGTGGTGAACGGCTCGTAGAAGGGCGCCGGGTATTGCTCCGCCACGTCCGGCGTCACCACGACGTGGTCGGAGACCATCAGCAGGTCGAAGCCCAGACCCTCCACCGTCCGCGCCCAGTCGCGCAGCATGCCGGGGTCGGTACCGGGCCCGAAATTCGGGACGTTCACACCGATTCGCACCCCGTCAGGCTATCCAGCGGCTCCTCCCGGCCGGAAGGGATTCCTCCCGGAGTACCCGCCCCCCGGGCGTGGATCCACCGGTATCTTCGCCGGATGGCCGAGAATCTCGACGCGACCGACTGGGCGATCCTCAGCGAGCTCCAGCGCGACGGCCGGGTCCCCTTCACCGAACTGGCCCGCCGGGTCAGCCTCGGCGCCTCCGCGACCACCGAGCGGGTGCGCCGGCTGGAGACCCTGGGCGTCATCACGGGCTACCGCGCCGAGGTCGACCTCGGCAAGGCCGGTTACCCGGTGCTCGCCGTCGTCCGGCTGAAGTACCCCGGCAGCCGGCACGAGCCCCTGCACCGGCTGCTCGGCGAGCGCCCGGAGATCCTGGAGTGCCTGCGCACCACGGGGGAGGAGTGCTACGTGCTCAAGGTCGCCACCGCCTCCATGGGCCACCTGGAGGACGTCATGGACCAACTCGCGCAGTTCGGGAGCGTGACGACCAGCGTGGTCTACCGGCAGACCCTCCCGTACCGGGGGCCCGGCGGCGCTCCTTCGGGCATGCTGTGAGCATGGAGGCAGCGAAGGTCGTCGAAGAACTGTGGCAGCGGATCCAGGCACGGGACTGGGCGGGTGCCGGCGAACTGATCGCCGAGGACGCCGTGGTGGAGTGGCCCGTGAGCGGCGAACGCATCGTCGGCAGGGCCAACTTCCTCGCCGTCAACAGCGAGTACCCGGAGGGCTGGTCGATCCACGTGCTCAGGGTCGTGGCCGACGGCGACGAGGTCGCTTCCGAGGTGGAGGTCCCGCACACGGATCTCGGACTCTTCCACGCGGCGTCGTTCTGGACCGTCCGCGACGGGCGGGTCGTCGCCGGCCGCGAGTACTGGACGAGCCCGGGCGCCGACCCCCGCCCGGAGTGGCGCGCCCGCTACGTCGAGCCGATGTAGCGGGCGCGCGCCCTCGTACTGGGCGGGACGGTCAGCCGCCGATCGCCGGGTCGCTGGTGCTCTCCCGGCCCGTCTCGACGTGACCGGCGAGGCGGCGCTCGAAGCCGCCGTCGTGGTCGGCGGTGACGGTCAGGTCGTACCAGCCGTGGGCGCGTTCGGTCCCGGCGACGTGGACCGCGCTGGCGCCCGGCCGCAGCCGGTGGGAGGCCGGCTTGTGCCCGCCGTAGCCGTCCCGGACCGTGAGCGTGACCGTCGAGTGGCCGTTGTTGGTCAGGACCAGGCGCACGGCGCCGCTCCTGCCGTCGTGGCGGGCGACGACCTCGGCACCCGCCGCCGCGGTCCGGCCGGCGAAGCGGCGCAGGAAGCCGTTGGGGCCGTGCACGGTGACGTCGTAGTCGCCGTGGGCGTCCGCGGGGACCTTCCAGGTGCCGGTGAGCGAGTGCCCCGACCCGACGGTGTACGTCCACGGGCCGGAGGCGTCCGTCGTGGAGGTGACGACGAAGCCGGCGCCGGCCTCGCCGTGGGACGCGAACTCGATCCGCAGCGCGCCCGCGGCGCTGATCCCGCCGTCCGCGGAGAGGTCGTACGGGACGGGCCGCGCGGGGCGCAGCCCGCGCTCCTGGCGGGGCAGCGAGCCCTTGGCGGGCGGGACCGGCGAGTAGTCGGGGTGACGGTCGCCGTCCGGCGGGAGGTAGCCGTCGGTGTCGGGCAGCCGCGGGGTGCGGCTGTCCTTGTGCCGGAAGTCGAAGGCCGTCGTCAGATCGCCGCAGACGGCGCGGCGCCAGGGGGAGATGTTGGGCTCGGTCACGCCGAAGCGGCGCTCCATGAACCGGATGATGGACGTGTGGTCGAAGGTCTGCGAGCAGACGTAGCCGCCCCTGCTCCAGGGGGAGACGACGAACATCGGGACGCGCTGGCCCAGCCCGTACGGACCCGCCGGGCGCCCGCTGTCGCCGGGGTACACATCGCGGCCGACGTCGACGGTGGAGGCGCCCTGCGCGGACGAGCCGGCCGGGAACGGCGGCACGACGTGGTCGAAGAACCCGTCGTTCTCGTCGTAGGTGATGAACAGCGCGGTCCTGCTCCACACCTCGGGGTTGGAGGTGAGCGCGTCGAGGACCTGCGAGATGTACCAGGCGCCGTAGTTGGCGGGCCAGTTGGGGTGCTCGGTGAACGCCTCGGGGGCGACCACCCAGGAGACCTTCGGCAGCTTCCCGGCCTTGACGTCGGCGCGCAGGAGGTCGAAGAAGCCCTCGCCCTTGCGGGCGTCGGTGCCGGTGCGGGCCTTGTCGTACAGCGGGTCGCCGGGCTTGGCGTTGCGGTACTGGTCGAAGTACAGCAGCGAGTTGTCGCCGTAGTTGCCGCGGTAGGCGTCGTCGATCCAGCCCCAGCCGCCGGCGGCGTCCAGGCCGTCGCCGACGTCCTGGTAGATCTTCCACGAGACCCCGGCCTTCTCCAGCCGCTCGGGATAGGTCGTCCAGGAGTAGCCCAGCTCGTCGTTGCCGAGGACCGGGCCGCCGCCCTTGCCGTCGTTGCCGGTGTGGCCCGTCCACATGTAGTAGCGGTTGGGGTCGGTGGAGCCCATGAAGGAGCAGTGGTAGGCGTCGCAGACCGTGAAGGCGTCGGCGAGGGCGTAGTGGAACGGGATGTCCTCGCGGGTCAGGTGCGCCATCGTCGTGGCGGACTTGGCCGGGATCCACTGGTCGTACCTGCCCTTGTCGAAGGCGGCCTGGGTGTCCTTCCACCCGTGCGGCAGGTCCTCCAGGAAGGCCAGGCCGAGGTCGTCGGCGTCCGGGTGGAAGGGCAGCACCTCCTTCGTGCCGTCCGACTGGTGCCAGACCGGTTTGCCGCTCGGCAGCGTCACGGGGTGCGGATCCCCGAACCCTCTGACGCCGCGCAGGGTGCCGAGGTAGTGGTCGAAGGAGCGGTTCTCCTGCATCAGGACCACGATGTGCTCGACGTCCTTGATGGACCCGCTGTTCCGGTGCGCGGGGATCTCCGCCGCGCGGGCGATGCTGGTGGACAGCGCGGTCAGGGCGGCGGTGCCGCCCGCCAGTTGCATGAACCTTCTGCGGTCGAGGGCGTTCATGAAGGGTCTGTCTCCCAGGCGTTGTGATGGGCCGTCGGATGTACGGAGCCGTCAGCTTCTTCAACTTGTCCGAACAAGTGGGGGCCAGTGTGCGAACCGTTCGGAAAACCTGCCCCAACCCGCTCCCGGTGGGCGGCGCCGTGCTCGGAGCCCCGCCGTGCCGCCAGGGGCGTGCAGGGGGAGCGTGCACACTGAGCCCATGAACCGTCTCGAACGCTGGGAGCAGCAGACCAGGGCGCCGCTGCTCGCCCTGGCCGTGATCTTCGGTGCCGCCTACGCCCTGCCGATCCTGGAACCGGCCGCCGACCCCGCGCTCGTCACCGCCGCGCATTGGACGGAGCGCGGCATCTGGGCCCTGTTCGCCGGCGACTACGTCGTCCGCCTCGGCCTCAGCGAGCGGCGGTGGGAGTTCATCAGGCGCCAGCCGCTCAGCCTGGCCGTGGTCCTCCTCCCGCTGCTGCAGCCGCTGCGCCTGCTCCGGCTCGTGTCCGCGCTCTTCCTCGTCGGCCAGCGGATGCGGATGGCGGCGCAGGTCCGTCTGACGACGTATGTCGTCGGCGCGGTGCTCACCCTGCTGGCGTTCGGGTCGATCGCCGTCCTCGAGGCCGAGCGGCAGTCTCCGCACGGCAACATCCGCACCATCGGCGACGCCTTGTGGTGGTCCTTCACCACCATGACGACGGTCGGCTATGGCGACCACTCACCCACCACCGGCGTGGGCCGGCTCATCGCGGTCGGGCTGATGCTCTCGGGCATCGCCCTGCTCGGTGTGGTCACCGCCAACATCGCCGCCTGGTTCCTGGCCCGCTTCCAGGAGGACGAGGCGGAGAACCGGCGCGCCCAGGAGATCACCGAGGAACTGCTGCGCGAGGTCCGCGAGCTGCGCCGCCAGGTGGCCGACCTCACGGAGGCCGCCACCGGCACGCGCGCCGGGGCGTCCGAACGGGTCCTCGAATAGAGCATCGCGCCCGAACGGATCAAGGGCGCACCGGAATGGGCAAGGTCACAGGTGTGCCCCCTGCTGCTCACCTGCTAACGGGCACTAACCTCTGAGCATGACGGTCCTGCCTGATGACGGGCTTTCTCTGGCCGCCGAATTCCCGGATGCGACCCACGAGCAGTGGCAGCGCCTCGTAGAGGGTGTCCTGCGCAAGGCGGGCAAGGACGTCTCGGGTCAGGCGGCGGAGGACGCGCTGTCCACCACTCTCGAAGACGGGCTGACCACGCGCCCGCTGTACACCGCGCCCGGCGCGCCCGGCGCGCCCGACGACTTCGGCGACCGCGTCGGCCTGCCCGGCTTCGCGCCGTTCACCCGGGGCGGCGCCCCGGCGGGCGGCGTCCTCGGCGGGTGGGACGTACGCCAGCGCCACGCCCGTCCCGACGCGGCCCGCGCGAACGAGGCCGTGCTCGCCGACCTGGAGAACGGCGTCACCTCCCTCTGGCTCGTGCTGGGCGACGCCGGCCTGCCGGTGGCCGCGTTCGGCGCGGCCCTCGAGGGCGTCTATCTCGACCTGGCCCCCGTCGTCCTCGACGCGGGCGCGGACTTCGAGGCGGCCGGGCAGGCGCTGCTCGCGCTGTACGAGCGGCGCGGCGTGTCCCGCGAGACGGCGCGCGGCAACCTCGGCGCCGACCCCCTCGGGCATGTCGCCCGTACCGGGGACGCCGACGCCCTCCCCGTGCTCACCGCCGCCGCCGTACGGCTCGCCCGCCGGGCGCACGAGGAGTACCCCGGGCTGCGCGCGCTGACCGTGGACGCCCTGCCGTACCACGAGGCGGGCGGTTCGGCCGCGCAGGAACTCGGCGCCTCCCTCGCCACCGGCGTGGCCTACCTGCGGGCGCTCACCGAGGCCGGTCTGCCGGTCGACGCGGCCTGCGGGCAGCTGGAGTTCCGCTACGCCGCCACCGCCGACCAGTTCCTGACGATCGCCAAGCTGCGCGCCGCCCGGCGGCTGTGGGCCCGCGTCGCCGAGGTGTGCGGCGCGAGCACGGCCGCCGCGGCCCAGCGCCAGCACGCCGTCACCTCGCCGGTGATGATGACCCGCCGCGACCCGTGGGTGAACATGCTCCGCACCACCGTCGCGACGCTCGGCGCCGGAGTCGGCGGTGCCGACTCGGTCACGGTGCTGCCCTTCGACCACGCGCTCGGCCTGCCGGACGCCTTCGCGCGCCGCATCGCCCGCAACACCTCCACCATCCTGCTGGAGGAGTCGCACCTGGCCCGGGTCGTCGACCCGGCGGGCGGCTCCTGGTACGTGGAGCGGCTCACCGAGGAACTCGCCGAGGCCGCCTGGGACTGGTTCCGGGAGCTGGAGCGGGCCGGCGGCCAGGGCGCCGCCCTCGCCTGCGGCCTCGCCGGCGAACGTCTCGCCGCGACCTGGGCGAAGCGCACCCAGGCGCTGGCCAAGCGGCGTGAGCCCATCACCGGGGTCAGCGAGTTCCCGCTGCTGTCCGAGCCGCCCGTCGTGCGCGATCCGGCCCCGGCCGCCCCCTCCGGCGGTCTGCCGAAGGTCCGCCGCGACGAGGCGTACGAGGGACTCCGCGCCCGCTCGGACGCCCACCTGGCGGCCACCGGGTCCCGCCCCAGGGTCTTCCTCGCCGCCCTCGGCCCCGCCGCCGCGCACACCGGCCGCGTGACCTTCGCCGCCAACCTCTTCCAGGCCGGCGGCGTGGAGCCCGTCCACGAGCCGGTCTCCGTCGACGCCGCGACCGCGGCCGAGGCCTTCGCCCGCAGCGGCGCCGGCGTCGCGTGCCTGTGCTCCAGTGACGCGCTGTACGAGGAGCAGGCGGCGGCCGTCGCCGCGGCGCTGAAGGCGGCCGGCGCCGGCCGGGTGTTCCTGGCCGGGCGCCCCGGCGAACGCGAGCAGGCCTACACGGAGGCCGGCGTCGACGGCTTCGTCTTCGCGGGCGGCGACGCGGTCGCCGTCCTGACCTCCGTTCTCGACCGGATGGGAGTGGCGTGATGCGGATCCCGGACTTCTCGGAGATCGAGCTGGGACCGGCCGCCGGGAACGGCGCCGGAGAGGAGCAGTGGCGCGCCGCGGTCAAGGAGGCCACCGGCCGCGGCGCCGAGGACCTGGTGTGGGAGACGCCCGAGGGCATCGGCGTCAAGCCGCTCTACACCGGCCGCGACCTGGAGGGCCTGGACTTCCTGGGCACCTATCCGGGCATCGCGCCCTATCTGCGCGGCCCCTATCCGACGATGTACGTCAACCAGCCCTGGACGATCCGGCAGTACGCGGGCTTCTCCACCGCCGAGGAGTCCAACGCCTTCTACCGGCGCAACCTCGCCGCCGGCCAGAAGGGCCTGTCGGTCGCCTTCGACCTGCCGACCCACCGCGGCTACGACAGCGACCACCCGCGCGTCACCGGCGACGTCGGCATGGCGGGCGTCGCCATCGACTCGATCTACGACATGCGGCAGCTCTTCGACGGCATCCCGCTGGACCGGATGACCGTGTCGATGACGATGAACGGTGCCGTGCTGCCGGTGCTGGCGCTCTACATCGTGGCCGCGGAGGAGCAGGGCGTACCGCCCGAGAAGCTGGCGGGGACCATCCAGAACGACATCCTCAAGGAGTTCATGGTCCGCAACACCTACATCTATCCGCCGAAGCCCTCGATGCGGATCATCTCCGACATCTTCTCCTATACCTCGCAGAAGATGCCACGCTACAACTCGATCTCCATCTCCGGCTACCACATCCAGGAGGCCGGGGCCACGGCCGACCTGGAGCTCGCGTACACCCTCGCCGACGGCGTGGAGTACCTCCGCGCCGGGCTCGGCGCCGGCCTGGACGTGGACGCCTTCGCCCCGCGGCTCTCGTTCTTCTGGGCGATCGGCATGAACTTCTTCATGGAGGTCGCCAAGCTGCGCGCGGCCCGGCTGCTGTGGGCGAAGCTGGTCCGGCAGTTCGAGCCGAAGAGCGCCAAGTCGCTCTCCCTGCGCACCCACTCACAGACCTCCGGCTGGTCGCTGACCGCGCAGGACGTCTTCAACAACGTCACGCGCACCTGCGTGGAGGCGATGGCCGCCACCCAGGGCCACACCCAGTCGCTGCACACCAACGCCCTCGACGAGGCGCTGGCCCTGCCCACCGACTTCTCCGCGCGCATCGCGCGCAACACCCAGCTGCTGCTGCAGCAGGAGGCGGGCACCAACCGGGTCATCGACCCCTGGGGCGGCTCCGCCTACGTCGAGAAGCTGACGTACGACCTCGCGCGCCGCGCCTGGCAGCACATCCAGGAGGTCGAGGCCGCCGGGGGCATGGCGCAGGCCATCGACGCGGGCATCCCCAAGATGCGCGTCGAGGAGGCCGCGGCCCGTACGCAGGCCCGTATCGACTCCGGCCGCCAGCCGGTCATCGGCGTCAACAAGTACCGGGTGGACAGCGACGAGCAGATCGAGGTCCTGAAGGTCGACAACTCCTCCGTGCGCGGCCGGCAGATCGCCAAGCTGCGCCGGCTGCGCGAGGAGCGCGACGAGGCCGCCTGCCAGGACGCGCTCGCCGCGCTGACCACCGCCGCCGAGCGCGGCGCGGGACAGGGCCTGGAGGGCAACCTGCTGGCACTCGCGGTGGACGCGGCCCGCGCCAAGGCCACCGTGGGCGAGATCTCCGACGCCCTGGAGAAGGTGTACGGCCGGCACGCCGGGCAGATTCGTACGATCTCCGGTGTGTACCGCAACGAGGCAGGGGAGTCGCCGTCGGTGGAGCGCACCCGCGCGCTGGTCGACCGCTTCGAGGAGGCCGAGGGCCGCCGCCCGCGCATCCTCGTCGCCAAGATGGGCCAGGACGGCCACGACCGCGGTCAGAAGGTCATCGCCACCGCCTTCGCCGACCTCGGGTTCACGGTGGACGTCGGACCGCTCTTCCAGACCCCCGCCGAGGTCGCCCGCCAGGCGGTGGAGGCCGATGTGCACATCGTCGGCGTCTCCTCGCTCGCCGCCGGCCACCTCACGCTCGTGCCCGCGCTGCGCGAGGAACTGGCGGCCGAGGGCCGGGAGGACATCATGATCGTGGTCGGCGGCGTCATCCCGCCGCAGGACGTCCCGGAACTGCTCGCCGCGGGCGCGGCCGCCGTCTTCGGGCCCGGCACCGTCATCCCGGACTCCGCCCACGACCTGGTCACGCGGCTCGCCGCCGCGCTCGGCCACGAACTGTGAGCCCATGCCGCCGACCATCGATCTCGACGCTTACGTCAAGGGCGTGCTGGACGGCTCCCGGGCCTGGATCGCG
Organism: Streptomyces sp. NPDC026673; assembly: GCF_040638135.1. NCBI lineage: Bacteria > Bacillati > Actinomycetota > Actinomycetes > Kitasatosporales > Streptomycetaceae > Streptomyces > Streptomyces sp. NPDC026673. Next base: position 93,934 of record NZ_JBEZXR010000003.1, on the reverse strand, counting down.
CGTGCCATCACTTTGGTGGAGTCGTCGCGGCCCGACCACCGGGAGCTCGCCCAGCGGCTCCTGACCGAGCTGCTGCCGCACGCGGGCAAGGCCCGCAGGATCGGCATCAGCGGAGTGCCGGGGGTGGGGAAGTCCACCTTCATCGACGCCTTCGGCACTCTGCTCACCGGCTTCGGCCACCGGGTGGCGGTGCTCGCCGTCGACCCCTCGTCCACGCTCACCGGCGGCTCCATCCTGGGCGACAAGACCCGGATGGAGCGCCTGTCGGTGGACCGTTCCGCCTTCGTGCGGCCGTCCCCGTCGGCCGGGACGCTCGGCGGCGTGGCCAAGGCCACCCGGGAGTCCATCGTCGTGGTGGAGGCGGCGGGTTACGACGTCGTGCTCGTGGAGACCGTGGGCGTCGGCCAGTCGGAGACCGCCGTCGCGGGGATGGTCGACACCTTTCTGCTGCTGACGCTGGCCCGCACGGGCGACCAGCTCCAGGGCATCAAGAAGGGCGTGCTGGAACTCGCCGACGTCATCACGGTCAACAAGGCCGACGGCCCGCACGAGCGCGACGCCCGCGCCGCCGCCCGCGAACTGTCCGGCGCCCTGCGGATGATGACCCCGGTGGACGCGGCGTGGACCCCGCCCGTGCTGACCTGCAGCGCGCGCGAGGGCACCGGCCTCGACACCCTGTGGGAGCGGCTGGAGCAGCACCGCACCCTGCTGGAGTCCACGGGCCGGCTGGCGGCCAAGCGGCGCGACCAGCAGACGGAGTGGGCCTGGAGCATGGTCCGCGACGAACTGCTGGGCCGGCTCCGAGGCCATCCCGAGGTGCGCCGGCTGGCCCCGGAGATCGAACGGCAGGTCCGCGAGGGAACGCTGACGCCCACCCTGGCCGCCGCGCGCATCCTCGAGGCCTTCTCGGGGTGAGGACGTGCGGCCCCCTGGTCAGGCCGCCCGCGCCTGGCCCCGGGGCACCGCGCACCGCCCCGCCGACCACAGTGCCCCGGGCATGTTGCAGTCCGGGCCGACCTGGTGGCGGTCGATGTACGCGAACAGCCGCCGCGCCTCCGCCATGTGTCCCGCGCACGCGAACGAGCCGTGCCCGGGGAGCCACTGGATGTGCCACCGCGCGGGCTCTCCGCACGGTGCCGCCGCGCCGGTCGCGATGCGGCCGCAGGGCGTCATGCCGTCGATGGGGATCGGGGTGAGCCGGGGAGTGATGGGATCGGCCATGGGGCAGGCCTCCTCTGCCGCGTGACGCGACGACATCTGGGCACCTGTGTGGGGGGATCGAGCCGCTTGCGCGCACTCGATGTCGGTATGCCCCGTGATGGGCCTCCCCGACGCCTCCGCAGGAGGCTGAAGTTGGCAACCGCGCCGCCCCGGGACGGGGAAGGCGCCCGCACGTCGTGTCGTCCTCGTTCCTGCCGCAGGCCCCGGCAAGCCCGCGGTGACGGTCACCTCCCCGGCGCCCGGCGCGGACCTCGACCGGGACCAGGTCCCGGTGTCGGCGGCACAGAGCCGGGACGCGGGGAAGGTGGCGCTCACCCTTGACCCACGTCCCGTCGCGACGGGCGCCCCGCTGGGTCGTGTCCCCCGTCGTGGTGTAGCCGATCACGGTCCATCGCCTCCGCTTCGGAGCGGTCCGGCACGTGCCCCTGCGCGCCGTCGTGCGATCACCGCTGGTCCCGGCTCGGGGAGCCTCAACACCGCCTCCGGCGACAGCGATTCGGGACACGACCCGGGGATTCCGTCGGCTTGATCGGTTACACCACTTGGCGGGACGCCATCCCCCGCTGGACCTGACCGCACTCGCCGCCGGGGAGCACATCCCGCGCGCCGAGGCGTCGGGGCCGGCGGGGCCGGGCGGCACCGCGGTCGCGCGTCGGTCTTCACCCTCCGGGCGGACGCGACCGGTCCGACCCACGTCATCCTCACCTCGGGCGCCGCGGACGCTTCGATCGGCGCCATGGCCACCCTGCTCGGCCAGAAGCGGTACTCCACCCTCGCCACCTGGGGCGCGGGTGCGGTCGGGCAAGGGCCTCGACGCCGGACGGGCCGCCCTGATCGCCGCCGACGCCCAGGCCCTCGCGCCCGCGTCCTGACGACCGCTCCCGGACGGTGCCGCCGCGACGGCACCGTCCGCGGGCGCCGGTGCTCAGCCCGCGTAGGCGGTGGGCGGCACGCCCACGGTCGCGGTGAAGTCCCGCACCAGATGGGCCTGGTCGCTGTAGCCGAGCTCCGCGGCGAGGGCGGCCCAGTCGACGGACGCCTCGGACTCCGCGCGCTCCAGGGCCTCGTGGATCCGGTAGCGGAGGATGACCCACTTGGGGCTGACGCCCACGTACGCGGCGAAGAGCCGCTGCAGTGAGCGGGGCGACATGCCCTCGGCGCGGGCGAAGTCGTCGACGCGCAGGATGGACCGGTCGTGGCGGACGCGGTCGGCCAGCGCCGTCGCCAGGTCCGCCTGCGGGTCGGGCGTGGGGGACAGGGACAGCAGGAAGGCGTCGAGGGCGGCCACGCGGGCGTCCTCGTCCTCCGGGCCGAGCACCTCCCCGGGTGCGGTACCGAGTCCGGGCAGCGCCTCGTCCAGCCGGACCCGACGCCCCGTCCAGTGCGACACGGGCACCGCGGGCGCGAACGGCCGGAAGCCGCCCGGCCGGAACTGGATCCCGCAGACGCGCCCGGACGCCTCCAACTTCTGCGTGAACAGCTCCAGGCCGATGCCCGCGACCTCTCCGAAGCCCGGTGCGGTGCCGTAGCGCTGGAAGACGATGTTGACCGAGGGGTGCGGTACGACATGCGAGGCGTACGGCTCGGCGAGGTCCCAGTCGATCAGCCAGTAGTGCTCCAGGTACGGCCGCAGCGCCGGCGCCGGCGTCCGGCGCCGGAAGCGGACGCGCGCGAAGAGCTCCGGGGCGTCGACGATGCCCCGGGTGTCGCGGCGCGGGCTGTCCGGACCTGCCATACCGGCGATCCTACGGGCCCCGTGTCGCATTTCTTCAAGCCGCCGGAGCCCGCCCCGCCCTAGCGTCGGTCCCATGACGACGAGGACCGGTGAACTGATCGCCGCCGCCCGCGACCGGGCGCTGCCCGTGGTGCGCGCGCTGCCGGACGACGCCCTGGACGTGCCGACGCCGTGCGCCGAGTACGACGTGAGACACCTGCTCAACCACCTCTTCCACGTGGTCGTGGGCTTCCAGGCCCTCGCGGCCCGCGAAGAGGCCGACTTCTCGGTCACCCCGGACCGGCTGACCGAGTACGGCGACGGCTGGCGCGAGCGTTTCGAGAAGGAGACCGCGCTGCTGGCCGACGCCTGGTCGGTTCCGGGCGCGGACGAGGGCGTGGCCGGATCCATGAACCTGCCCGCCCACACCGTCGGCGCGATGGCCCTGCTCGATCTGACCGTGCACGCCTGGGACCTCGCCCGCGCCACCGGGCTGCCGTACGCGCCGGACGCCGACGGGCTGCGGGCGCTGGAGGAACTGGTGGCCGCGATGGGGCCGACCGCCCGCACGATGGGGGTCTTCGGCGAGCCCGCCCCCGTACCCGCCGGGGCGTCCGCCTTCGAGGCGCTGCTGGCGAGCACCGGCCGCGATCCGCGGTGGAACCGCCGGGAGGAGTAGCGAGGGCCACTTTTGCAACTGGTTGCACAATCCCCTTCGGGTGGTCTACAAAAGTCGCGACGACACCGCGCGCCGCCGCCCGAGGAGACCCCGCGATGAGCCCGTACCCGCACCTGCTGAGCCCGCTCGACCTCGGCTTCACCACGCTCCCGAACCGGGTGCTCATGGGCTCGATGCACGTCGGGCTGGAGGAGGCCGAGGGCGGCTTCGAGCGGATGGCCGCGTTCTACGCCGCCCGGGCCCGCGGCGGCGTCGGCCTCATCGTGACCGGTGGCATCGCCCCCGACGACCGGGGCCGCCCCTATCCGGGCGGCGCCCGGATGACCACCGAGGCCGAGGCCGCGCGGCACGCCGTCGTCACCGACGCCGTGCACCGCGCGGGCGGCCGCATCGCGATGCAGATCCTGCACTTCGGCCGGTACGCGTACCACCCCGACCTGGTCGCCCCGAGCGCCCTGCAGGCGCCGATCAGCCCCTACGTCCCGCACGCCCTCACCGACGAGGAGGTCGAGCAGACCGTCGAGAACTTCGTGCGGGCGGCGGCGCTCGCGCAGCGGGCCGGCTACGACGGCGTCGAGATCATGGGCTCCGAGGGCTACCTGATCAACGAGTTCCTCGCCTCCGCCACCAATCACCGCGACGACCGCTGGGGCGGCTCCTACGAGAACCGGACCCGCTTCCCGCTGGAGATCGTCCGCCGCACCCGCGAGCGGGTCGGCCCCGACTTCATCATCGTCTACCGGCTGTCCATGCTGGACCTGGTGCCCGGCGGCTCCACGCTGGAGGAGGTCGTCTCCCTGGCCAAGGAGATCGAGGCGGCCGGCGCCACGATCATCAACACCGGCATCGGCTGGCACGAGGCGCGCATCCCCACCATCGCCACCTCCGTCCCGCGCGGCGCCTACACCTGGGTGACGAGGAAGCTGATGGGCGCGGTCTCGGTGCCGCTGGTCACCAGCAACCGCATCAACACCCCCGAGGTGGCCGAGCGGTTGCTCGCCGAGGGCTTCGCCGACATGGTGTCGATGGCACGCCCGATGCTGGCCGACCCGGACTTCGTCGCCAAGGCCCGCGAGGGCCGCGCGGACGCCATCAACACCTGCATCGGCTGCAACCAGGCGTGCCTGGACCACACCTTCAGCGGCAGGCTCACCTCCTGCCTGGTCAACCCCCGGGCCTGCCACGAGACCGAACTCGTGCTCCTCCCCACCCGCCTGCGCAAGAACGTCGCCGTCGTCGGCGCCGGGCCGGCCGGGCTCGCCTGCGCGGTCTCGGCGGCCGAGCGCGGCCACGCGGTCACCCTCTTCGACGCCGCCGACAGGATCGGCGGGCAGCTGAACATCGCCCGCAAGGTGCCGGGCAAGGAGGAGTTCGACGAGACGCTGCGCTACTTCCGCACCCGGCTCGCCGAGGAGGGGGTGGAACTCCGCCTGGGCACCCACGTCACGGCGGAGTCCCTGGCGGACCGGGGCTTCGACGAGATCGTCCTGGCCACCGGCGTCACCCCGCGCACCCCGGAGATCCCCGGCGTCGACCACCCGAGCGTGCTGAGCTACCTCGACGTGCTGCGCGACGGTGCCCCGGTCGGCGAGCGGGTCGCCGTCGTCGGCGCGGGCGGCATCGGCTTCGACGTCGCGGAGTTCCTCACCGACGGCGGCGAGGGCGCGAGCCGGGACCCGGAGACGTACTTCCGGCAGTGGGGCGTCGACACCGAGTACCGCGGGCCCGGCGGGCTGCGGGCGCCCGAGCGGCCGAGGCCGCCGCGCACCGTCCATCTGCTGCAGCGCAAGACCACCAAGGTCGGTGCGGGGCTGGGCAAGACCACCGGCTGGATCCACCGCACCGAGCTCAAGCACCGCGGCGTCACCATGGTCGCGGGCGCCGTCTACGAGCGCATCGACGACGAGGGCCTGCACATCACGGTGGACGGCGAGCGGCGCACCGTGCCCGTCGACACCGTCGTGCTGTGCGCCGGTCAGGAGCCGCGCCGCGACCTGTACGAGGCGCTGCGCGCGGCCGGGCACTCCGTGCACCTCATCGGCGGCGCCGACGTCGCGGCCGAGCTGGACGCCAAGCGCGCCATCCGCCAGGGGACCGAAGTGGCCGCGGCGCTGTGACCCCGGCCGCTCCGTAGGATGCGGGCATGTCGCTGCCGCACGCCATCCTCACCGCCCTGCTGGAGAAGCCGTCCTCGGGCCTGGAGCTGGCGCGGCGCTTCGACCGCTCGATCCGCTACTTCTGGTCGGCGACGCACCAGCAGATCTACCGCGAGCTCGGGCGGCTGGAGGAGGCGGGACTGATCCGCGCCCTGCCCGCGGCGCAGCCCGCCCGCGGGCAGCGCAAGGAGTACGAGGTGCTGCCCGCGGGCCGCGCCGAGCTGACCGGCTGGGTGGCGGCCGCGGAGGACCCCAAGCCCATCCGCGACCCGCTGTTGCTGCGGCTGCGTGCCGCGGCGGTGGTCGGGACGGACGGCCTCGCCGCGGAACTGCGCCGCCATCTGGAGTTGCACGAGCGGCAGTTGGCGGAATATGCCGAGATCGAGCGGCGAGACTTCCCGCCGGGGCGCGGGGCCGACGAGGACCGCCTGCGGCATGTGGTGCTGCGCGCGGGCATCGAGCTGGAGACTTTCTGGTCGCAGTGGCTCGGCGAGGCGATCGCCGAGGTCGAGGCGGTGGAGCGGTCCTGAACGGCCGCCGGGTTCAGTGGTCGGCGATGTCGTTGGCCGCTATGTAGCCGAAGGTCATCGCGGGTCCGATGGTCGAGCCGGCCCCCGCGTAGCTGTGGCCCATGACGGCCGCGCTGGCGTTGCCCGCGGCGTACAGGCCCGCGATGACCGTCCCGTCGGGGCGCAGCACCCGGGCCCGGGCGTCGGTGCGCATGCCGCCCTTGGTGCCGAGGTCCCCGGGGACGATCTTGAAGGCGTGGAAGGGCGGCAGCCAGAGCGGAGCCAGGCAGGAGTTCGGCAGCACGGCGGGGTCGGTGTAGTAGTGGTCGTACGCGCTGTCGCCGCGGTGGAAGTCGGGGTCGCGGCCGGTGAGCGCCTGGCCGTTGAAGCGGCCGACCGTCGCGCGCAGGGCCGCCGGCGGTACCCCGATCTCCCCGGCGAGCGCGCTCAGGGTCCAGGCCTTGCGGACGGCGCCGGAGCCGTACCAGTCGTCGGGGAAGGGCAGCGCCGGGGCGATGTCCCCGAAGAGGTAGCGGTTGCGGTAGTTCTGGTCGGTGATCAGCCATGCGGGGATGGTGGGGTCGGCGGCGTTCCGGTCGTACATCACGTGGACGACGTCGCTGTACGGCGCGGCCTCGTTCACGAAGCGCTCGCCGGCCTGGTCGACGATCAGCCCGCCGGGCAGGGTCCGCTCGGCGAGGCAGAAGTACGGCCGGCCGGGCAGCGGGATCGCCGGGCCCCACCACGCGTCCTCCATCAGGTCCAGGTCCGCCCCGGCGCGCTCCCCGGCGCGGATGCCGTCGCCGGTGTTCTCCTTCGCGCCGACCGTCCAGGCGGTGCCGATGGGCTGTCGCTGGTACTGCGCGCGCATGGCCGCGTTGTGCTCGAAGCCGCCGGATCCGATCACGACGCCGCGCCGGGCCCGGATCAGGCCGGGGTCGCCGCCGGCCGCGACGACCACCCCGGTGACGGCCCCGTTCTCGACCTCCAGGTCCACCAGCGGGGTGTTCAGCCGTACGGGCACCCCCGCCCGCAGCAGACCGGCGCGCAGCCCGCCGGCCAGCGCCTGGCCCATGGTGAGGGGCTTCTGCCCCTTGAGAGCGGCCTCGGTGCCGCGGGCGAGGCAGGCGGCGGAGACGGCCAGGCCCTTGGCGCTGACGGCGGCCAGGTTGAGCCACTTGTAGTCCGAGCTGAAGACGACCAGCCCGTCGGGGACCGGCAGGTACGGGGGGTTGAGGCGGGCGAGCTCCGGACCGAGCACATTCCCGTCGAGCTGGTCGGGCTCGATGGAGCGGCCGTTCGGCAGCCCGCCGGGCAGCTCCGGATAGTAGTCGCTGTACCCCTCCATCCAGCGGAAACGCAGCGGGCTGTGGGCCATGACGAAGGCGATCATGGCCGGACCGTGGGTCAGGAAGGCCCGTTGCCGATCCGCCGGCACCTCGCCGCCGACCACCGCCGCGAGGTACGCGGCGGCCTTCTGCGGGGTGTCCGGCACCCCGGCGGCCAGGAGCACCGGATTGCAGGGGATCCAGATCCCGGCCCCCGAGCGCGCCGCGGAGCCGCCGAACGTGCCGGCCTTCTCCACCACGACGCAGCTCAGCCCGCGTGCCGCGGCCGTCAGTGCCGCCGTCATCCCGGCGGCTCCCGATCCCACCACCACGACGTCGTACTCGCCCACCACCGGCACGTCCGCGGCCCGCGCCGGTGCCGCCGCCGTCAGCCCGGCGGCGAACAGCAGCCCGGCGCCGGTGCCGGCGGCCGCGCCGCGCAGCACCCGGCGGCGGGAGGGCCGCTCCGTACGTTCGTCGGCGACGGGGGCCGGGGCGGCGGGCAGGGACACGGCGGACCTCCGGTGCTGGAATCTGACATTGCGTCAGAAATGTGGGGCCGGGGGCCGGGGAAGTCAAGACACGCGCGGACGTCACCGTGTGCGGCGCAGGGCCAGCAGCGCCGCGTCGTCGTCGAGTCCGCCGCCGGTCCAGGAGCGGAGGTCGGCCAGCACCCGGTCGAGCAGGGCGTCCGGGTCCTGCTCGGGCATCTCCCGCACGCGCTCCGTGAGCGGGTAGAAGCGGCGCCGCCGGTCGCGGGCCTCGACGACCCCGTCGGTGAAGAGCAGTAGCAGGTCGTCGCGGTGGAAGGGGACGGTCTGCGGGCGGTAGCGGCCCGCGGTCAGCCCGAGCAGTCCCAGCGGCGGCCCCGGGGCCTCGGACGCCACCTCGGTCACGGTGCCGTCGTGCCACAGCAGCGGGGCGGGGTGGCCGCAGTCGACGAGGACGGCGGCGTCGTCGGTCTCCGGCACCGTGAGCAGCAGGGCGGTGACGAAGTCCTCGGCGCCGCCGCGCCGGGCGAGTACGCCGTCGAGCCGGGCGGCCACCGCGTCCAGGCCCGGTTCGGTGCGCGCCGCGTCCCGGAAGGCGCCGAGGACGTCGGCGGCGGTCTCCACGGCGGCCAGCCCCTTGCCGCGCACGTCGCCCAGGAGTACCCGCACCCCATAGTCGGTCGGCACCACCTCGTACAGGTCCCCGCCGATCCTGGCCTCCGCCTCGGCCGCCACGTACCGCACCGCCACGCGCAGCCGGCCGACCCGGGGAGGCGGCGGGCGCAGCAGGGCGCTCTGCGCCGCCTCGGCGACCCCGCGCACCCGGGCCAGTTCCCGTTCCCGCCCCGTGATCAGGACGACGGCGCCGGTGCTGGTGAAGGTCACCGCGAGCACGGTGATCGCGGACGCCACGTGGACCAGGGCCGGGACCCCGTGGTTCGCCGCCGCGAGGGCGAAGACCAGGCCGATCGCGAGCGCCCCGGCCGCCAGGGGCCCGCGGGCGCGGCGGGAGTGCGCACCGGCGAGCACCGGAAGGGCCGCCAGCACGGGGGCCAGGGTGGTCTGCGGACCGCTGGTCAGGTCGAGGATCACGCACCCGGCGATCAGCAGGTAGGCCATGGCCAGGAAGCAGAGCGCCCCGCGGGACAGGGCGAGCGGGGCCGCCGCGGTGTGCCGGTGCGGGCCTCGGGCCATCGGTGCCGGCCCTCCTGTCGCCGTGCGGGACGCCCCCTGTCTCCATCTTCGCCGCACCGGGCGGCGAACGGCGGGAATGGACGGCCCGGCCCCCGTGTTGAGGGGTACGTCCGAAGGAAATGAAAACCATTACGGAAGCAGAGAGGGCCCCGCATGGCACGCAGTGAGCAGCGCCCGGTGATCAGGCTCCGGTCGACCGCCGGTACCGGGACGACCTACGTCACCCGCAAGAACCGGCGCAACGACCCGGACCGCATGGTCCTCAGCAAGTACGACCCGGCCGTCGGCCGTCACGTGCCGTTCCGCGAGGAGCGCTGACCGCGACCCGGACCCCCGTCCCCCGTCCACCCGTCCCTTCCGCGACTTGGAGCACACCGTGCAGCACACGATCCACCCCGCCTACCGCCCGGTCGTCTTCCGCGACCGCGCCGCGGACCACGCCTTCCTCACCCGCTCCACGATGACCAGCGAGAAGACCGTGGTCTGGGAGGACGGCAGCACCTATCCGGTGGTCGACGTGGAGATCTCCTCCGCGAGCCACCCCTACTACACCGGCAACGCCCGTGTCCTGGACACCGCCGGACGCGTCGAGCGCTTCGAGCGCCGGTACGGGACCGGCGCCCACCGGCGCTGACACCCGATGGCGCCCGATGACGCCTGCCGGCGGCAGCCGACCGCCGCCGGCGGCCGCGGTGCCGCTCAGGTCTTGCGGAACGTGTACGCGTCCTGAGCCGCCGCGGCCACCGCGTCCAGATCGGCGCCCGCCGACGCCGTGACCACCGCCGCCACGGCGCCCTCGACGAAGGGCGCGTCGACCAGCCGGGTGCCCGGCGGCAGTTCGTCCTCGTCGGACAGCAGCGCCTTCACCGTCAGCACCGCGCTGCCCAGGTCGGCGAGGACGGCGACACCCTCACCCCGGTCCACCGAACGCGCGGCGGCGGCGATCTTCTCGGCGTCCGTGCCGAGCCCGCCGTCGGGCGTCCCGCCCGCCGCGGCCACCGGCACCTCGGCCCCGCCGCCGCTCAGACCGGTCGCCAGGCGGGCCACCGACTCCGCGACGGCGGCGCTGTGCGAGACCAGCACCACCCCGACCGTCATGCGCCACCGCCCCGTGCCGTGTCGGCCAGCGCGCCCACCAGGAGCGAGGAGGACGTCGCCCCGGGGTCCTGGTGGCCGATGCTGCGCTCCCCGAGATAGCTCGCCCGTCCCTTGCGGGCCTGCATCGGCACCGTGGCCAACGCCCCCTCGTCGGCGGCGATGGCGGCGGCCGACAGCGCCTCGGTGAGCCCCGCGCCCTTGTCCAGGGCGAAGGACAGGGCCTCCACGGCCGGCACCAGCGCGTCCAGCATGGTCTTGTCGCCCTGCGCCGCGCCGCCCAGTTGCGCGACCCCGTCCACCCCCTCCCGCAGTGCCTGCGCGAACTGCTCGGGAGCGACCTGCGCCGCGTCGCCAAGGGCCTTGCCCGCCTTGCGCAGCAGCGTCCCGTACAGCGGCCCCGAGGCCCCGCCGACCGTACTGATCAGCTGCCGCCCGACCAGCACCAGCACGCCGCCCGGTGTGTCCGGCGGCTCCTTCTCCACCGCGGTGCGCGCCGCGACGAAGCCGCGCCGCATGTTCGCGCCGTGGTCGGCGTCCCCGATGGGGGAGTCCAGCTCCGTCAGCCGGTCCGCCTCACGCTCGATCACCGAGGCCGCGGCGGTGAGCCAGCGGCGGAGGAAGGCCGTGTCGATCACCTGGCCCGCTCCGGTGGACGATGCGTCGCTCATCTCTCCCGCTCCTTCTGCTCGCTCAGGCGCCCCAGCGCAGGCCCGGCGTACTCACCGGCGCGTCCCACAGCCGCAGCAGCTCCTCGTCCACCTGACACAGCGACACCGACGCGCCCGCCATGTCCAGCGACGTCACGTAGTTGCCGACCAGTGTGCGGGCGACGGTCACGCCGCGCGCCGCCAGCACGCGGTGCACGTCGGCGTTGAACCCGTACAGCTCCAGCAGCGGGGTTCCGCCCATGCCGTTCACCAGCAGCAGCACCGGCCCGTCCGGCCGGAAGTCGTCGAGGAGCGCGTCGACCGCCACCTCCGCGATCTCGCCCGCGGTCATCATCGCCCGGCGCTCCCGGCCCGGCTCGCCGTGGATGCCGATGCCCAGCTCCAGCTCGCCGGCCGGCAGGTCGAAGGTCGGGGCGCCCTTGGCGGGGGTGCTGACCGCGGTCAGCGCCACGCCGAAGCTCCGCGAGACCTCGTTGACCCGCCGTGCGACCGCCTCGACGCGCTCCAGCGGCGCGCCCTCCTCCGCCAGCGCGCCCGCGATCTTCTCCACGAAGAGCGTGGCGCCGGTACCGCGCCGCCCCGCCGTGTAGAGGCTGTCGGTCACCGCGACGTCGTCGTTGACCAGGACCTTGGCGACCACGATGCCCTCGTCCTCGGCCAGCTCGGCGGCCATGTCGAAGTTCAGCACGTCGCCCGTGTAGTTCTTCACGATGAACAGCACACCGGCGCCGCTGTCCACGGCGGCCGCGGCGCGCACCATCTGGTCGGGGACGGGGGAGGTGAACACCTCTCCGGGGCACGCTCCGTCGAGCATCCCGCGCCCCACGAACCCGCCGTGCAGGGGCTCGTGCCCGGACCCGCCGCCGGAGATCAGCCCGACCTTCCCGGCGACCGGGGTGTCCCGGCGCACGATCACGCGGTTCTCCACGTCCACCGCGAGTTCCGGGTGCGCGGCCGCGAATCCCCGCAGCGCGTCGGCCACCACGGTCTCCGGGACATTGATCAGCATCTTCATCGAACGGCTCCGTCCAAAGGCTGGGTCTGGCGGTGCTGCGCTGTGACATCAGCCTACGGATCCGCCGCGCCGCGGGCAGTCCCGATGACGCATGAGTCTCGGCTGCGCCGTGCACGGGTCGCCGGGCCCGCCGGAGCGGGCGGCCGCGCGGCTCTTTGCAGTGACTCGCCCGGGCGGGGATGGATTGTTGAACAATCCGGGGACGCGCGGCTTCGCCGTGCACCACCCGTTGCCGCCTGCCCGCGGGGCCTAGGTCGTGTCGTCAAATGCCCGCCTGCCCAGCGACGCCCGGCACGGCACCTCGCTGCGTTGTCGAATCGTCCGAGTAGCCCACTACGAGGACGACTCTCCGCCTTGCGATGCACCGCACCAGACGCCGCTGGGCCCGCCCTTCGGGCGGCCGGCGCTCATTTGACGACACGGCCTAGCGGGGACCGTCCCCGCCCGCGACGGTCTCCGAGTACCGCCGGACGAGCTGCTTCTCGGCGTCGTCGAGGTAGGACGCCAGCAGCAGTTCGGCCTTCACCAGGTCGGCAGCCTCGAGGGCGGAGAGGATCCGCCGGTTGCCGCCCAGGTAGGGCTCGTGGAACTCCCGCGGATCGTCCATCACGTGGAAGGCCAGGCGCAGTTCCGCGAGGACGCCCGTCATGAGCTCGCTGAGCCGCGTGCTGCGGGCGAGGTCGGCCACCGCCTGGTGGAAGTGGATGTCGGCCGTGCCCAGCTCGCGCCACTGCGCTCCGGCGGCGGCCCGCTCGCCCGCGGCGACGGCGTCCCCGGCCCCGGCCAGGTCGTACGGCGGCGCCCCGAGGTGCCGGACGACCGAGCACTCGATCAGGCGCCGTACCCGGTAGATGTCGACGACGTCCTGGACGGCCAGGACCCGGACGAAGACCCCGCGGTTGAGCTCGTGCACCAGCAGCTTCTCGTGCGTCAGCAGCCGGAACGCCTCGCGGAGGGTGTTGCGGGACACGCCCAGCGCCCCGGAGATCACGTCCTCGGAGAGCTTGCTCCCCGGGGGCAGGTACCCCTCGGAGATCCGGGTGCGCAGGATGTCGGCGACGCGGTCGGCGGTGCTGGCGCGTCCGAGCAGCGCGCGGTCTCCCGCGAGAACGGCCGGATCGACGCCGGCTGCCATGGTCCCCACCTCATTCGCTCCGCTCCGGGGGCGGCCCCGGGCTCGCCGCCCGGGGCCAGTCAACCGAAAAGCGGGGAACAAGACAACACAACTCTTGTTGGATTGTTCAACGATAATCTACGGTGGGGACGCAGCTCTTCCGACGCCGGTCCAGGCCAGGCCGACGCGCCCGACACCGTCCTTCGCGTCGCCCGACCGGACGCGATCCCGCCAAGGAGCCGGAGCCATACCCATGACCGACCTCGTGATCGATCTCAACGCGGACCTGGGGGAGGGCTACGGACGGTGGGTCCTCACCGATGACGAGGCCCTGCTCTCCGTGGTGACCAGCGCCAACGTCGCCTGCGGCTTCCACGCGGGCGACCCCGGCATCATGCGCCGGGTGTGCGACACCGCGGCCGAGCGCGGGGTCCGCATCGGCGCCCAGGTCTCCTACCGGGACCTGGCCGGGTTCGGCCGGCGGGCGATGGACGTGCCCGCCGACGAGCTGGCCGACGAGATCACCTACCAGATCGGCGCGCTGGAGGTTTTCGCCCGCGCCGCCGGGGCCCAGGTGGCGTACGTGAAACCGCACGGCGCCCTCTACAACAAGGTCGTCGTCGACGAGGAGCAGGCGGCCGCCGTCGCCGCGGGCACCCGGCTGGCGGATCCGGCGCTGCCGGTGCTCTGCCTCCCCGGCTCGGCCATGGAACGCGCGGCCCGGCGGGCGGGACTCGGCGTGGTGGGGGAGGCCTTCGCCGACCGGGCCTACACCGCCGCGGGGACCCTCGTGCCGCGCGGCACGTCGGGCGCGCTCATCGACGATCCCCACGAGGTCACCCGGCAGGCGGTCGCCCTCGCCCGCGACGGTGCCACCACCGCCCTGACCGGCGAGCGGGTGAGCGTGCGGGCCCGGTCGCTGTGCCTGCACGGCGACTCCCCGGGCGCGGTGGCCACGGCCCTGCGGGTGCGGGCCGCGCTCGAGGACGCGGGCGTGCGGCTGGAGGCGTTCGCGTGAGGATCCTCGCGGTCGGGGAGGACTCCCTCCTCATCGATCTGGCGACCGCCGAGGAGGCCCAGGCCTGGCACGCCGAACTCCTGCGCCGGCGCGGTGACGGCGTCCTCGGGCCGGTGCGCGAGATCGTTCCCGGCGAGCGGACCGTGCTGCTGTACGGCGTGCCCGACACCGGCGCACTCCGCGCCGCGCTGCGCGGCTGGTCCGTGACGGCCCGGGCGGCGCAGAGCGGCCCGCTGGTGGAGATCCCCGTGCGCTACGACGGGCCCGACCTGGCGGTGGTCGCCCAGCGGTGGGGGGTGGGCCGGGAGGAGGTGGCCCGGGTGCACAGCGGTGCCGAACACCGCGTCGCCTTCTGCGGGTTCGCCCCGGGGTTCGCGTACATGACCGGCCTCGGCGGGCGGTACGCCGTACCGCGCCGGGCGGAGCCGCGCACCGCCGTCCCGGCCGGTGCCGTGGCCGTCGCCGGTCACTACACGGGCATCTACCCGAGGAGTTCGCCGGGCGGCTGGCAGTTGATCGGCACCACGTCCGTCCGTCTGTGGGACCTGGAACGCGAACCGGCGGCGCTGCTCGCGCCCGGCACGCGGGTGCGGTTCGTCCCCGAGCAGGCGGGGGCCCGCGGATGAGCGAGGGCGGGCTGGAGGTGATCAGGGCCGGTGCGCTGACCACCGTCCAGGACCTCGGCCGGTACGGTCACGCGGCCCTCGGCGTCGCCCGTTCCGGGGCCCTCGACCAGCCGGCCCACCGGCTGGCCAACCGCCTGGTGGGCAATCCCGAGGACGCCGCGACCCTGGAGACCACGCTGACCGGGGTGACCGTGCGGTTCACCCGTCCCGCTGTCGCCGCGGTCACCGGCGCCCCGGCACCGGTGCTGCTGGACGGCCGCCCCGCCCCCTGGGGCAGCCCCGTGCGGCTCGCCGCCGGAGCGGTGCTCGCGGTGGGGCCCGCCACGCGGGGCGTGCGCAGCTACCTCGCGGTCGGCGGCGGCGTCGCCGTGCCGGCGGTGCTCGGCAGCCGGTCCACCGACCTGCTGTCCGGACTGGGGCCCCCGCCCCTGAAGGACGGTGACGTCCTGCCACTGGGCCCGGAGCCCGGTCTCCCCGTCCACGCCGATCTGGCACCGCACGCCGGGCCGCCCCGGGAACTGGTGCTGCCGCTGCGGCTCGGGCCCCGGGACGACTGGTTCACGGCCGCCGCCGTGCGAACCCTCGCGGCGGGCCGCTTCTCCGTGTCGGAGCGGAGCAACCGCATCGCGCTGCGTACGGCCGGGCCCGCGCTGGAGCGTGCCGTCGAGGGGGAACTGCCGAGCGAGGGCATGGTCGTGGGCGCGGTGCAAGTGCCGCCCGACGGCAGGCCGGTGGTCTTCCTCGCCGATTCACCCACCACCGGCGGCTATCCGGTCATCGGCGTCGTCCGCCGGAGCGGGCTGGCCGCGGCCGCGCAGGCCGTCCCCGGCCTCCCGGTCCGCTTCGTGCCGCACCGCTGAGACCGGTCACGGCCCTTCCGGATTTCTGGAACGCGTTCTACTCTTGCGCCGTCGTCGCTCAGGGACGCGACCGGACCTCTGGAGGGGCCGTGCACCTGGACCACACGCCGGAGCAGCAGCGGCTGCGCGCCGAACTCAGGTCGTACTTCGCCGGACTGGTGCCCGACAACGCCTACGCCCGCCACTTCGACCGGGCCGCCGCCAAGCGCTTCTACCGCGAGACCATCCGCAGGCTGGGCGCCGACGGCTGGCTGGGCGTCGGCTGGCCCGAGGAGTACGGCGGCCGCGGCATGACCCCCATGGAGCAGTTCATCTTCTTCGACGAGGCCGCCCAGGCCGGGGTCCCGCTGCCGCTGATGGCGCTCAACACCGTCGGCCCGACGATCATGCAGTTCGGCACCGAGGAGCAGAAGGCGTACTTCCTGCCGCGCATCCTCTCCGGCGAGATCGACTTCGCCATCGGCTACTCCGAGCCGGACGCCGGCACCGATCTGGCCGCGCTGCGCACCCGCGCGGTGCGGGACGGCGACGGGGCCACCGGCCACTACACGGTCAACGGCCAGAAGATCTGGACCACCAACGGCGACACCGCCGACTGGGTCTGGCTCGCGGTGCGCACCGACCCCGACGCCCCGCCCCACAAGGGCATCTCCATCCTCCTGGTGCCGACCACCGCGCCCGGTTACTCCTGCACGATCATCAACACCCTCGCCTCCCACGACACCACCGCGAGCTACTACGAGGACATCCGGGTCCCCGTCGACCGCCGCGTCGGCGAGGAGAACCAGGGGTGGCGGCTGATCACCACCCAGCTCAACCACGAACGCGTCACCCTCGCCGCCCACGGCACGATGGCGATCCGCGCCTTCCACGACGTGCGCCGCTGGGCCGCCGACACCAAACTGGCCGACGGCCGCCGGGTCATCGACCTCGCCTGGGTCCGCGGCCGCCTCGCCCGCGCCCACGTCCGCCTGGACGCCATGAAACTGCTCAACTGGCAGATGGTCGACGCCCTTCAGCGCGGCGCGCTCACCCCGCACGACGCCTCCGCCGTCAAGGTCTACGGTTCCGAGGCCCGCCGCGACGCGTACGCCTGGCTGATGGAGATCACCGCGGCGATCGGCCCCATGAAGGAGGGCTCCGCGGGCGCCGTCCTCCACGGCGAACTGGAGCGCGGCTACCGCAGCGCCGTCATCTTCACCTTCGGCGGCGGCAACAACGAGATCCAGCGCGAGATCATCTCCTGGATCGGACTGGGGATGCCGCGCGTACGGAGGTGACCGGGGTGCGGCGACCGGTGACGGGCCCTCATGAGGCCGCCCGGCGCCGTGGTCCGGGTGGTGACCGGCGCCAGGTGTGGGGGTGGAGTATCTTCCTGGCTCTGAGCGTCCTCGTTCACGCGCGAGCGGCCGGAAGATCTTCGTTCACCCGGACTCTGCGATGTTCGGCGACGCATGCCGGCCGGCGATGGCAACCCCGGAGGTGGCATGACCGATCCGCGATCGATCATCGAGCAGGCGCGCAAAGGCCCTGTACCTGCGGACTGGCATGTTTTCACCAAGAAGCGGGGCAAAGTATCCGGATTCCTGCGTGGGACGACGCACGACCCGGACCCGCTGCTGGTCATCACCCCGGAGGGTTCCGTCGAGTACACGAACGAACGGAAGCCGCTGATCGTCGTCGATTTCAGCGATCTGATGGAAATAGCGCTGCAAGCGTCGGGGCAAAGCTTCTCCGACAGCACCATGGTGAATCTCACCGTATGGGTCGACCTTGTTCATCGCGACGGCAGAAAGGCGAAGTGGCGATCCGCCTCCTTCCCGGGCAACCTGCGGACGATTCAGGGGTTCATCGAGGCGTACGGCGCCCACAAGGCGCTTCGAGGTCGCCATCCAGGCTGAGGGTCGGTTCGGCCGCCGAGCGGTCCGCGGGAACTGCGCCCAGTCGGCCTGCGGTTGGGCGCCGTGCGCGCCGCCGTCGACGGCCACTGCGGCTCCGGCCACCCCGACGCGGCCGAGTACCCGGCGGGTCTGTCGCCCGCCACGCAGGCCCCGCTGAGCATGTACACGATTCCGGCGGGTCAGGCGTACGTGGCCACCGCGGCCCCCGCCCCGACCGACGACTTCTTCGCCTCGAGCGGCAAGGTCGTCTTCGGCGCGAAGAAGATGTACACCGTCCAGTACAACCACCGCACCGCCCTCGTCTACGCCGCCGACGTCACCGCGACGTCCCGTCCGGCGCACGACGGCCCGGGCACCGGTCGATGAGATGACGCCCGTCCGGGGGCGGTCCGCAGACGGCGGACCCGCCCCCGGAGAGCCCGGGACGTGCCCCGGTCCGCGGCGGGATCCCGACGGTCGTATCCCCGGTTCGCGGCACACGGCGGCCGCCGCGGCGGGGGCGCGTCCGCACGCCCCGGCGGCGACGGCCGTCGCGACTCGGCGGGGAGCCCCCGGGTATCCTGTGACCAGCGGTGGTCCCTCCCCGGTGACCGTCGCGCGGCGGTGGGGCCCGCCGTACCCGAACCGCGGTGAGGATGCCGCCAACGGTCCCTACTTGTGAGGATCCGCGCCCGACGCAGGGCGCCGCACGAGTAGGAGACACATGACCTCGCCGGCCTCGCTCCCTCCGATGACCGAGCCCGTGGACCCCGACCCCGTGGACCCCGACCCTCAGGCGCCCGCGCCACCGCTGTCCGCGCGTGTGCGCGACCAGGCGCCCGTGGTGGGCGTGGTCGCGATCGGCGGTGCGCTGGGAGCGTGCGCGCGCTACGGCGCGGGCCTGCTGTGGCCGACCGCGCCGGGTGCCTTCCCCTGGACCACGCTGGGCGTCAACGCGGTCGGCTGCGCCGTGATCGGCCTGTTCATGGTGGCCATCACCGAGATGTGGTCCGTGCACCGGCTCGTGCGCCCGTTCTTCGGCACCGGGGTGCTCGGGGGCTTCACCACCTTCTCCACCTACGCCGTCGACATCCACGGCCTGGTCCAGGGCGGTCACGCCGCGACCGGTCTGGCCTACCTGGCCGCCACGCCGCTCATCGCCCTGGGCGCGGTGTGGGGCGCGGCGCACGCGGCGCGCCGCCTGATCGCACGGAGGCAGACATGACACGGCTGCACGGCACCGCGCTGCGGTTGACGATCCTGATCGGCGACAACGACACCTGGCACCACAAGCCGCTGTGCTCCGAGATCACGCGCCGGGCGCACGAAGCCGGCCTGGCGGGCGCGAGCGTGTTCCACGGAGTCGAGGGCTTCGGGGCCTCCTCGCTGATCCACACCAGCCGGCTGCTCTCCCTGAGCGACAACCTCCCCGTCGCGGTCGTCATCGTCGACCACGAGGAGCGCGTCCGCGCGTTCCTGCCGCAACTGGACGAGCTGGTCACGGAAGGGCTGGTCACCCTCGACGAGGTCGAGGTCATCCGTTACGTGGGACGGGGGGACCACCGGTGAACTGGGCGCTGGTCGTCGCCGGTGCCGTCGTCGGAGCGCCGCTGAGATACCTCACCGACCGCGCGGTGCAGGCCCGGCACGACACCGTGTTCCCCTGGGGCACGTTCGTGGTCAACGTCGTCGGCTGCCTCGTCCTGGGTACCCTGACCGGCGCGGTCGCCTACGGCGCCGCCTCCCACTCGGTCCAGTTGCTCGTCGGCACCGGGCTGTGCGGGGCGCTGACCACCTACTCGACGTTCTCGTACGAGACGCTGCGGCTGGCCGAGACGGGTGCGCGGTTCTTCGCCGCCGCCAATGTGGTGGCCAGTGTCGTCGCCGGCGCCGGCGCGGCGTTCATCGGAGCCGCCCTGGCCGAGGCGATCTGGGCCTGAAAGCGTCCGCGGCGCCGTACCCGGCGCCTCCGGGCCGCACCCCGGGGACCTCCTCGCCGGGGAGGCGCCGCCGGACAGGACGTACCCGGCAACCCACCTAAAATGGGAGAGGTCCACACTCCGGCCCGTCGCCCCGGAGCGGACGCCGGTGTCATCACCGCCGTCGGGCGCCGCGATGCGCGCGCCGAGTGCCGGGCGACGAGGCTCCCACCGCGGGAGGGCACCATGTCCCTGGCTCAGCGTCCCGAGACCGGAATCCGCACAGCGGGGCACACCGAGACCCCACCGGCCGACGTCCGCGACTCGCTGTTCACGGCGCCCCTGCTGCTGATCGGCGGATGGCTGTTCGCGGCGGGCTGGGCGCTCGCGTATCCGGACACGCCCATCGGCAACAACGTGCGCCTCGTCGACCTCGTCTTCTCGATCATCATCCTGCTCAACGCCATCGCGCGCGTGGCGCGGACCCGCGGGCCCGGCAGCGACGTCATCACGATCGTGTCCGGGGCCTGCCTGGTCGCCTCGCCGTTCGTCTTCGGCTACTACGACGACCCGGGAGCCGGTCTCGCGCCGCTCAACCAGATCGTGACGGGCATCGGCCTGATCGTCCTGGGCGCCGTCAGCCTGGCCCTGATCGAGCGGCGGCGGACCCATCCGCCGGGTGAGGCGGCGCCCGCCCGCTGACGCGTTTCCGGAGGGCAGCCGCGCGGGGCAGACCCGGCGGGCGGCGCGGCCCTATGCTCGGCGCTGCGGGCAACACGCCAGGCCGCGGCCCCGGTTCCGGGCGGCGGCCGGCCGTGGTCGCACGGCGACAGGAGGCTGCGATGCGCGACGCCGACCCCGGGCTCTTCGGGCCCTCCTCGGTCACCTGGCAGATGCACGGCGACCCCATGATGTGGGTCGCCGGCGTACGGGCGCTCTACCTGCAGGCGCTGCACCCGCGTGCCGTGCGCGGCGTCACGCAGAACTCGGACTTCCGCCGGGACGCGTGGGGCCGTCTGCTGCGCACCGCGGACTTCGTCGGCACCATCACCTACGGCACCACACTGGAGGCCGAGCGGGCGGGCGCCAAGGTGCGGGGTATCCACCGGCGGCTGTCCGTCACCGACCCGGCCAGCGGCGAGCGCCTGCCCGTCGACGATCCCGAGCTGCTGCTGTGGGTGCACTGCGCGGAGATCGACTCTTATCTGGAGGTCGCCCGGCGCTCCGGCTTCCCCCTCACCGACGCGCAGGCCGACGCCTACGTCGACGAGCAGCGCGAGGCGGCCCGGCTGGTGGGCCTGGACCCGGCGGAGGTACCGGACGACACCGGGTCGCTGGCCGCGTACTTCGAGAAGGTCAGGCCCGTGCTGGCCGCGACCCCCGAGGCACTGGAGGTCTTCGCCTTCCTGCAGGGGCCGCCCGTGCCCAGGGCGCTGCTCCCGCTGCGGTTCGCGCTGTGGAGCCGTGCCACGGCCCTGGCCTACGCGGCGCTGCCGCCCTACGCCCATGAGTTGTACGGACGGCCCGCCCCGGCCGTGCCCGTCACCGGGCGGCGGCTGCGCGGCACCGGCCTGCTGCTGCGGACCGTCCCCTGCTACCTGCGCTGGCAGCTGCCGCCCGGGCACATCCTGAAGGCGGTCGGGCGGCTCGGCCCCGGTACGCACCCGTCCGCCCACCGGTTGCGCGAACAAGCGCGTTCCCGGGGGTAACGCCGGGTCCCCAACCGCGGCTTCCGCGGCCATACTGGGTGCGGGGAGAGGCGGACGACCGGGGGCGGCGTGCACCATGACGGCGGGTCAGTACATCGGGGGAACACTGCTGTGCGAGCGGTACCGGCTGCGGGAGCGGATCGGGCGCGGCGGCATGGGCGAGGTGTGGAAGGCGGTCGACGAGTCGCTGGGCCGTGAGGTCGCGGTGAAGTGCCTCAAACCGACCAGCCCCTCGCTGGATCCGTCCGTCCACCGCGTGCTGCGGGAGCGGTTCCGCAGGGAGGCACGGGTCGCGGCGGCGCTCCAGCACCGCGGGATCACCGTCGTCCACGACTTCGGCGAGAGCGAGGGCGTGCTCTTCCTCGTCATGGAGCTGCTCGAGGGCCGCAACCTGCGTCAGCTGCTCGGCGACAACGAGGGCCGGCCGCTTCCCCTCCCCGACGTCGTCGACATCGCCGCGCAGATCGCGGCGGCCCTCGCGTACACCCACGCGCGCGGGATCGTGCACCGCGACCTGAAGCCGGCGAACGTCATGCGGCTCACCGACGGCGACGTGCGGATCTGCGACTTCGGCATCGCCCGCCTCGGCCACGACATCGGCTTCACCTCCCGGCTGACCGGCACCGGGGTGGCGATGGGCACGCCGCACTACATGTCGCCGGAGCAGATCGGCGGCGAGGACGGGGTCGACCACCGCAGCGACCTCTACTCGCTCGGCTGCGTGCTGTACGAGCTCGCCACCGGCGCCCCGCCCTTCGACCTCGACGACACCTGGGCGGTTCTCGTCGGTCATCGCGACACCCCGCCCCGCCCGCCGAGCGAGCTCCGGCCCGACCTGCCGGGCGAACTCGAGCAGCTCGTCCTCGACCTGCTCGCCAAGAGCCCGGAGGACCGCCCGCAGAACGCCGCGGACGTCGCGGGCCGGCTCAAGACGCTGCGGGACGGGGGCACCCGCCCCGAACCCGGACTGCCGTCGTGGGCGCGGCGTCTGGAACTGCAGTCGAGAGCGCCCAGTGTGCACGGCACCGGGGCGCTGGCGAGCCGGCACACCGCCGCCGTCGGCCTCGGGCGGCTCGGCCGCTGGTCGGAGGCCGAGCGGTCGCATCGCGCCGTGGCCGAGGAGCGCGAACGGCTGCTGGGCGCGGCGCATCCCGACACCCTCGCCAGCCGCTACGAACTGGCCCTCTGCCTCAGCCGCGGCGGCAGGCCCGCCGAGGCGCTGCGTGCGTACGAGGAGGTGGCGGCGGCCAGGGCGACGGCGCTGGGCGCCGACCACCCCGGTACGCTCGCCGCGCGCCAGGAGGCCGCCTATGCCCTGGGGCGCCTCGGCCGCCACGAGGAGGCCCGCCAGGGGTACGCGGCCGTGCTCGCCGCCCGCGAGCGGCGGCAGGGTCCCGAGCACCCCGACACCCTGCACTGCCGCCACAATCTCGCCGTCACGCTCGGGCGGCTCGGCCGTACGCAGGAGGCGTACGCCTTGGCAGCCCAGGTCGCGGACTCCCGCACCCGCGTCCTGGGCCCCGCCCACGCCGACACCCTGACCACCCGCTGCGAGGCCGGCCACCTGCTCGGGCTGCTCGGCCGCTGGCCGGAGGCCCGCGCCACATACGCCCACGTCGCCGCCGTCCGGGCCGGGCTGCTCGGGGCCGACCATCCCGACACCCTCGCCGCCCGCCACGAACTGGGCATCTGCCTGGGCCGGATGGGTCTCGGCGCCGAGGCCCACGAGCTCTACGAGGATCTGGTCGCCCTCCGCACCCGCGTCTCGGGCCCCGCCCATCCCGACACCCTCCGCGCCCGGCACGGCCTCGGCGTCAACCTCGGGCGGCTCGGCCGCTGGCGGGACGCCCTGGCCGAGGCCCGCGACGTCGCGGCGGTGCGCACCCGGGTGCTCGGCGCCGACCACGCGGACACGCTTGTCAGCCGCCGTGAGATCGCCGTCGCCCTGGGGTGGCTGGGCGACTGGCGCGAGGCCCTCGCCCTCCACGGCGCGGTCGCGGAGGCACGCGAGCGCGTCCTCGGCCCGGACCACCCGGACACGGAGGCCAGCCGGGAGGACTGCGCCCGCTGCCGGGAGCACCTGGGCCTGCGCGACTGACCCGGTTCAGGGACGGCCGGTGAGCCGCGCCCGGGCCGCCCTGCGGAACGCCGCCACGAGCCGGTTGCCGTCGCCGGCGCGGGTCGCGAGCACGACGTGGCTGGGTCCGGCGTTTGATCCAGGGCGGGGAGGTCCCGCGGATAGCCTGCGGTCATGACCGGGAACCCGTACGACGCGGCGCGCATCACCCTCCTGGAGTTCGACGCCTCGGTGCGCGCGTGGCCGGGGATGTACTTCCGGTACGGGCAGGGTGACCCGCGGCTGCCGACCGCCGTGCTGTCCGCCGTCGCCGGGCACGTCCTGCATCCGGCGACGGCGGTCGCTCCGGCGCATTCCCTGAGCGCGCTCGTCGAGATCACCGGTGACCTCGCCTTCACGGTGACCTTCGACGAGCCGCACACCTGGGAGGGGCGACAGGGGCCTGCCGCAGGCTACTTCGGGGCCCTGCTCGGTCCCGAGTGGCGCTACCCGGCCGCCGCCGCGGCGCTGAGCACGCGCACGGTGGTGGAGATGTGGTGCGGCGGCCGCGGCTTCCGGCAGGAACTGCGGGGGATCCGGCCCCGCTCGGCGCCGCGGGAGTTCGCCGCGCCCGCGGGGAGCGGGACCCGGTGGGAATTCGTCCTGGACACGGAGTACTTCGCGCCGGGTGCCGCCCTCGCCGCGGAGCCCGGACGGCTCGATCCGTGCGGACCGGAGTGCGCGGAGCCCGCGGGCCCCGGGCACGTTCTCGTACGGGTCCTGCGCGACGGCGGCCGTGAGACGCGGCTGCCTAAAATCTGACGCTGCATCAGAAAATCTCTTCCCCCGGCCGGTCCGCTGGGGCATCCTGCCCCCATGGAGACGGAGCTGAGCAAGAGGCTGGGCATCGAGCACGCCATCTTCGGCTTCACGCCGTTCCCCGCCGTCGCGGCCGCGATCAGCCGGGCCGGGGGCATGGGCGTCCTCGGGGCGGTGCGCTACACCGCGCCCGACGAGCTGGCCCGGAGCCTGGAGTGGCTGGAGGCGCACACGGACGGCCGGCCGTACGGGCTGGACGTCGTCATGCCGGCCAAGAAGGTGGAGGGCGTCACCGAGGCGGACGTCGAGGCGATGATCCCCGAGGGCCACCGCCAGTACGTCCGGGAGGTGCTGG
This sequence comes from Streptomyces sp. NPDC026673, assembly GCF_040638135.1. Lineage (NCBI taxonomy): Bacteria > Bacillati > Actinomycetota > Actinomycetes > Kitasatosporales > Streptomycetaceae > Streptomyces > Streptomyces sp. NPDC026673. The sequence goes on along the minus strand of NZ_JBEZXR010000003.1, from coordinate 69,505 downwards.
CCAAGCACGGCGTGCCCGAGCTGGAGCCGGGCGATCCCACCGGCTGGCGCATCACGGGCTGGATGGAGCAGGTGGCCCGCTCGCAGCTCGACGTCGCCTTCGACTTCCCGATCGGCCTGCTCGCCAACGCGCTGGGCTCGCCGCCCGCCGACGTCGTACGACGTGCCCACGACCGCGGCGTCCCCGTCGCCGCCCTCGCCGGCAGCGCCCGGCACGCCCGGCACCACCAGGAGGCGGGCATCGACATCGTCGTCGCCCAGGGCTACGAGGCCGGCGGCCACACCGGCGAGATCGCCGGCATGGTGCTCGTGCCCGAGGTCGTCCGTGCCGTCGACCCGCTGCCCGTACTCGCCGCCGGGGGCATCGGCACCGGCGAGCAGGTCGCCGCAGGACTGGCGCTCGGCGCCCAAGGGGTCTGGCTCGGCTCGGTGTGGCTGACCACCACGGAGGCCGAACTCCCCTCCTCCGCCCTGATCCGCAAGCTGCTCGCGGCCGGCTCCGGGGACACCGTCCGCTCGCGCGCCCTGACCGGCAAACCGGCCCGCCAGTTGCGCACCGAGTGGACCGACGCCTGGGACGGCCCCGCCGGGCCGGGGGCGCTGCCGATGCCCCTGCAGGGCCTGCTGGTCGCGGACGCGATCACCCGGATCCAGAAATACGAGGTGGAGCCGCTGCTCGGCACACCGGTCGGCCAGATCGTCGGCCAGATGCGCGAAGTGCGCAGCGTCCAGGCGATCTTCGACGACCTGACCCGCGGCTTCGAACGAGCCGTCGACCGAATGAACCGCATCGCCGGACGCAGCTGAGGAGGCGGCACCCATGACATCGACCACGGCGAGTGCCCCCAACGGATTCTGGGCCCAGGCCGTCGCCGACCCGGAGCGGATCGTGCTCACCGCGCCCGACGGCGACCGGTGGAGCGCCCGGCGGCTGCACGAGGAGTCCAACCGCCTCGTCCACGGCCTGCGCGCCGCCGGCCTGCGGACCGGCGACGCCTTCGCGGTCGTGCTGCCCAACGGCGCCGAGTTCTTCACGGCCTACCTCGCCGCCTTCCAGGCCGGGTTCTACCTCGTCCCGGTCAACCACCACCTGGTGGGGCCCGAGATCGCCTGGATCGTCGCCGACTCCGGCGCCAAGGTGCTCATCGCCCACGAGCGCTTCGCCGGCCAGGCCCGCGCCGCCGCCGACGAGGCGGGACTGCCCGGGACGGGCCGCTACGCCGTCGGCGCCACGGGCATCGAGGGCTTCCGCCCCTACGCGGACCTGTCGGCCGGCAGGCCCGCCACCCCGCCCGCGGAGCGCACCACCGGCTGGGTCATGAACTACACCTCCGGCACCACCGGCCGCCCCCGCGGCATCCGGCGCGCCCTGTCCGGCAGGCCTCCCGAGGAGACGTACCTCGGCGGCTTCCTCGGCATCTTCGGCATCCGCCCCTTCGACGGAAACGTCCACCTCGTCTGCTCGCCGCTCTACCACACGGCCGTGCTGCAGTTCGCGGGCGCCGCCCTCCACATCGGCCACCCGGTCGTCCTGATGGACAAGTGGACGCCCGAGGAGATGCTGCGGCTGATCGACGTCCACCGCTGCACGCACACCCACATGGTGCCGACCCAGTTCCACCGGCTGCTCGCCCTCCCGGAGGAGGTCAGGAGCCGCCACGACGTGTCCTCGATGCGGCACGCCATCCACGGTGCCGCGCCCTGTCCCGAGCACATCAAGAGGGCCATGCTGGAGTGGTGGGGGCCGTGTGTCGAGGAGTACTACGCGGCCAGCGAGGGCGGCGGCACCTTCGCCTCCGCCGCGGAATGGCTGAAGAAGCCCGGCACCGTCGGCAAGGCCTGGCCGATCAGCGAGATCGCCGTCCACGACGACGACGGCCGGCTCCTGCCGCCGGGCGAACTCGGCACCGTCTACATCAAGATGAACACCCCGGGTTTCCGCTACCACAAGGACGAGGCCAAGACCCGGGCCAACCGCATCGGCGACTTCTTCACCGTAGGTGACCTGGGCTATCTCGACGAGGACGGCTACCTTTTCCTCCGCGACCGCAAGATCGACATGATCATCTCCGGTGGCGTCAACATCTATCCCGCCGAGATCGAGGCCGCACTCCTCACCCACCCCGCCGTCGCCGACGCCGCGGCCTTCGGCATCCCGCACGACGACTGGGGTGAGCAGGTCAAGGCGGTCGTCGAGCCCGCTCCCGGCCACGAACCGGGGCCCGGACTGGCCGCCGCGCTCCTGGCCCACTGCGAGGAGCGGCTGGCGGGCTACAAGCGCCCCCGGTCGGTGGACTTCGTCGCCGAGATGCCCCGCGATCCCAACGGCAAGCTCTACAAGCGCCGCCTGCGCGAACCCCACTGGGAGGGCCGCGCGCGATCCGTGTGACGGCGGGGTCGCCCGGCCCCGCCGGGGCGCCGGGCGGGGCGGCGGCGCCTACTGTGGAGGCGAGGCGAGGGAGGCACATCCGATGACCCGACCCGTCACCGTGGGCCTGGACGGCTCGCGTGAGAGCCGCGCCGCCATGCACTGGGCCGCGGGGGAGGCGCTGCGGCGATCGGTGCAGCTGCGGCTGGTGCACGCCGGGGGACACCCGTACGGCGACGCGCTGGTGCGCGACGCCGCACAGGAGCTCGCCGAGCGGCACCCGGACCTGCCCGTGACGACCGACGTGGCCGACGCCCCGCCGGCCGAGCTGCTGGTCGCGGAGGCGGGACGCAGCGAACTGCTGGCACTCGGCTCGCAGGGGCTCAGCGGGGTGCGCGGCTTCCTCCTCGGTTCCGTGGGCCAGATGACGCTGGCCCGCGCCGAGGGACCGGTCGTGGTCGTCCGCACCGGCCAGGAGGAGGCGGCCGGGGACGACCGGCGGCCGGTGGTGCTCGGCTTCAGCCTGCGCAAGGGCGCCGAGGAGGTGATCGCCTTCGCGGTGGAGGACGCGCGGCGTCGCGGGGCGCAGCTGCGGGTCGTCCACGCGTGGTCGTACCCGCCCACCTACGGATACGTCCCCGCGGCCATGGACCCCACGTGCGGCGCGGAGATCTGTGCGGCGGAGCGGCACGCGGTGCAGGCCGCCCTGCTGCCGTGGCGGGAGCAGGCGCCCGGAGTGGAGATCACGGAGGAGGTCGCCGCGGGCAACGCCGCGCAGCCCCTGGTGGACGCGGCGGCCGGGGCATCGCTGCTGGTCGTCGGACGGTGCCGGAACCGGGCCCCCGGTGTCGGCCCGCACCTCGGCCCCGTGGCGCACGCGGTCCTGCACCACGCCGCCTGCCCGGTGGCCGTCGTCCCCCACTGAGCACGCGGACCGCGTCAGCCCTCAGCGGAATGGGCGACGCCCGTACGGGTGACGTCCCCGGCGGCGGGTAGCGTCGCCCGGGTGAGCGAACTCCACACCCTGCGCGCGAACGGAATCCGGCTGGCCTACCGCACGTGGGGTGACGAGGACGCGCCACCGCTGGTCCTGCTCCATGGACGCGGCTCGGACGGCGCCGACTGGGATCCGGTCGCCCCCGCGCTGGCCGAGACGCACCGGGTGTACGCCCCCGACCTGCGCGGCCACGGCGGCAGCGACCGGCCCGGGGAGTACGCGTTCGAGGCCATGCGGGACGACGTCGTGGCGTTCCTGGACACGCTCGGCCTGGACCGGGCGGTCCTGGCGGGGCACTCCATGGGCGCGGTCGTCGCCTACCTGGTCGCCGCGGAGCCGTCGGCGCGGCCGGCCGCCCTCGTCCTGGAGGAACCGGTGCCGCCGGACCCGGAGGTGCCGCCGCGCGTCGTGCCGTCCGGCCCCCAGGGGGACGAGACCTGCGACTGGCGGGTCATCGCGGCGGTCAACCGCTGGCGCAACGACCCCGATCCGGCCTGGTGGGACCTGCTGGCGGGGATCGCCTGCCCCACCCTGGTCCTCGCCGGCGGAGCGGGCAGCCACATCCCCCAGGACGGGATCGCCGCGATCGCGGCCCGGGTGCCGGGGGCGCGGCTGGTCACCGTGGAGGCGGGGCATTTGGTCCACCAGGAGCGCCCCGCGGACTTCCTCGCCGAGCTCAGGAGCTTCCTCCCGGCGCCCCGGCGCCCTTGACCGGCAGTCCGGCCCGCAGCCAGGCCTGGAAGCCGCCCTCCAGGTCGGTGGCCCGGGTCAGGCCGACGTCCAGCAGCGAGGCCGCGGCCAGGCTGGAGGTGTAGCCCTCGGAGCAAGCCACGATCCAGCGCACGTCGGGCCCGGTGGCCTCGGTGATGCGGGCGTCGCTCAGCGGGTCGAGCCGCCACTCCAGAACGTTGCGCTCGATGACCAGGGCGTCCGCGAACTCGCCCTCGCGGGCGCGCTGGGCCGCCGGGCGGATGTCGACCAGCAGCGCCTCGCCCGCCGCGATCTCGGCCGCGGCCTCCTCGGGCCCGATCCGCTCCAGGCGCGCCCGCGCCCGGGCGAGCAGCCGGTCGATCCCGGACCGGACGGTGGTGGGTCGGTTCATCGCAGGGCCTCCGTAGCGGTCGCGGTCGCGGACGCGGTCGCGGACAGGGGTCGGGACCGGGGCAGGGCGCGGGGCACCGCCGACGGCTCCGGTTCGTCGGTCAGCACGGTACGCGTACGCCGCAGGGAACCCGTGTCGTCGACCGCGTAGTACGACATCGCCGTGAGCGGCGGCGAGTAGGCGTGCACGCTCACCGCGGGCGTGGCCGAGGCGTTGACCACGTCGTGGACGTGCCCGAGCGGGAAGGCCGCGCCGCCGCCGGTTCCGAGTGCGCGGGTGGCGATCCCGGCGTCGCCCCGGCCGTCCTGGAGCCAGCGGTGCTCGGTGAGCGTGCCGCCGACGACGGTGAGGGCGCCGAGCGAGCCCGCGTGGTCGTGCAGTTCGGTGGAGGTGTCGCGGGGCCAGGTGATCAGCCAGACGTCGACGTACGGGTCCTGGTGGAGCCGGGTGTACCAGCGTCGGTCGGGCAGGTGGACGGGCAGGTGGACCCCGGCCTCGACGGCGGCGGCGTAGCCGCTGACGAGCGCGCGCAGTTGGGGGAGGACGAGCGGGGTGGGGCCGCTCGCCCGGTCGTGCAGGGCCATGGGATGGGCTCCAGAGCGGAAACACGACGTGCCCCGGCTGGGCGGGGGCAGGCCATGGGGATGGTCGGGACGGCGGAGGTCAGCCCCGGCGACAGCTCTGGTCGAAGTGGTGCGCGCGACGACCCGGCCACAGGGGGCCGAGGTTCCAGATGTTCGTGCGCATGTGGCCATGAAAGCACAGGACCGGCGGTCCCGTCGCGGTCACCGTCGCGCACGTCACATGGGTGACACATGAGCGGCGATGAGCCGCGCGCACTCCATCGACTCGGTGTGTGTCGTGTCCACTTCGAGGTCGTACCCGACTCCCCGGTGCACCGACTCGGCCTGCGCCGCCGCCATGCCCACCGCCCGGTCGCCCCGTGCGGTCTCCCGGCCCGCCGCCACCCCGGGATCGCAGCGGACGCCGACCCACAGCACCTCCAGGCCGTCCAGCGCCCGGCGCCAGCGGTCCTGCGAGGCGGGGCCGCCGAGGAACACCTCGTCGACGATCACCCGCGCCCCGGCCCGTGCCACGGCGGCGACGCCCAGCGCCCACGCCTCGTCCAGGGCGCGGAAGGCGTCGCCGACCGACACGCTGCCGTCTGCTCTGACATCGATGCCGGAGCCGGAGCCCCTGAGCCCGGCGGGCATCGCCTCGACGAGGGTGTCGGTGCCGAACGTCAGCCACGCGTCCGGCAGGAGGACCGCCTGCAGGCAGCGGGCGATGCCCGACTTGCCGGAGCTGGAGCCGCCGTTGAGCACGATCACCCGGTGAGCCATCGGGCCAGGCTAGGCGGCCTTCGCGCCGGTCCGCGACTCAATTGCGGCCCGCGGCGCGGCTCGCGAGGCGCCTGAGCCGTCGTTCCTCCGCGGGCAGCAGGTGGGGGTCCGCCAGGCGGGCGGCGACCGCCTCGGCCATGCGCGGGGCCGGGTCCGTGGGGCAGGCGCGCAGGAAGCCGGCGAGGAACACCCGCAGCCCGGCGCTCTGGGCCCGGCCCAGGCTGACACCGCGCAGGATGGCGACGGTCAGCGCGCTGTCGGCGGCGGGGTCGCCGCCGGCGGCGTTGCTCCAGTCGATCAGCATCGGGCCGTCCGCGGTGAGGATCACGTTCTCCGGGTGGAGGTCCAGGTGGAGGACGCGATCGGTGCCGGGACCCCCGCCGGCGAAGCGGCGGGGGAGCCAGCCGGGCGCCGGCACGGCGTGCACGGAGGCCTGCAGCCCGGCCAGCAGCCGGCCGTGGGCATGGGCGCGCCAGGGCCGCCGGGCCAGGTCCTGCGCCATGGTGGGCCCCGTGAGGCGGTCCATGACGAGGTCGGCGCCGGCCGCGTCGTGCACCCGCGGTACGGCGACCCCGAGGCCGGACAGATGGGCCATCAGCCGGGCCTCCTCCTCGGCCGTGCGGCCGCGCCGGTAACGGCGCAGGACACGTGCGCCGTCGAGGGCGTAGACGTCGGCCTCGCGGCCCGCGCCGATCAGCTCCACAGCGCCTTCACCAGGTCGGCGGCCGGGGCGAGGGTGCCGAAGCGGGGGAGGCCGAGCGTCACCGCCGCCTCGTGCTCCGCCCCCGTGAGGGCGGTCATCGCGTCCTCCGCGAAGTACAGCTCGTACCCGTGGTCGGCGGCGGCCCGGGCGGTGGACTCGACCCCCATGTTCGTGGCGATCCCGGCGAGCACCAGGGTGTCGACGCCGAGGGCGCGCAACTCCTCGTCCAGGCCGGTGCCGTGGAAGGCGCCCACGGTCCGCTTGACGATCAGGAGGTCGCCCTCCCGGGCCAGCCCCTCGACCAGGTCGCTGCCCGCCGGCTGCTCGTCCACCCCGGGACGCTCGACGCGCACCAGCACCACCGGTGCCCCCGCCTCCCGGAAGGCCGTCGCGAGCCCGCGGGAGGCCAGCACGACCTCCTCCCCGGACCTCGGCGCCAAGGGCAGTTCCACGATGCGGTCCATCAGGTCGATCACGACAAGTGCGGTGCGCTGGGCCTCGAGACGCGTCATGGGCCCACCCTAGGTACCGGGGCCCGCGGACGTCCCGGATTCGCCCGCGCCGGGAGGAGGCCGCCGCCCTCCCGGCCCGCCGGGCCCGGGGGACTACGCTGGCCGCGGCCCCTTCGCCGCGACGAGCGCACGGGCCACGGGGACCACGGGCGGAGCGGACGGGGGCGCGGGCGTGGAGCCGTTGCGGGCGGCGGTACGGGGCGGGGACGCGCGTGCGGTCCACGCGCTGCTGGACGCGGGTGCCGACCCGGAGACCACCGAAGAGCACGGCACTCCGGTCCTCTGCCTTGCGGTGGACACCTTCGACCTCGAGGTCGTCGAGGCGCTGGTGACGTCGGCCCGGCTGGACCGCGTCGCCCCGGACGGCAGGACCGCCCTGCTGCGCGCCGTCGACCGGGGTGCCCACGCGATCACGGAGCAACTGATCGCCCACGGCGCGGCGATGTGGCACACGGACGCCGAAGGCCGCGACGCTCTGGCGCTGGCCCGGTACTGGCACGAGACGGGCGCCGTCGAGGTGCTGCGCCGCAGGACGGGCGGCCGCGGGCCCGTCGGCCGCAGGACCGTCGTGTCCGGCGAGGAGACGGTCTGGGAGGAGCTGTCCTCGGGTGACGCGCCGACCGTCCGCACCGGGCACGGCGCGATCCTCACCGACCTGGAGCCGCGGTTCGGCATCACCGTGCCCTTCGCCGAACTACTCTCCCGCGCTCTCGCCGAGCCGGACGTCGACCACGGCGTCTGGTGGGAGACGACGTACGTGCTGCAGCAGCGTCACGACGTCGGCGTGTGGACCGCGGCCGCCGCTCTACGGGCCCGGCCGGACCCGCGCGAACGGTACTTCGGCGCGGAACTGCTGCGGCTGATCCACCTCCTCGACGAGAGCGACGAGGAGGTGTGCGACGAGCCGTTGACCGACCTGTTCCTGCCCTGGGTGGCGGAGGAGACGGACCCCCGGGTGGTTCGGGCGCTCACCGCCGGGCTCGCGGAAGCCCGGGACCCCCGCGCCGTGGGGCGGCTCCCGGCCCTCACCGCCTACCCGGACGCCAGGGTCCGTCAGCGGGCGGTCGGCGGGCTGTACGGTGCGGTCGCGGAGGGCGCGGCGGACGCGCTTGCCGCGGTCGTGGAGCGCGCCGCGGACGCCGAGGCGGCGGTCCGCCGGGTGGCCTGCACCGTCCTCGGCGCGGCGCCGCCGGCAGCGGAAGCCGCCTCGCAGGCGCTGGCCGCCCGCCTCGCCGACGCGGACGAGGGCGTCCGCGTGGAGGCCGCCGTCCGGCTCGCCCTGCGCGACGACCCGCGCGGCGACGACGTGATCGCCGCCCTCGACGGTTCGGACGCCGCCGCCGAGGGCGGGCCGTACCACTGGCTCCTGTACGACGTGTACCGGCACCGCGCCCGGGTCCGCTGACGAGCGCCCGGGCGCGTGGCACGGGTCAGTTCGCAGCCGCGCCCTCCGCGGCCACCGCGCGGGCCCAGCGGTAGTCCGCCTTGCCGCTGGGGGAGCGCTGGATGAGCGGGGTGACGACCAGACTGCGCGGCACCTTGTAGCCGGCGAGGCGGGCCCGGCAGTGGGTCTGGATCTCGTCCAGGGTGAGGGCGGGGGCGCCCTCGCGCAGTTGGACGACGGCCGAGACGTGGTGGCCCCACTTGGCGTCCGGGACGCCGGCGACCAGGGCGTCGTAGACGTCGGGGTGGGCCTTGAGCGCCTCCTCCACCTCTTCCGGGTAGACCTTCTCCCCTCCGGTGTTGATGCACTGGGAGCCGCGTCCGAGCACGGTGACGATGCCCTCGTCGTCGACGGTGGCCATGTCGCCGAGGAGCACCCACCGTTCGCCGTCGCGCTCGAAGAAGGTCTGGGCGGTCTTGCCGGGGTCGTTGTAGTAGCCGAGCGGCACATGGCCGCGGAGCGCGATGCGGCCCGGTTCGCCGGGCGCGGCGGGTTTGAGCGAGGCGGGGTCGACCACGGCGATGTGCGTGTTGACGCGCACCCGGAACCCCCTGCGCGGGCCGGAGTCGTCCGTGGCGGTGCCGTTGAAGCCGGACTCGGAGGAGCCGAAGTTGTTGAGGATCAGGCAGTTCGGGGCGAGCGCCTGGAACTGGTCGCGTACGGTCTCCGACAGGATCGCGCCCGAGCTGGAGAGGCTGAACAGCGAGGAGACGTCGGTGTCCTTGAGCGGCCCGGCCAGCGCGTCGGCGAGCGGGCGGAGCATGGCGTCGCCGACCAGCGAGACGCTGGTGACCCTTTCGTGCTCGATGGTGCGCAGCACCTCCTCGGGGACGTACTTGCTGTGGACGACGACCTTCTGGCCGTAGTGGAAGCCGATGAAGGCGGTCAGCGTGGAGGTGCCGTGCATCAGCGGCGCGGTCGGGAAGAAGACCAGTCCCTCGCCGCCGGCCGCGACCCGCTCGGCGAGCTCCTCGGGGCGGCAGACGGGGACGCCGGTGGGGGCGCCGCCGCCCATGCCGGAGAAGAAGAGGTCCTCGTGGCGCCACATGACGCCCTTGGGCATGCCCGTCGTGCCGCCGGTGTAGATGATGAAGCGGTCGTCGGCGGAGCGTGCCGGGAAGTCGCGCGCGGGTGACCCGGAGGCCTCGGCCGCGGCGAAGTCGACCGGGGCGAGCGCGGGTTCGGGTGTGCCGGGGGGCGGCGTGCCGACGCGTACGAGGTGGCGCAGGCGCTCGGTCCGGGGGAGCGCCACCGCGACGCGGTCGGTGAACCCGGCGTCGAAGACGAGGGCCGCGAGGTCGGCGTCGCGGTAGAGGTAGACCAGCTCGTCCGCCACATAGCGGTAGTTGACGTTGACCGGGACGGCACGGATCTTCATGCAGGCCAGCGCGGTCTGCAGATACTCCACTCCGTTGAGGAGGTGCAGTCCCACGTGCTCGCCCGGCGTGACGCCGTGCGCAGCCAGGTGGTGCGCCAGGCGGTTGGCCGCGGCGTCGAGCTGCGCGTACGTGAGGCGGCGCTCGGCCCCGGTGCCGGGATGGTCGAGGTGGACCAGCGCCTCGCGGCCGGGCACGGTGTCGGCGACCGACTCGAAGAGGTCGGCAAGGTTGTACTCCACGGCTCTCCTCCTGACCGGGGGCCGGGGGACCGGGTGCGCGACCGGCTCCCAGCCGGTCATCAGAGCACCCCGTGCGGGGGCTGTGAAGGGGTCCCGCGACAACAATCTGACTGACAGTCAGAAAAGTATTGAACTTGACCTGCGCCTACTGCAACCTGTTCTAGGTCCGGTACGCGACGCGGGGAGGACGGCGATGGGCGGCACCGAACACCTCACGATGGAGCGCGTCGGCGCGACACTCGTCCTCACCCTCGACCGGCCGGAGGCGCGCAACGCGCTCTCCCTGCCCATGCTCGTCGGCCTCCACGACGGCTGGCTGGAGGCCGACCGGGACGACGCGATCCGCTCCGTGGTCCTCACCGGCGCCGGCGGGGCCTTCTGCTCCGGCATGGACCTCAAGGCCCTGGCCTCGAACGGCGGGATGACGGGGCAGGAGTACCGGGAGCGCCTCGCCGCCGACCCCGACCTGCACTGGAAGGCCATGCTGCGCCACCACCGCCCCCGCAAGCCCGTGATCGCCGCCGTCGAGGGGCCCTGCGTGGCCGGCGGCACCGAGATCCTCCAGGGCACCGACATCCGCGTCGCGGGCGAGAGCGCCGTCTTCGGCCTGTTCGAGGTCCGCCGCGGGCTCTTCCCCATCGGCGGCTCCACCGTGCGCCTCGCCCGCCAGATCCCGCGCACGCACGCCCTGGAGATGCTGCTCACCGGCCGCCCCTACACCGCTGCCGAGGCCGAGCGGATCGGGCTGATCGGCCACGTGGTCCCCGACGGCACCGCGCTGCACAAGGCGCTGGAGATCGCCGAACTGATCAACGCCAACGGCCCGCTCGCCGTCGAGGCCGTCAAGGCGTCGGTCTACGAGACCGCGGAGATGACCGAGGCCGAGGGGCTGAAGTCCGAACTGGATCGCGGCTGGCCGGTCTTCTCCACCGCCGACGCCAAGGAGGGCGCGAAGGCCTTCGGCGAGAAGCGCCCGCCCGTCTACCGCCGCGCCTGACACGGGAGGTCACCACCGCCATGCCCGAACCGCTCACCGCGCCCCTCGTCGTCGAGTTCCCCTTCACCCGGTCCCTGGGGCCGGTGCAGAGCGCCTTCCTCACCGGGCTGCGCGAGCGGACCGTGCTCGGCGTGCGCACCGGCGACGGGCGGGTCCTGCTCCCGCCCGTCGAGTACGACCCGGTCACCGCCGAGGAACTGCGCGAGCTCGTCGAGGTCGGCACCACGGGAACCGTCACCACCTGGGCCTGGAATCCGGCCCCGCGGCCACAGCAGCCGCTGTCCACGCCCTTCGCCTGGGTCCTGGTCCGTCTCGACGGCGCGGACACGGCACTGCTGCACGTCCTGGACGCGCCCGGCCCGCAGGTCGTGCGCACCGGCATGCGCGTCCGCGTCCGCTGGGCGGCGACACGGACCGGGGCGATCACCGACATCGCGTGCTTCGAGCCGGCCGCGGAGGAGCCGCCCGCGTCGGCCGAAGCCACCCCGCACACCGGCGAGTTCGCCGGCGCCGTCACCGGCATCACCGTTCCCGCGCGGCTGGAGTACACCTACGCCCCCGGCCGTGCCCAGACCCGCTACCTGGCCGGCCTCGCCGAGCGCCGCACGCTCGGGGAGCGCTGCCCCTCCTGCCGCAAGGTCTACGTCCCGCCCCGCGGCGCCTGCCCCACCTGCGGCGTCGCCACCGACGAACAGGTCGAGGTCGGCCCGAGCGGCACGGTCACCACCTACTGCATCGTCAACATCAAGGCCAAGGGCGTCGACATCGACGTGCCCTACGTCTACGCCCACATCGCCCTCGACGGAGCGGGCCTCGCCCTGCACGGACGGATCGGCGGCATTCCGTACGACCAGGTGCGCATGGGCCTGCGCGTCGAGCCCGTCTGGACCGGCGACGGCCGCTACCCCGACCACTACCGGCCCACCGGCGAGCCCGACGCCGACTACGACACCTACAAGGAGCTGCTGTGACCACGGCGACGAGGCGGGAGGCGGTGCGCGACGCGCGGCGCGAGGTGGCGATCGTGGCCTTCGCCCAGACCCGGCACGTGCGCGACAGCGCCGCGCTCTCCGAGGTCGAGATGCTCATGCCGGTGCTCCACGAGGTGCTGGGCCAGGTCGGGCTCACCGCGGGCGAGATCGGCTTCACCTGCTCGGGTTCCTCCGACTACCTGGCGGGCAGGGCCTTCTCCTTCACCATGGCGCTCGACGGAGTCGGGGCCTGGCCGCCGATCTCGGAGTCGCACGTGGAGACGGACGGCGCCTGGGCGCTGTACGAGGCCTGGGTCAAGCTCCTCACCGGCGAGGCCGACACCGCCCTCGTCTACTCCTACGGCAAGTCCTCGCCGGGTCGTCTGAGGGACGTGCTGACCCGCCAGCTCGACCCGTACTACCTGGCACCGCTGTGGCCGGACGCCGTCTCCCTTGCCGCGCTCCAGGCCCAGGCGCTGATCGACGCGGGCGACACGGACGAGGCGGCCCTCGCCGCCGTGGCGACCCGCAACAGGACCGCCGCCGAGGCCAATCCGTACGCCCAGGAGCCGGGCGACCGGCCGCAGGGCGACTACGTGGTCCAACCGCTGCGCCGGGGGGACTGCCCGCCGGTCGGGGACGGCGCGGCCGCGGTCGTGCTGGCCGCCGGGGACGCCGCCCGGCGGCTGTGCGCGCGCCCGGCCTGGATCCGCGGCATGGACCACCGCATCGAGGCCCACGCGCCCGGGGTCCGCGACCTGACCGACTCCCCCTCCACACGGCTGGCCGCCGAACGCGCCGGGGCCTTCGAGGCCCCCGTCGACACCGCGGAGCTGCACGCCCCCTTCACCTCCCAGGAGGTCGTGCTCCGCAAGGCGCTCGGCCTGGGCGGCGACGTCACGGTGAATCCCTCCGGCGGCCCGCTGGCCGCCAACCCCGTGATGGCCGCCGGTCTGATCCGGCTCGGCGAGGCGGCCGCCCGCATCCACCGCGGCGAGTCCCGCCGGGCGCTCGCCCACGCCACGTCCGGGCCCTGCCTGCAGCAGAACCTGGTTGCCGTCCTGGAAGGAGAGGACCGATGAGCGCGGTGACCGGCAAGGAGCCCGTGGCGGTCGTCGGCGTCGGCCAGACCCACCACACCTCGGCCCGCCACGACGTCTCCATCGCCGGACTCGTCCGCGAGGCCGCGCAGCGCGCCCTGGCGGACGCCCGGATGGGCTGGGCCGACATCGACGCGGTCGTCATCGGCAAGGCCCCGGACTTCTTCGAAGGCGTGATGATGCCCGAGCTCTACCTCGCCGACGCCCTCGGCGCGGTCGGCAAGCCCATGATGCGGGTGCACACCGCCGGTTCGGTGGGCGGCTCCACCGCGCTCGTCGCGACCAGCCTGGTCGCCGCCCGCGTGCACCGCACCGTCCTGACGCTCGCCTTCGAGAAGCAGTCCGAGTCCAACGCCATGTGGGGCCTGTCCCTGCCGATCCCCTTCCAGCAGCCGCTGCTGGCGGGCGCGGGCGGCTTCTTCGCCCCGCACGTGCGCGCCTATATGCGGCGCACCGGCGCTCCCGACACCATCGGCGCCCTCGTCGCGTACAAGGACCGGCGCAACGCCCTGAAGAACCCGTACGCCCATCTGCACGAGAAGGACGTCACCTTGGAGAAGGTGCGCTCCTCGCCCATGCTCTGGGACCCGATCCGCTACTCCGAGACCTGCCCCTCCTCCGACGGGGCCTGCGCGATGGTGCTCACCGACGAGGCGGGCGGGCGCCGGGCCCCCGGACCGGTGGCCTGGGTGCACGGCGGGGCAATGCGCAGCGAGCCCACGATGTTCGCGGGCAAGGACTTCGTCAGCCCGCGGGCCGGCCGCGACTGCGCGGCGGACGTCTACCGGCAGGCCGGCATCACCGATCCGCGGCGCCAGATCGACGCCGTCGAGATGTACGTGCCCTTCTCCTGGTACGAGCCGATGTGGCTGGAGAACCTCGGCTTCGCCCAGGAGGGGGAGGGGTGGAAGCTGACGGAGTCGGGGGTGACGGAGCTCGACGGCGATCTGCCCGTCAACCCTTCGGGTGGTGTGCTGTCCACCAACCCGATCGGCGCCTCGGGCATGATCCGCTTCGCCGAGGCCGCCCTCCAGGTGCGCGGCACGGCCGGCGGGCACCAAGTGGACGGGGCGCGGATCGCGCTGGGGCACGCCTACGGCGGCGGTTCGCAGTTCTTCGCCATGTGGGTGGTCGGATCCGACCACCCCGGAGGGTGAAGCGGGCATGAACCGCCACCGGGCCCGGGCAGGTTCTTCCATGACCTGTCCGGGCCCCGGCACGGTCGCTAGGCTGGCCCGGACGACGCAGTCGGGAGGAGAGCGGACGTGGCCGAGAGCACGATCGGATCGCCGTTGGCCAACGGGAAGAAGCCGCAGCTTGATCTGGCCAACGCGGAGTGGCAGTCGAGCAGCCAGGGCACGGGAGACGTCCAGATCGCCTTCATCGAGGGCTACATCGCCATGCGGGACGGGCGGAACCCCGAGGGTCCCTCGCTGGTCTTCACCCCGGCGGAGTGGCGGGCCTTCGTCCTCGGTGCCCGCGACGGCGAGTTCGACCTCACCTGACGGCGCCTTACCTGACGGCGCCTTACCTGCCGGCGCCTCACCCGCCGACGCCTCACCGACGGCATTTCACCGGACGGGCGGCGCGGCCCCGGCGCGCCATGTGCGGACCGGGGCCGGGCCGGCCCCACCGGGCCGGCCCCTCGCCCTCAGCCCGTCCGGCACCAGGGCCCGGGACAGCGCTCCCGGAACGGGGGCGCCGTACACCGGTCCGCCGGGGTGACGGCCGCCGGCCGGCGCCCCGTCGGGATGGGCGCGGCCCAGGCGTGCGCCGGCGCGTTCCCGCACGTGGTCTCACCCGAACGAGCACAGCCGATCATTCCGCGGACGCTTTTGAACAGGCGTCACCAGTTCGCATTTATCCACTCACTCAGGGTCCTCGGTGGCGTACGCTGAGGTGCCACCGGACAGGCGTCCGAGCATCATCGGCGCGCTCCCGGCGCGCGCCGGATCAGGGGCAGGGGGTGCACGATGGCGCGGCGCACACCGAAGTCCCGACGGCCGCTCCTCGAACGCGAGACGGAACTCGTCGCGGTCGACGAGGCGCTGGCCGAGCTCACGGGAATTCGAGCCGAAGGGGGCCGGCCCCTTGCCGGCACACGGCGCGGCGGCGTGCTCGCCTTCGCGGCCCCGGCCGGCCTCGGCAAGACGACCCTGCTCGCGGAGACCCGCCGCAAGGCCGCGGCCCTCGGCTGCACCGTCCTGTACGCCCGGGGCGGCGACCAGGAGCAGGGCGTCGCCTTCCACGTGGCCCGTCAACTGCTCCAGCCGCAGCTCGCCGGAGCCGGCGACGCGGCGCTGCGGTCCACCCTCGGCAGCTGGTACGGCATCGTCGGCCCCGCCCTCGGGCTGTGCACCGACGGCGAGGGCGCGCCCCCCGACCCGCAGGGCCTCGGGGACGGACTCGACTGGGTGCTCACCCACATCGCCGTCCGGCGCGCTCCCGTGGTGCTCGTCCTCGACGACGCCCATTGGGCCGACCCCGAGTCCCTCGGCTGGCTCTCCGCCTTCGCGCCCCGCGCCGAGGAGCTCCCGATGCTCGTCGTCGTGGCCTACCGGCCCGACGAACTCCCCGTCCACGCCGAGGCGTTCCGCGGTCTGCCCGGCCGCTCCGGCACCCGCCCCATCGGCCTGGAGCCGCTCAGCGCCACCGCCATCGGCCGGCTCGTCCGCGATGCCGTGGGCGACCACGCGGACGACGCCTTCTGCCGCGAGGCATGGGCGGTCACCGCCGGCAACCCCTTCGAGGCCGTCGAGCTCACCGCCAAGGTCCTCGACCGCGCGCTGCGCCCCGACGAGACCAGCGCGCACCTGCTGCGCGACCTCGCCGCCGCGGCCAAGGGCAGCGGCCTCATCGCCCGACTGGAACGGCTCGGCACCTCCACCGTCCGCATGGCCTGGGCCGCCGCCGTGCTCGGCACGTCCATCTCGCCGGCGATCGCCGCGAGCGTGGCCGGCCTGGGCGGCGAGGAGGCGGCCGACGCCGCGGACCGGCTGCGCAAGGCGCGCATCCTCACCGGCAGCGACGTCCTGGAGTTCGTCCACCCCCTCATCGCCACCGCCGTCTACCGGGCGATCCCCGACGCCGTCCGGGTCGCCCTGCACGGCCAGGCCGCCTGGTCCGTCGTGGACGCCGGACTCGGCCCGTCCGCCGCCGCCCGGCACCTGCTGGAGACGCACCCCGAGGGCGATCCCTGGGTCGTCGGCCAGCTGCGCCAGGCCGCCCGGGACACCGCGCGGGCCGGCGCCCCCGACGCGGCCCGCCGCTATCTCGCGCGGGCGCTGCGCGAACCCCCGCCCTTCGAGGACCGGGCCGCCGTCCTCTTCGAGCTGGGCTGCTCCTCCCTGCTCACCGAGCCGGCCACCACGGTCAACCACCTGCGCGCCGCGCTCGAGGAGCCGGTCGTCGACCCCGAGTTGCGCGCCGCGATCACCTACCGGCTCTCCCAGGCCCTGGCCCACTCCGACCGGCTGGGCGAGGCCGCCGACACCGTCGGCCAGGCCGCCCGCACCGCCACCAACGCGCGGACCCGGCTGCGGATGCAGGAAGAGCAGTTCATGTGGGACGCCTTCCGCTCCGACGAACCCGACTCCCCGGCCCGCTCCCGCCGGCTGGCCCGGCTGGCCGACCGGCTCACCGGACGCGACCTGACCGAGCGCTACATCATCGGCCTGCGCGCCTGGGACGCCACCCTGCGCGGCGAGCCCGCCGAGACGGCCCTGCGCCACTCCGACCGCGCCCTGGTGGGCGGGCTGCCCTGGGCCGACGAGAACTGGGGCTTCGAGGTCCCCACCCTCGTCGCGATGACCTACATGTACGCCGACCGGCCCGGCCGCGCCGAGGAGCTCTTCGCCATCGGCATCGGCGACTACGAGCGCAAGGGCTGGCGCGGCGCCCACCTCGCCTTCGGATACATGCTGCTCGGCTACATCCGCTACCGCCGCGGCCGCCTCGCCGAGGCCGAGGACTTCGCCCGCGACGGGCTGCGCCTCGCCGACCGCGTCGGACGCGGGATCCCCGTGCAGTGGTACGGGGTCGCCATCCTGGTCGCGATCCTGGTGGCCCGCGGCCGGGTCCGCGAGGCCACCGCCCTCGCCGAGGAGTACCAACTCTGCGAGCCGTTCCCGGCCGCCGTGGTCTTCCCCGACGCGCAAGCCGTCTACGGCGAACTGCTGCTCGCCCGCGGGATGACCAAGGACGCCATCGCCCAGCTCGAGATGGTCGGCCGCCGGCTGGATCCGCGCGGCATACGCAACCCCGCGTGGTGCCCCTGGCAGCTCCACCTCGCGCTCGCCGAGGCCCAGGACACCCCGGACCGGGCCCGCGCCACGGCCGCCGAGGCCGTCGATCGCGCCCGCCAGTACGGCACCTCGTCCGCCATCGGCCAGGCCCTGCGCGTCGCCGCCGAAGTGGCCGCGGAACCCGACCGGCTCAAACTGCTGCACGAGGCGGTCGGCCACCTGGAGCGGTCACCCGCCGGATACGAACTGGCCCGCGCCCTGGTCGACCACGGCGCCGCCCTGCGCCGCGACGCCCGGCTCCACGAGGCCGCCGAGCAGCTCTACCGGGGCCTGGAGACCGCCGTCCACTGCGGCGCAGACGGCCTGGCCGAGCGGGCCCGCGACGAACTCGCCGCCGCGGGGCTGCGCCCCCGCAGACTCCGTACGACCGAGACCGACGCCCTCACCGCCCAGGAGCGGGCGGCCGCCACCCGTGCCGCCCGCGGCGAGGACGACGAGCAGATCGCCGCCGGTCTGGACACCGACCCGGAGGGCGTCACGCGGCTGCTCTCCGCCGTCTACCGCAAGATCGGCACCGACCGGGCGGGCCTCGCCAGGGCGCTGGCGCCGTAGCGACGCGGCCCCGGGCACGCGGGCGGCCCGGGGACCGTACGATGGCCCCATGTCGTTCCTCCGCCGCCGCAGCGCCGCAACGCCCACAGGGCCGGAATTCGACGTCCTGGCCATGGACCCGGGCGACTGGCCCGGCGAACTCGGCGCCGGGCTGCTGCCCGGGGAGGACGGCAGCTGCCAGGGCATCTTCCTGCGCTACGACCTCTTCGGCGGGCGCGGCCCCGCCATGCTGATCGGCAACCTCCCCGAGGGCTCGCCGGCCCGCGACCTCGAAGAGGGCCAGATCCCCTTCGAGGTGGCGCAGCTGCTGCTGGCCCTGGGCAACGACGAGCCGGTCGAGGTCGTCGGCACCGAGGACACCCCGGTCATGCACGGTGACAACCTGCTGATCGTGCGCAAGGTGAAGCTCTCCGAGGGGCGCATCGCCTGTACGCAGTTCGACCGCAGCGACGGCGTCCTGGTCACCATCGCGACCTGGGACCGGCCGATCACCGACGACCTCTACCAGTTGCTCAAGCCCCTCCCCGCGGAGATGTTCCAGCAGGGCTGAGCCGGGCCCAGGACGGACGCAGGGTCACGTCCTCGGCCTTGACCCAGGCCACCCGGTGGCCGAACTGGATCTCGTAGTAGCGCTGCTTCCCGCGTACCACCACGTGCTGGGAGGCGTCGAAGGTGACCGCCCGGTAGTACTCGCCGCGCGTGACCTGCCCCACGGCGTAGCTCTGGCCCGCCGGCAGCCTGTACGGCAGCGGGGAGTCCGCCTGCACCGGGACGCCCGCGGGATAGGCGGCGGCCTCCGGGTAGGCGCGTCCGTACACCGGGACGTCGGCGCGTCCCTCCTTGGGCGTGACCACCCAGCCCGTGGCGGGCACGGCGGTCCGGTGCGCCCGGGGGTCGTGGAACCATGCCTTCTGGCCCAGGTACCAGATCGCGGTCCACTCGCCGCGCCGCTCGGCCACCGCGAACTGCTGGCCGGTCGAGGCGCGGGCGCCGGTGTCGTTCACCCCGGTCGTCGAGGGGGCCTCCCCGTGCAGACCGACGTCCTTGACGAGCGGGGCGTCCTCGCGCGGCTCGGTGTACAGCCGGACCGCGGCGGAGCCGCGCGACGGGCAGGTGTCGCCGGCGGTCGCGCAGCCGGTGTAGAGCGGCCGGTTGGAGACGTACTCCGGGGCGATGGTCACCAGGGCGCTGTCCGGCCCTGCGGTCGGCCCGAAGGGCGCTCCCAGGAGCCGGAAGTAGTGCGCCCAGTCCCAGTAGGGGCCGGGGTCGGTGTGCATGCCGGGGATGTTCGCCGCCGTCGGGCCCGGGACGTTGTCGTGGCCCAGGATGTGCTGCCGGTCCAGCGGGATGCCGTAGCGCGCGGCCAGGTAGCGGACCAGCCGGGCCGACGCCCGGTACATCGCCTCGGTGTACCAGGTGCCCGGATCGGTGAGGAAGCCCTCGTGCTCGATGCCGACCGACTTGGCGTTGACGTACCAGTTGCCCGCGTGCCAGCCGACGTCCTTGGTCTTCACATGCTGGTCGACGTGGCCGTCCGCGGAGCGGATCGAGTAGTGCCAGGCCAGGTAGTCCGGCTTCTGGACCAGTTGGAGGGTGGTGTCCCAGGTGGCCTCGGTGTCGTGGACGACGATGTAGTCGATCTTCTGGCTGTGCGGCCGGTCGGCGAGGTCGTGATTGCCGTAGTCCCCGGTGCCGTACTCCTCGTACGGGGCCGGCAGCCATTCGCAGGCGATCGTGCGCGGGCACTCGGTCCCGTCCGCGGCGACGGTGCGCAGGCCCAGCGAGCGGAGCTGGGCGGTGTCCGGCGCGAGGCCGGCGTGCGCCTCCAGGACGAGGGTCTCCCCGTCGTCCGTCGTGCGCGTGGCGCCCTCCCGGACGACCTGGAAGACGTCGTCGGCGAAGACGGCGGCCGTGGCGGTGTCGTCCGCGCCCGAGTAGCGGGCGACCGCGCCGTACCAGCGCGCCGGGTCGGAACTCGGCGTCGCCCCCAGCGACTTCTGGGCCTGGGCGAGCAGCGCCGCGCCGCCCGCCACGTTGGCGGCGGGGTCCTCGCGCAGCTGTCCGGCGCTCAGCCCGGTCAGTGAGGCGGCGCGCTCCAGCGTGGTCAGCGTCGAGGGCAGCGCACGGGTGTCCACGGCGGGCAGACCGACGTCGACGAGGGGGCGTCCGACGTCACCGCGAGGGTCGTCGCCACCGTCACCCCTGCGGGGGAAGTCGGCGAGGGCCGTACGGGCGTCGGTGAGGTGCATGGGCCCGTATCCGGCGGTGACGCTGGGCAGTCCGCGGTGGGTGTCCCAGCGCGACTCCATGTACGCCACGGCCATCAGCACGCTCTCCGGCACGTGGTACCGCTCGGCGGCCTCCGTGAAGGCCCGTTGGAGCGGTGCGTCCGGTTCGTCCGGGGTGGTCGCGCCGGCCGCGGGGAGCGGCGCGAGCGCGGAGAGCAGGGCGCCGACGGCCACCGAGACCGTGGCGGCGGTGACGACCTTGCGCGGGCGTCTCGCGTTGTGGGGGGTGGTTCCTCGCACTGCAGCCTCCTGTGGTGACGCACGGGGCCCGTTCGGAAACCACAGAGGTATCCCTTGCTCGACGATCCGTCAACTACGCGCCGAGACAGCGGTTTACGCATGTCAGCGCCCGTGCCGGGAGCTTTCCCCGCACGGGCGCCATGGCCTGCGGTGCGTCAGTGGACTGGACCACCGGCGGTGCCGCTCCGGCCCGATGGCCGCGCGGCGGCACCGCGACGGCACCGGAGGACCCTCCCCTGGCCCCCGGGTCCGTGACCGCGGTGATGTCCCGTCCGCCACACACCGGTTCCTGCTCTTCCGTCCGGGAACCGGCCCCGGGATCACCGCGTACCGACGGCGGCCCGGACGGCCCGCCGGGCGAGGCCCGCGTCGTCGTGCAGCCGGCGCAGCAGCAGCCGCTGCTCCTCCCCGGCCTCGGCCGCGCCCGGACCCACCGGGACGGTGCTGCGCATCGTGCGCTGCACGGCCGTCTCGTAGGTGCGGATCTCGCGGGTGACGACCAGCATCAGGTTGACCAGGAAGGCGTCACGCGCGATCGGCCCCGCGGCCTGCGCCATCTGGCTGATCTGCCGCCGGGTGACCGGGTCGTCGCCCAGGATCATCCAGAGCACCGCCAGGTCGTATCCGGGCAGATACCAGCCCGCGTGCTCCCAGTCGACCAGCACGGGGCCGGCCGGCGAGAGCAGGATGTTGGAGAGCAGGGCGTCGCCGTGATTGAACTGGCCCTGTGCGTGCGCCAGTCCGTGCAGCAGCTTCTGCAGGTCGCCCATGTCGCGGTCGGTGAGCAGCCCGAGCTCGTGGTAGCGGGACAGCCGCGCCGCGTAGTCGACCGGGGCGTCGAAGACCCCGGCCGGCGGGCGCCACATGTTGACCCGGGAGATCGCGCTGAGCGCCATCCGCACATCCGCCCGCGGCGGGGCCTCCGACGGGTGCCGCTGCAGCGCCGCGACCCGTCCGGGCATCCGCTCGAGGACGAGGGTGCAGCTCTCTGGGTCGGCGGCGATCAGCCGCGGCGCCCGGACCGGCGGACGGTGCCGTACGAACGCCCGGTACGCGGCGATCTCGTGCCGGTACCGCTCCACCCAGGCGGGGGAGTGGTCCAGCAGGCACTTGGCGACGGCGGGGGCGCGGCCCGAGGTGCCGACCAGCAGCACCGAGCGGCCGCTGCGCCGCAGCATCTGGAGGGGAGTGAATTCGGGACAGATGCGCTGCACCGAGGCGATGGCCGAGCGCAGTTGCGCGCCTTGGGGGCCGGTCAAGTCGAGCCTCCCGCCGAGCGGATGGGAGGTACCCGGCGCGCCCCTGCGCGGCGCGGGCAGCACCGGGCGGGGCCGTATGGCGGTCCCGGTCCCGGTGAATCCCGGGATCTGGGTCGGCCGGGGCGGTGCGGACACGGAGGACGATGCTGAATACATATGGGGAGACAGATCCCTTCGTGTGCCAACGAGCTCTTGACGAGGGTGCGGGGCCGGCGCGTGGACGATCCGGAGCCGGAGTCGGCGTCCGGTCCCGCACCCTGGGGAATGCGGGCTCGGGCCGGCGGTCCGAACTGTCCACGCGCCGTACGCCCCTCGCGTACCAGTACGCACATGGCTCTCGAGGTGTTCAACGCTGATCGGCGTTTTTCGAAAGTTGTTCATATGCGACCGTTCGCGAGCCGGCGACTGCCGGGCCGGGTGGCGCGTTCCTACCTGACCACCGCGTGCGGGTGGCAGACCATCTGGCGCACCCTGGCGAACCCTGGCGAATGCTCGCGGCGGCGCTGACCGGCCGTTAGTGTCAAAGGTGCCGAGGAACCTGGGGGCTTGAATGGACAAGGAAGCCAACTCACGGCTAGCGGACCTGTTCGCACTCACCGGATGGTCCAAAGGGGAGCTCGCGCGACTCGTCAACCGGCAGGCGGCGGCCATGGGCCACCCGCAGCTGGCGACGGACACCTCGCGCGTGCGCCGCTGGATCGATACCGGGGAATCCCCCCGCGAACCCGTACCCACCGTGCTGGCGGCCCTGTTCACCGAGCGTCTCGGCCGTGTCGTAACCATCGAGGATCTCGGGTTCGGCCGGCATCGGCGTACGGGAAGGAAGCAGTCCGTCAGCGCCGACGGGCTGCCCTGGCCACCGGAGCGAACAGCCGCGGTCCTCACCGAATTCACGGGAATGGACCTCATGCTCAACCGACGCGGTCTGGTGGGCGCGGGAGCCGCGCTCGCCGCGGGTTCCGCACTCAGCAGTGCCATGTACGACTGGCTGCACACCGATCCGGCGCTCGCGGCCGACGCCCCCACCACCGACAACCCCTTCACCGTCGACCCCGCCTCCTACGACCGCTACGAGGCCGCCCCCATCGGCTCCCTGGAGATCGAGGCCCTGGAACGCTCGGTCGAGGTGTTCCGCGCCTGGGACGCGTCCCGCGGCGGCGGTCTGCAGCGCAAGGCGGTCGTCGGCCAGCTCAACGAGGTGGGCGGCATGCTCGCCTACCAGCACCCTCCGCACCTCAAGCGCAGGCTCTGGGGTGTGGCCGCCAACCTCGCCGTCCTGGCGGGCTGGATGTCCCATGACGTCGGCCTGGAGCCCACGGCGCAGAAGTACTTCGTCATCGCGGCACACGCCGCCCGCGAGGGCGGCGACCGGCCGCGGGCCGGTGAGGCGCTCTCCCGCGCCGCCCGGCAGATGGTCCACCTGGGCCGGCCGGACGAGGCCCTCGACCTGATGAAGCTGGCGCAGTCCGGCTCCGGCCAGGAGGCCCTGCCGCGCACCCGCGCCATGCTCTGCACCATCGAGGCGTGGGCACAGGCGTCCTTGGGCCGCGGCCAGGCCATGCGCCGGACCCTCGGCAAGGCGGAGGACCTCTTCGCCTCCGACCGGGGCGACGTGCCGCCGCCCAGCTGGATGCAGATGTTCGACGAGGCCGACCTGCACGGCATGCAGGCGCTCGCGTACCGCACGCTCGCCGAGCACGAGCCGCTCGCGGCCCGGACGGCGCAGCACCACGCCAAACAGGCGCTGGAGCTGCGCGGCAAGGGCCGGGACCGGTCGAACATCTTCGACTACATCTCGCTGGCCTCCGCGTGCTTCATCGCCGACGATCCGGAGCAGGCGGACCGCTACGCGCGGCTGGCGCTGCTGACCATAAGGCAGAACTCGTCACTGCGGACCTGGGACCGGCTGCGGGAGATGTACCGGCTGACGGCCCGGTACTCCGACTTCATCGGGATCCAGGATCTGCGCGAGGAGATCGAGATCGCGCTGCCGAGCGGCCCCAAGCGCAAGGGCCCCGCCATCTGAGCGGAGTCCCCGCGGAGCCCGCGGACGAGCCCGCGAACACGTCAGTGGGCGAGCCCGCGTACGACCCGCGGACGAAGGGCCGCGCGATGGGGTCGCGGACACCCATCGATGGGATCAGCCGACTCGACGCCGAATGAGCCGGCTCTCCCGGATGCCGTCCCCATGTCCATCTATCGACATTGCATCGGCAACTCGCCGAGACGACCCCACGCGTCGACCGCCCGCACCGCCTCCGGTGCGGCGCGGTACTCGCGCGGCGGTCGGTGGTACACGGACATCAGTGGAACGCGGCGATGAGCACGCAGGCGTCGTCCTCGCGCTCGGGGGCGCCGAATTCCTCCACCACGATCCGCACGCACTCCTGGGGCGTGCGCGCCAGGGCGAACCTCGGACCGAGGTCGAGCAGCCGCCGCACGGCGGTGGCCGCGGCCGAGGCGGCACCGGCCCGGCGCGGCAGCAGGCCGTCGGTGTGCAGTACCAGGAGGTCGCCGGGGGCCGGCCGCTCGGTCGCCTGGCCGTACCGGGCGCCCGATGTGGCGCCCAGCAGCACGCCCTCGGGCGCGTCGAGCAGCCGCCCCGTCCCGTCGCGGAACAGCAGCGGGGCGGGGTGCCCTGCCTGGGCCCACACCAGCGAACGGTCCTCGGGGCGGTAACGGCAGCACAGGGCGCTGCCCAGCACGGGCTGCGCCGAGCCGTCCAGCAGCTGGTTGAGCCCGTTGAGCAGTGGAGCGGGCTCCAGCCCCGTCATCGCCATGCCGCGCAGCGCGCCGAGCAGCATGGCCATGCCGGAGGTGGCGGAGACCCCGTGCCCGGTCAGGTCGCCCACGGTGAGCAGCGCGGAGCCGTCGGGCAGTTGCAGCGCGTCGTACCAGTCGCCGCCGACGAGGGCGCCGGTCGAGGAGGGGAGGTAGTGGGCGGCGAGGTCGACGGTGGTGGGGCCGCCGTCCTGCGGGAACCGCAGGGACCCGCGCCACGGCGGCAGCACGGCTTCCTGCAGCTCGACCGCCAGCCGGCGCTCGGTCTGCGCGATCTGCCGCTCGCGCTGCAGCGAGTCACGGGTCTCCCGCAGTGTCCGCTGGCTGCGGCGCAGTTCGCTGACGTCGCGGAGCACCGCCCACATCGAGGCGGTGGCGCCGACGGCGTCGAGCACCGGCTCGCCCACCATGTGCACCGTGCGCACGGCACCGTCCGGGCGGACGATGCGGAATTCGCAGTCGATCGGCCGGGCGTCCACCAGGCAGCCGGTGACGGCCGCGGTGAGGGTCTGCTGATCCTCGGCGAAGAGCCACGAGGGCAGCTCGTCCAGGGTCAGCGGTCCCTCCGCACGGGTGCGCCCGAAGATTCGGTACAGCTCGTCCGACCACTGGACACCGTCCGTGACCAGATTCCACTCGGCGCTGCCGGCCCGCCCCAGGGCCTGGACGGCGCCGGGTACCGGCGCGGGAACGGAGACCTCCCGGGCCGCCCGCGACGCGTAGGCGGCACCGCCCGGCTCGGCGCCCGGGTCCCGGTCGCCGGTCGCGGGCAGGCCGTCGCGCAGCTGCCCGAGCTGCGCGCCCAGGTCGTCGAGCTGGTGGACGGCGAGGTCGCACAGCGCGCGCTGCCAGCGCAGCTGCGGGTCCTCCTCGTCGTCCGCGGCGGCGTCGCGGCGCACGGCGTCGACCTTGCCGCGCAGCTGACGGGTCTGGGAGATGAGCGCGTCCACGGTGCCGGGCTCAGGCTTCGCGGCGGCGCGATCCTCATGCAAATGGGGCGGCATGACGCTCTCCGAACATGTCTCCGAACCGGACGCCGGCCTCAACGGGCCGTACGGATGGGCCAGTCACGACTGTTGCACAAGGAGTGATGGCCCGTAAGGGTTTCCGCAATACCCGATCCGGTGGTGCTATTGGCATATGCCAGAAGCCTTCGGGGCTCTCGCGGCCGGACGACTCGGCGGAATGCCGCGGTCCGGGTAAGCTGCGGGCCGCCCCCCGCGGGCGTACTTCGTCAGCCGCCCGGGTGCCGTGCAAAGGGTTTGAACCCGGGACGATCTGCGAAGATACCTCGCAGCCGGTAACGGAAAATCCCGTTGCCAACCGACCCCCCGCACCGGATGCTGACCTCATGTTCGACCCCGACATAGCGCCCAGCGGTACCCTTCTCGGCCTCCTCCAGCGAGGACGCGGCGACGGGACCCTGCACGCCCTCGCCGCGCAGCGAGCCGACGCGCTCGCCGCGCTGGAGCAGTGCGTCCTGCGCGACCCCCGTCACGACTGGCGCGTGGAGTCCCGCTCCCTCTATTACGCGCGCCTGTACTCCGAGCTCGAGGGCCCGCTCGACGGGATCGAACAGCACCTCTTCCACCCCGACGACATCGTCAGCCCCGACGAGCACCGCTGCGGCCTCGCCCTGTCCGTCCTCGGCCACCTCGCGGGCTACGGCCGCCGCGACGCCTTGCTTCTGCTGCGCCGCTACGCCGCCACCGGCGGCAACTGGGAGTGGGCCCTGGACGAGCTCGCCGTGCGTGACGACGACGACGCGTTGCGTGCGCTCGGCCCGGCCGTGCTCGCCCGGTTCCCCCGCACCACGGAGGGTGACGCCCAGCTCGCCGCCGCGCTCCGCGAGGCGTACGAGCCGCGGCCCTGGCGACTGTGGGCCGAGGATCCGGACCCCGCCGTCTCGGAACGCGTGCGCAAGGCCTCCGAACAGACCGCCTTCGACCGGTGGCAGCGCCAGATGCGGCCCGCCGGGCCGACCCCCGGCTGGAGCGTGCGGGCCGTACTGGAATGGGCCCAGGAGGGCCTGGCCGCCTATCCGCCACAGCACCGCGACGCCCCCGCCGCCCGCTGCCTGGCCGCCGTCGCCGCACCCGAGGACCGCGAGGAACTGCTCGAAGCGGCCCGGGGCGGTCCCGAGGCGGCCCGCGCGGCCGCCGTCCGCCACCTGTCCGACCGCCAGGACCGCGACGCCCTCGACCTCATCGAGGCCGCCGCCGTCGCCGAGTCCGAGATCGTCGTCCGCGCCGCCGTCGAGTCCTTCGAGCGGATGCGCAGCGTCGCCGCCCTCACCCGGGCCCGCGCCTGGTCGCACCGCGAGGACGTCCTCGGGGCCGCGGCGGCGCGTATGCTCGCCTGCCGCGGCGGAGCCCAGGACGCCGACCACGTGCTCGGCGCGCTGCGCCGCCTCGTCCAGCGCGAGGGCGCCGACGCCGAGGGCCTAGCGGGCCTGGTCGAGGGCGCCGGCCGGCTCTCCATCGAGTGCGCCGCCCCCGTCCTGCGCCATGTCTACCGCGAGACCAGTTCCTCGCAGGTGCGCGGCGTCGCCGCCCACGCACTCGCCCGCACCGATCCGTGCTTCGGTGCCGGCCTCGCCGTCGAGTGCCTCTGGGACTGCGAGGAGACCACCCGCGAACTCGCCGCCCGCACGGCCACGACCTCGGACGTCCGCGTCCTGGCCCAACTGCGCCGGCTCGCCGCGGATCCCGCGGAGGAGGCCGAGGTCCAGACGGCCGTCCGAGGCCGCCTCAGTTCGGGCGATCCCGCGCGGTAGGCCGCGGCCCCCCGGCCGAGGGTGCCGGCGCCCCCGCCCACCGCGTCCCCGGGGCCGGAACACCGAGCGGGAGGGTGGCACATGCCGGGGCTGGACTGGACCTAGGGGTGTGACCTGCCGCCGCTGAGCCTGACCTTCGCCCGCGGCATCCCGCCGCGGGAACTCCTGGAGCGGATGGGCGTGGACGGCCCCCGGCCCTGCTCGGCCGGGACGAACTCGCCGGCACCTACGGCGACCTGCCGTACGCCGACGACGGGTACCTCGTCAGCGCCGGCCGGTCCGGGGAGTGGGCCTCGGCCTGGGAGCACGGCAGTCGGCGTTGCGTCGAGGACGAACGGCCGGTCCTCGACGTCTCGGCGGGGACCCGGGCCCTGGTGCTGCACGCGGACGAGAAGCCGATGGTGGAGTTCCGCTATGCCGAGGACGGGCACCTGGTCACCGGCATCAACACCCTGCCGGGCCTCCACCCGGACCGCTACACCGGCCGCGATCCCCGGCGGTTCACCCCCGCCCCGCGCGCCCTGGGTGCCGTACCGGAGGCCGAGGACCACGGCCCCCTGGGCCCGCGCGGCCTGTTCCACCGCCTCGCCGAAGGACTCGGCGCCGGCCTCCCGCACGCCGACCTGACGGCCGGCCCCGTGCTCGTCGCGCAACTCCCGCCCGGGCCGGCCGACGGCGCCTGACGCCACGCGGCGCGGCGCGACATCCGGGGGAGACCGAGGGGCGCCGCCGCGGCCGGAAGGCCCGATCCGGGGCCAACGCTCACGGCACGTTCCACAAGGAGAAAGATCCACGTGGCCCTGACAACGCCCGGGGAGCCGACAACGTCCCTATGCGAGTAGCCATCGTCACCGAGTCCTTCCCTCCCGACGTCAACGGAGTGGCCCACTGCGCGCTGCGCACGGCCGAGCACCTGGTCCGCAGGGGCCACGAGCCGCTGGTCATCGCGCCCGCGGGTCCGCAGGACGCGACGCCGGGCGACGAGCCGTGCCCCGTCGTGCGCGTCCCGTCGCTGCCCCTGCCCGGTTACCCGCAGGTGCGGGTGGCGCTGCCCGGCCGCAGGACCGCGGCGGCCATCGCCGCCCACCGCGCCGAACTCGTCCACCTCGCCAGCCCGTTCATCCTCGGGGTGCGCGGCATGGCCGCGGCCACCCGGCAGCACATCCCCGCGGTCGCCGTTTACCAGACCGACCTCGCGGGATACGCCCGCACCTACCTGAGCCTCGGCGAGAGCACCGCGTGGCGCCGCATCCGCGCGGTGCACACGGCCGCCGACCGCACGCTCGCCCCGTCCAGCGCGTCCCAGCGCGACCTGGAGGCGCACGGCGTCCCACGCGTGCACCTGTGGCCGCGCGGCGTGGACTCCGTCCGCTTCGACCCGGCCCACCGCGACATGGCGCTGCGCCGCGAACTCGCCCCGAACGGCGAGGTCCTGGTCGGCTACATCGGCCGTCTCGCCCCGGAGAAGCACGTGGAGCTGCTGGCCGGCGCGTCCCGGATGCCCGGGGTGAAGGTGGTCGTCGTCGGCGACGGTCCGAGCGCCCCGGGGCTGCGCGAGGCGCTGCCGGACGCGGTGTTCCTCGGCCGCCGCACCGGGCACGACCTGGCGCGGATCTACGCCTCCCTCGACGTCTTCGTCCACACCGGGCCGTTCGAGACGTTCTGCCAGACCGTCCAGGAGGCGATGGCCAGCGGGCTGCCCGTGATCGCCCCCGCGGCCGGCGGCCCCCTGGACCTCGTCGACCACGGCCGCACCGGGCTGCTGGTGCCGCCCGGCGACATCGACGCCGTCACCGGCGCCGTGCGGCTCCTGGCGGGTGCCCCGGCGATGCGCGACCAGTTCGGCGCCGAGGGGCGCGCCGACGTGGCCGCGCGCACCTGGGAGGCCGTCGGCGACCTGCTGCTGCACCACTACGCGCAGGTCCTCAACGCACGTACGGCGGTTGCCGCATGACCGGCCCGCTGCGCATCGTCCGGCTGGCGAACTTCGTCACGCCCACCTCCGGGGGCCTGCGTACCGCGCTGCGCCACCTTGGCGAGGGCTACCTCGCCGCCGGTCACGACCCCGTCCTGGTCGTTCCGGGACCCGCCGCCCGGGACGAGAGCACCTCCCAGGGCAGGGTCGTCACCCTCCCCGGTCCCCTCGTGGCCGGCACCGGCGGCTACCGCGTGCTGGCCGGCCGGGCGCGGCTGGAGGCGGTGCTGGACGGCCTGCGCCCCGACCGGCTGGAGGTCTCCGACCGCACGACGCTGCGCTGGACCGGGGAGTGGGCGCGCCGCCGCCGGGTGCCGTCCGTCATGGTGTCCCACGAGAGCGTCGACGGGGTGCTGCGCACCTGGGGCGTGCCCGGCCGCCTCGCCCGCAGCGCCGCGGACGGGCTCAACCGGCGCAGTGCGTACGGGTACTCGCGCATCGTCTGCACGACCGCCTGGGCGGCCGCGGAGTTCGAGCG
This sequence comes from Streptomyces sp. NPDC026673, assembly GCF_040638135.1. Taxonomy (NCBI): domain Bacteria; kingdom Bacillati; phylum Actinomycetota; class Actinomycetes; order Kitasatosporales; family Streptomycetaceae; genus Streptomyces; species Streptomyces sp. NPDC026673. The sequence goes on along the minus strand of NZ_JBEZXR010000003.1, from coordinate 39,698 downwards.
GATCGGGGCCCGCAATGTCGTACGGGCACCGCTCGGCGTCGACCTGGAGGCGTGCCACCCGGCGCACCACGACCCGGAGTTGCGCGCCCGGTACGCGGGCGGCGCCGAGGTGCTGCTGGTGATGTGCTCGCGTCTGTCGCCCGAGAAGCGGCCCGGGCGCGCTCTGGAGGCCCTCGCGCACATGCGGCGGCAGGGCGTGGACGCCGTCCTCGTCGTCGCCGGGGACGGGCCGATGCGCGCCCGTCTGGAGGCGCGGGCCCGGGAGGCCCGGCTGCCGGTCACCTTCCTCGGGCACGTCCCGGTCCGCCGTACCCTCTCCGCCCTCCAGGCCACCGCCGACGTGGTCCTGGCGCCGGGCCCGGTGGAGACGTTCGGCCTGTCCGCCCTGGAGGCCCTCGCCTGCGGCACCCCCGTCGTCGCCAGCGTGCTCTCCGCGCTGCCCGACATCCTCGGTCCGGCCGGCGCCGCGGCCACCGACGACGGCCCCGCGTTCGCCGACGCCGTCGGCCACCTCCTGTCCCGCCCGGAGCGGATGCGCCGGGCCATCGCCCGCGCCCAGGCCGAGCGCTACGGCTGGCCGACCGCCGTGAACGCCTTCCTCGCGGCCCACGACGCCGCGCCGCTGCCGACCGCCTCGCCGACCGCCTCGGAGGTCAGGCCATGACGACGGCGGGCACGGGTACCCCCATCGCCCCCGGACGCGCCAGACCCGCGGCCCGGGTTCCGGCCGGGATCCCGGCCCCGCCGCCGGTCCCATCGTCGGTCCCGGCCGGGGTGCCGGCGCCGCTGCACGCCGGTGCCGCGTCCAACGGCACCGGGGAGATACGTTTCGCCGCGCTCGGCGACTCGCTCACCGCGGGCCTGGGCGACCCCGTCGCCGGCGGATGGCGCGGCTGGGCGGCGCTGCTGGCACCGGGACTGGCCGCCGAGCCCTCGGCGGTGAGCCTGCTCAACTGCTCCCGCAGCGGCGCGCTCACCAAGGACGTCGTCGAGGAGCAGCTCCCGCGGGCCCTGGACCACCGGCCGCACCTGGCCTCGGTGGTCATCGGGGCCAACGACACACTGCGCGGCACCTTCGACATCGAGACGGTGGCCCGCCGGCTGGACGCCGTCGTGGGTGAACTGCGCGCCCACGACGCGCAGGTGCTCACCGCCTGCCTGCCGGACCCGGGACGCATGCTCGGCCTGCCCTGGCCGCTCGCGCGTCCGCTGGGCCGCCGGATGGCCGCGCTGAACCAGGTCGTGCACGCCCTGTCCGAGCGGTACGGAGCCGTGCACCTGCACGCCGCCCGCCATCCGTGGGTGGCCGACCGCGCCGCCTGGAGCGCCGACCGGCTGCACCCCAGCGAGCTGGGGCACCGGTTGCTGGCACGGGAGTTCCACGACCTCCTGGCCACCCGGGGCCTGTCGGACGGCGAACCGCCGTCCACGACCCCCGGCGGGCCCGGACCGGGCGCGGCGGCGAGCGTCCGGTGGATGGCGACCAAGGGCACCCGCTGGGTCGCCGACCGCTGCACCGATCTGCTGCCCGATCTGCTGCGGCTCGCCGGCCGGGAGACCAGGCACCGGCTGGCCGGCACCGACGGCCTGCTGGACCTGCGCTCCCGCGACGCCACCGCCCGCGCGCTGGCCCGCCTGGAGGGGACGTCCCTGGGACAATGAGGACGTGACCGGACGCTGGGAGTTCTGGATCGACCGGGGCGGCACCTTCACCGACATCGTCGCCAGACGGCCCGACGGCCGCCTGGAGACCTGCAAACTGCTCTCCCACGACCCCGGGCGCTACCGGGACGCCCCCGTCGAGGGCATCCGCCGCATGCTGGGCCTGGGCCCCGGCGAACCGATCCCCGCCGACCGGATCTCCGCCGTCAAGATGGGCACCACGGTCGCCACCAACGCCCTCCTGGAGCGCAAGGGGGAGCCGACCGTCCTCGTCGTCACCGAGGGCTTCCGCGACGCGCTGCGCATCGCCTACCAGAACCGCCCCCGGCTCTTCGACCGCCGGATCGTCCTTCCCGAGGCGCTCTACGACCGTGTCATCGAGGTCGCCGAACGCATCGACGCGCACGGCGACGTCGTACGCCCCCTCGATCCGTCCGCCGTCGGCGCCGCCCTGCGCGAGGCACGCCGGGACGGCCTGACCGGCGTCGCCGTGGTCCTGCTCCACGGCTACCGCCACCCCGCCCACGAGCGGGCCGTCGCAGGGGCGGCCCGGGAGGCCGGGTTCGCCCAGATCAGCTGCTCCCACGAGGTCAGCCCGCTGATCAAGCTCATCCCACGCGGCGACACCACCGTGGTGGACGCCTATCTGTCGCCGATCCTGCGCCGCTACGTCGACGAGGTGGCCGCCGAGCTGCGCGGCGTCCGGCTGATGTTCATGCAGTCCAACGGCGGTCTCCGCGAGGCAGGCCACTTCCGGGGCAAGGACGCCGTGCTGTCCGGCCCGGCCGGGGGAGTGGTCGGCATGGCGCGCGCGTCGCGGCAGGCCGGCTTCGACCGGGTCGTCGGCTTCGACATGGGCGGCACGTCCACCGACGTCTCCCACTGGGCGGGCGAACCGGAACGGGTCCTCGGCACGCAGCTCGCGGGCGTGCGGATGCGGGCGCCCATGATGAACATCCACACGGTGGCGGCCGGCGGCGGCTCCGTCCTCCACTTCGACGGGCAGCGCTATCGCGTCGGCCCCGACTCCGCGGGCGCGGACCCGGGCCCTGCCTGCTACCGACGGGGCGGCCCGCTCACCGTCACCGACGCCAATGTGATGCTCGGACGCGTCCAGGCGGCGCACTTCCCGGCCGTCTTCGGCCCGGACGGCGACCAGCCGCTGGACACCGAGGCCGTCAGCGCCGCCTTCGCGCGGCTCGCCGACGAGGCAGCCGCCGCGACCGGCGACCGCCGCACCCCGGAGGAGGTCGCCGCGGGCTTCCTGGAGATCGCCGTCCTGAACATGGCCAACGCCGTCAAGAAGATCTCCGTGCAGCGCGGCCGCGACATCACGCGTTACGCGCTCACCAGCTTCGGCGGAGCCGGCGGCCAGCACGCCTGCGCGGTCGCCGACGCCCTGTCCGTCGACACCGTCGTCGTCCCCCCGCTGGCCGGAGTGCTGTCCGCGTACGGGATCGGCCTGGCGGACGCCACCGCCATGCGGGAGCGCTCCGTGGAGACCGCGCTCACCGAGGGGGACCTTCCCGGCCTGCGGGCGGTCCGCGACGAGCTCGAGGGCCTGGCCCGAGCGCAACTGCGCGAGGACGGAGTCCCCGACACCACGGTCCGGACCGTCACGCGCGTCCACATCCGCTACGCCGGCACCGATGCCGCGCTGCCGGTGCCGATGGGGACGGTCGCCGGGATGCGCGAGGCGTTCACCGCCGACCACCGCGCGCGGTACGCCTTCACCATGGACAAGCCCCTGGTCGCCGAGGCCGTCTCCGTCGAGGCGATCGGCGCCGCGGGGCCCCCGGGACGGCACTTCGTGGAGCTGCCGCCCCGCGAGGGCGCCCTGCGCCCGGCCGCCGAGGTGACGCTGTACGCGGAGGGCCGGTGGCAGGACAGCCCCCTGTTCCGCAGGGACGGGATGCGTCCGGGCGACACCGTGGAGGGGCCCGCCGTCATCGCGGAGGCCGACGCGACGACCGTCGTCGACCCCGGCTGGCGGGCCGCGGTGGGCGAGCACGGCCACCTCCTGCTCACCCGGGCGCGGCCGCGGCCCGGCAGGGTGGCGGTCGGCACCGAGGCCGACCCCGTGATGCTGGAGATCTTCAACAACCTCTTCATGTCGATCGCCGAGCAGATGGGCGTCCGCCTGGAGAACACCGCCCACTCCGTCAACATCAAGGAGCGCCTGGACTTCTCCTGCGCGCTCTTCGACCCCGAGGGCAACCTCATCGCCAACGCCCCCCACATCCCCGTCCATCTGGGCTCCATGGGCGAGTCCATCAAGGAGGTGCTGCGGCGCAACGAGGGAACCCTGCGCCCTGGCGACGCCTACGCCGTCAACGACCCCTACCACGGCGGCACCCACCTGCCCGACGTCACGGTCGTCACCCCCGTCTTCGACGACGAGGGGCGGTCGCTGCTCTTCCTCGTCGCCTCGCGCGGCCACCACGCGGAGATCGGCGGCCTCACACCGGGCTCCATGCCCGCCTTCAGCCGCACGGTGCACGAGGAGGGCGTCCTGTTCGACAACTGGCTCCTGGTCCGCGACGGCCGGCTGCGCGAGGACGAGACCCGCGCCCTGCTCACCGGCGCCCCGTACCCCTCGCGCGACCCGGACACCAACATCGCCGACCTGCGCGCCCAGATCGCCGCCAACGAGAAGGGCATCGCCGAGCTGCGCCGCATGACCCGGCAGTTCGGCCTCGACGTCGTCCACGCCTACATGGGGCACGTGCAGGACAACGCCGAGGAGTCCGTCCGGCGCATCATCGCCGGGCTGGGCGACGGCGAGCGCGCCTACGAGACCGACAACGGCGCGGTCATCCGCGTCGCCGTCCGCGTCGACCGCGAGGCGCGCTCCGCCGTCCTGGACTTCACCGGCACCTCGCCGCAGCAGGAGGGCAACTTCAACGCCCCCCGGTCGGTGGTCATGGCCGCCGTGCTCTACGTCTTCCGGACCCTCGTCGCCGACGACATCCCGCTCAACAGCGGCTGCCTGAAACCCCTGGACGTCCGCATCCCCGACGGCTCGATGCTGGCGCCGGAGTACCCGGCCGCGACCGTCGCCGGGAACGTCGAGACCTCCCAGGCCGTCACGGGGGCCCTGTACGCCGCCCTCGGCGTGCAGGCCGAGGGGTCGGGCACCATGAACAACGTCACCTTCGGCAACGACCGCGTGCAGTACTACGAGACGGTCGCCGGCGGCTCCGGCGCGGGGGACGGCTTCGACGGCGCCGACGCCGTCCAGACCCACATGACCAACTCCCGGCTCACCGACCCCGAGATCCTCGAGTGGCGCTACCCCGTCCGCGTCGACGGCTTCGCCGTCCGCGACGACAGCGGCGGCCCGGGCCGCTGGCACGGGGGCAGCGGCGCCGTCCGCCGCATCCGGTTCCTGGAGCCCATGACCGTGGCCCTGCTCTCCGGCCACCGGCGGGTCGCCCCGTACGGCCTCGCCGGCGGCGGGCCCGGCGCGCTCGGGGAGAACCGGATCGAGCGGGCCGACGGCACCGTGACCCCGCTCGGCGGGGTCGACTCCGCCGACGTCGGCCCCGGTGACGTCCTGGTGGTGGCGACACCGGGCGGGGGCGGCTACGGGGCCGCCGGCACCTGAGCCGCCGGTGCGCCGGGGCCGCCCGGGCCGCGCCGTTTGGGCCGATGTCGGTGCGACCGCCTAGTCTGTGCGTCGTGACCACGACCGTTCCGCACCAGCTCAGCGGCGGTGTCCGGCCCGCGCCGGGCCCGGCCGCCGACGAGGGCCTGGCCCGCCGGCTCAAGGCCCTGGCCTGCACCGCGCCGCTGCACGACCTGGACGCGCGCAAGGCCAACCTCGCGGGCGAGTACTCGGTGTACGCGATGGCGGAGGTGGCCCTGGCCGCCATCGACCTGGTCACGCTCAACATGGACTTCGACACCGGCGCCGACCACGACCAGATAATCGCCCGGCTGCTGCCCCGCATCGCCGCCCAGGCCCCGGCCCGGCCCGTCGCCGAGCACGAGCGCGTGGGCCGCTGGGTCCTGGAGAACCTGATCAACGTCGGCAGCGTCGACCGCGGTTTCCGCGCGGTCTACGGCACTTTCGGATCCGACGGGGCATATGTCCGCCGTGACTACGACTTCAAGCTGATCGAGGAGGTCCCGGGCCGCGACGGCACGGTCTATCTGCGCACCACCGACGAGGCCGTCAACGTGCTCGTCGGCGCCCTCGACACCGACGTGACCAGCGCCCAGATCGCCGCCGAGGTGAAGCTCGAGGTGCTGATCAACCGCGGCCGTCTCGCCGACGCGCAGCTCGCCGCCGAGCAGGCCCGGTACCGCACGGTGCAGTACGCCGAGACGCTGCGCCGCGCCCTGGACGCCACCCGCCGCAACGTCCGGGCCGTCGACTGGCTCCGTACCGTCCCCGACATGATCGCCGAGGCGCTCGACCACGTCGCCGACCGCTACCGGCACGAGAACGCCATCCTCACCAACATCCGCAAGGCCAGGGACGAGTCCGAGGAGCAGGAGCACAAGCGGCGCGCCGCCGAGCTCGTCGACATCGTCAAGGACTGCATCCGCCGCCACACCCAGCTGCAGTCGCGGCTGCTGGAGGCCGGCCCGATCTTCCGCGCCGAGCAGGACCGGCAGGCCTTCGCCGCGCCGCGCGGCAGCGCGCTCGTCGGCATGCTCGACCTGTACGGGCAACTGGTCGCGCCCGTCCTGCCGCTCCCGGTCGAGCAGGCCACCCGCGTCACCGACGCCTGGTTCTCCCGCGGCACGGGATTCCGCACCCCCGTCTCCGTCCGCGTCACGGACCTGGTGGACGCCCTGCTCACCCCGCCGCTGGAGCGCGAGCACCTCGGTGCCGAGATGCCCGAGCCCGACCTCGTGGCCACACCGGACGACAGCCGGTTCAGCGAGGAGCAGCTCGAGACCGCCCTGGAACTCCTCGACCTCCCACACGACGCCCCCCGCCGGCTGTCCGGGCTGCTCGCCGAGGCCCGCCGCCTCGATCCGGAACTGCCCTACCTGGTCGCCCTGCTGGCGGTGCACGCGGCCAGCCCGCCGGTCGGCACCGCCTACCGGCAGGGCGAGGAGCGGCTGCTGTTCGCCGTGGACGACGGCACCGAACTGGACGACCCCGAGTTCGGCGGCGCCGACCTGATCGTCGGCACCGCCCGGCTGGACGCCGCCGGGATGGCCGCGGAGCGGTCGGAGGCGGCGTGACCATGAGCGAACCGACCATCCGTACCCAGGAGACGACCCCGTGACCGACCACCGCGACGGCGAGAGCGCGCAGCCGACCGCAGCGGCCCCCGGCCCGGCGGTCCTCACCCCCGGCGACGCGGCGGACGCCGCCCGCCTCGTCGCCTTCGGGCTCCAGCCGAAGCTGCTGCCGGCACGTGACGCCGAGTACGCCGAGCTGATCCGCCGCCACCGTGAGGACCCGTTCTTCGCGCGCCTGGCCGACGCCGTCGCCGCCGGCCTCGGCCTGGTCGTGCTGGAGGTGTCGCCGCGGGCCGGCATGGCGCTCGCCGCCGCCGAGGACTCGGTCTTCGCCGTCCGCATGGGCGACTACTCGCGCCGCGCCGCCTCCGACGCGGGCGACCGCTTCCTGCACGGCCTGGCCCATCTCGCCACCGCCGCCATGGCGTTCCCCCGTCCCGAGGACCTCGCCGACGACGGGTACATCGGCCGGGTCACCGTCAACGGCATCGACGGCTTCCTCCGCCAGGCCTGCCGCCGCCTGGAGGAACGCGCGGAGGAGCAGGGCGAGAACACCGACCCGGCCAGCGACGCCCCCGGACTCGAGGCCGCCTGGCGGGTCTACGTTCGCCGCAGTTCCACCGGCGCCACCAAGGACGCCCGGCGGCTGGCGGGCTCCACCACCGGCATCGTGGGCAAGGCCGTCTCCTTCCTCGTCGACTCCGGCTTCCTGCAGCGCACGGGCGACGAGTCGGGCGGCACGTACCGCACCACCGCCCGCTACCAGCTCCAGGTGCGCGACATGGCGGGCAGCGCCGCCATGGCCGAGCTCCTCGACCTGGGCATCGTGCCCCGGGCCGGCGACTCGGCGGCGCTCCTGCCGCCGGAGGAGGGCGACGACCTCGACCTCGTGGCCGGTGCCGGCCTGCCCTTCCACTCCTGACCGGGCCCGGTCCCCCGACCGCCTGGATCCACCCGATCGTCCCGACCACAGACCACCACCACGAGAGCCCTCCATGTACGAGCTGTCCCGGGTCCGCCTCTACTCCATCGGGCCTGCCGGCGCGCGCTACGCCGACACCGTGCTGGACCTGCGGGGAGTCGGCGAGCCCGTGCCGCAACCGGCCCCCGCCCAGGCGGAGTTCTTCGAGGACGAGCCGACCGGCCCACCGCGCCGCCCGGCGCCGGCCGGCGTGCTGTTCCTGGAGAACGGCGGCGGCAAGTCCGTCCTGCTCAAGCTGATCTTCTCGGTCATGCTGCCCGGTCACCGCAACACCCTGGGCGGCGCGAGCTCCGGAGTGCTCCGCAAGTTCCTGCTCGCCGACGACTGCGGCCATGTCGCCCTGGAGTGGCAGCACACCGTCACCGGCGAACTGGTCGTCGTCGGCAAGGTCAGCGAGTGGCGCGGACGCCAGGTGTCCTCCGACCCCCGCAAGTTCGCGGAGGCCTGGTACTCCTTCCGGCCAGGCCCCGGGCTCAGCCTGGACTCGCTGCCGGTCGCCGAGTCGACCGCCGTGCGGCCGTCCGCCGAGGGCACCTCGGGCGCCCGCGGCCGCCGTCGCACGATGAAGGGCTTCCGCGACGCCGTGACCGACGCCGGACGCTACTACCCGCACCTGGAAGTGATGTGGGAGGAGATCCACGACCGCTGGAACGAGCACCTCGGAGAACTCGGCCTCGACCCCGAACTCTTCCGCTACCAGAGGGAGATGAACGCCGACGAGGGCGAGGCGGCCGGCCTGTTCGCGGTGAAGAAGGACTCCGACTTCACCGACCTGCTGCTGCGCGCGGTCACCGACACCCGTGACACCGACGGCCTCGCCGACCTCGTGCAGGGCTTCGCGGGCAAGCTCGGCCGCCGCGCCGAGCTCACCGCGGAACGGGACTTCACCGCGGGCTCCCTGGAGCTCCTCGGCCGCATCGTCGACACCACCGCCGCCCGCGACCGGGCACGCGGCGTCCACGCCCAGTCCGAGCGCCGTACCCGGGGCCTGGCCCGCAGGCTGTCCGCACGCGCCCGCGAGGAGCGCGGCCGGGCCGCCGAGCTCGCCCAGGAGACGGCCCGCGCCGCGCACACCGTCACCGACGCCGAGGCCGCCCGCGGTCGCAGCGCCCTCGTGGCCGCCGAACTCGCCTACCGGCACGCCTCGCTGGCCCTGGCCGTCGGCGAGAAGAGCGCCACCGTGCTGCGCCGCGAGCTCAACGACGCCCGTACGCTGCAGTCGGCCTGGCATGCGGCGGAGATCGTGCTCCGGCACCGCGCCGCCGCCGACCGGCTGGCCCGGGTCACCGCCGCCATCCGCGAGGCCGAACGGGACGCCGCACCCGCCCTCGCCGCCCGTACCAAGGCCGCGGGCGACCTCGTCCGTGCCCTGCGGGCCGCCGCGGACACCGCCGACGAGCGCGCGGACGCGGAGGAGGAGCGCTCCGCGGAGCTCCAGGCGCGGTCCGAGGCCGCACACCGCGACGCCACCGCCGCCGCGACCGAGGCGCAGCGGGCCCGCAGCGAGTCCGGGCACCTCGCCCAGCGGCTGACCGAGGTCGAGCAGGAGACCGCCGAGGCGGTCCGGGCAGGCTGGCTGGACGACTCCGCCCCCGACGCCGATCCGGCCCGCGCCGCCCTGGAGGCCTCCGACGCCGAGAAGGCCGCCGCCACCGCCGCGGAGGCCGCCCGCGATGCCGCCCGCCGGGCCGGGGACCGGGCCCGCGAGGCGGCCGCCGCCGAATCGCGTGCCGAACTGTCGGCCGCCCGCGCGGCCGACGCCCTCGCGGCCGCCGAGGCCGCCCATGCCGCCGAGTCGCGCGTCGCGGACGCCCTCGCGGCGGAGCCTCGCCTGGCCGAACTGCTCAGCCTGCTGCCCGCGGAGGCCCCCGGGACCGCGCTCGGGACCGGCCCCGCGCCCGACGCCGCGGGCGACCGCGCCCCCGCGATCCCCGCGCAGACCTCCGCGGCCCGGCGGAGCACCCCCGGGGCCGGTCGCCGGCCCGCCGAGCAGGGCCCGCTGACCGCGGCCGAACTCGACGGCTTCGCCGAACCGCTGCAGGAGATGCTGGACGGCGCGGTGGCCTCCGCCGAACGGCAGCTCTTCGACCTGCGCACCGCCGCCGCGGACGACGCCCGCATCCTGGCCGCGCTCGGCGACGGCGGACTGCTGCCGCCCGGCCCCGACGTCCTCGCCACCGTCGAGTACCTGGGCGAGCACGGCATTCCCGCGCTCCCCGGCTGGCGCTACCTCGCGCAGGCCGTCGACCCCGCCGACCACGCCGCCGTGCTCGCCGCCCGCCCGGAGCTCGTGGACGGCGTGGTCGTCACCGACCCCCAGAGCTACACACGGGCCCGCGAGGCGCTGGCCCAGGCGGCGCTGCTGCCCCGGTCGACCGTCGCGGTCGGTACCTCCGCCGCGCTGCTCGCCCCGCCGCCCCCGGCCGGTGCCGGGACCGAGCTCTTCCTCGTCCCGCCGAACCCGGCCATGCACGACGAACTGGCCGCCGACGGAGAGCGCCGGGCGCTGCGTGCCCGCGCGACCGCCCGCGAGGAGGACATCCGCGGGCTCGCGGCCCGTCTGACCGAGGACCGCACCCTGGCCGCCCGGCTCTCCTCGTGGCGCTCGGGCTGCCCGAGCGGCCGGCTCGAGGAGCTCGCCGAGGCGGTGGAGACCGCGCGCGGCACCGCCGGCGCCGCGCGCGAGGAACTCGCCGAGGCCCGCGCCGTACGGGTGGAGGCCGACGAGGCGGCCGCGGAGGCGACCGCCCTGCGCGACGAGCGACAGGAGGTGGCGCAGCAGGCCCGCCGGGCGGCCGACGCGCTGGCCGGTCTCGCCTTCCGGCTGCGGGAGCGGGCCAACTGGCAGCGCAGGACGCGCGAACTCGCCGAGGACGCCGTCGAGGCCGAGACCCGCGCCGAGGCGTGTCTGACCCTGGCCCGCGCCGCCGACGAGGACCGCCGCGCCGCCCAGCGCGCCGCCGACGACGCCCGCCGTACCGCCCGTGTGCTGCGCGCCGAGCGCTCGGAGATCACCGGCGCCCCCGACGGGGCGGAGGACGACGACACCGCGGGCGAGCCCGCCGGCTCGCTGCCCGCCCTGCGCGAGGCCTACCGCGCCGCCTCCCAGGTGTACGAGAAGGTGGGCGTCGGCGCCGACCTGCGGGCCGAGCAGGCCCGGGCCGAGAGCACCGAGCAGTCCGCGCTCGCGGAGCTGGAGCGCCTCACCAACAAGGTCCGCACCCGCGCCGCGCAGTTGCTCGAGGGACCGGACGGCGCCGACGGACCGGCCCGCCAGGCCGCGGCCGCCCGCGCCGAACAGCTGGTGGCGACCCTCGACTCCCGTGCCTCCGCGGCCAGCGAGCAGCTCGGCCGGCTGCGCGGCGAGGCCGAGCGGCACTCCCCGGCGGACGGCGCGGCGCATACCGGGCTCCCCGAGGAGCTGGAGCCCCGCGATGCCGAGCACGCCCAGGAGCTGTTGCGGGGCGCCAACGCCGAACTCGCGGCCCGTACCGACGCGCTGGGCGCCGCCCGCGAGGGCCACGGCGATCTCGTGCGGGCACACCGCGCCGCCGAGGACGCGGCGACCGGCTTCGACGAACTCGCCGCCCTGCTGCGGGACCTGCTCCGCGACGGCGACCGGCAGCCTGAGGACGGCGAGGAGGAGCCCGAGCCGCACTCCGGCTCCCTGGAGGAGGCCCGGACGGCCGCCGCCGAGGCCCGCCGGAGCCTGCGCGGCTGTGCCGCGGACCTGTCGGCCGCCGAGTCGCAGCTGCGCGAGGCCTGCGACGTCCTCGTACGCCACGCCAACGCGGCCCGGTACGAGCAGGTGCGGACCCCGGCCCGGCAGCAGATCCGCGAGCTGCCCGCCTCCGCGCTGCCCGAGCACGCGGCGGCCTGGCACACGGCCTTCGCACCGCGGCTGCGCGTCCTGACCGACGAGCTGGAGCAGCTCGAACGCAACCGCGACAGCATCGTCGACCGGCTGCGCGGCCTGGTGGAGTCCTCGCTGACCACCCTGCGGTCGGCCCAGCGGCTGTCCCGTCTGCCCGAGGGGCTGGGGGAGTGGTCGGGCCAGGAATTCCTGCGCATCCGCTTCGACGACCCCGACCACGCGGTCCTCGACGAGCGCCTCGGCGAGGTGATCGACGAGGCCACCCGGGCGGCCGTCCGCAAGAACTCCGACCTGCGCCGGGACGGCATGTCGCTGCTGCTGCGCGGGGTCGGGGCCGCCCTCGAACCCAGGGGCGTCGCCGTCGAGATCCTCAAGCCGGACGCCGTGCTGCGCGCCGAGCGCGTCCCCGTCGGGCAGATGGGCGACGTCTTCTCCGGCGGGCAGCTGCTGACCGCGGCCATCGCGCTGTACTGCACCATGGCCGCGCTGCGCAGCAACGACCGGGGCCGGGACCGGCACCGGCACGCGGGCACCCTCTTCCTCGACAACCCGATCGGCCGCGCCAACGCCACGTATCTGCTGGAGCTGCAACGGGCCGTCGCCGACGCGCTGGGCGTCCAGCTGATCTACACCACGGGCCTGTTCGACACCACGGCGCTCGCCGAGTTCCCGCTGGTGGTACGGCTGCGCAATGACGCCGACCTGCGGGCGGGCCTGAAGTACATCAGCGTCGAAGAGCACCTGCGCCCCGGACTCCCTGTCCGGGACCCCGAGTCGGAGCCGGTGCACGGCGAGATCACGGCGACGCGCATGTTCCGCCGCCCGGCGGACCAGCCGGCCGCGCAGGGCGGCTGACCGCCGGGAACCGGGACGTCGGGCGGCCGTACGGGAACCGGGACGTCACGCCCTGCGGGCGCCGCGTCCTCAGGCCGTACGGGCGCCGGTACCGGAGAGCCGCCGGCTCCGGGCGGCGCCACGGGCTTCCGCGCGGGCCCGGCGCCGCTCCCGCCTGCGCTCCCGGCGCAGTCGGCGGGCCGCGCTGCTCGGGCTGGACACCACGCCGTTGCGCTGGTTCCACACCTGACGGGTGATCCACACGTCCAGCACCGCCCAGGTGGCGGCGACGGTGAAGGCCACGGCGGTGAGCGTCGCGGGCGCGGCCAGCCAGGACTGACCGGCCGCCCCGAGCGTGGCGATCACCGCCGCGATCAAGGTCAGTGACACGATGAGCACGGCGCGCACGGCCGCCCGGCGAACCGGATCGGGCATGCGCGGCCGCCCGACGGGCTCCTCGACCCACAACGGCCGCCGGCCCTTGCGCGCCGGGATGTCGCGATCCAGTGCGTCCTCGACAAGGTCGTCCATGAAATCCGCTCCCCTGCGGGATACCGGTGATGCGATGCCGGATCCCCGATGTCCGACTCCAGAGTGGCTGCCCGGTTTCCGCCGATGAATGCCCTCCGCATTCCGGAACGCCCCTCCCCCGGGGAAACACGAACGGCGGGCCCGCGAAGTTCCCTGTGCGCTGCATTTCGGCCAGCCGGGGGCCCTGTTCATCCGTACGAAACGGGTCGTCCCGGGGCAAGGGCGGAAGGCGGGCTTTCGGTTTGGTCATCCGGCAGTAGTAGGCTCGCGCCGTTTGCAGTCGGAACACGACAGCCCTTGACCGGGTTTGACGTTGGGGAGGCCATGCGCTTTCGCGGTACGACGATCCGGCGGAAGATCGTGGCACTGCTGCTCATTCCGCTGGTGTCCCTCACGGCCATCTGGGCCTTCGCCGCGACTCTGACCGGACGTCAGGTCTGGGGTCTCTTCGGCGTCGAGCAGACCGTCAACGGAGTCGGCTACCCCGTCGAGGACGGCATCCAGGCGCTCCAGCAGGAACGCCGTACCGCCATGCTCTACTTGGCCGATCCCCGACGGTCCGACGCCCGCGGCAACCTGCTGGCCCGCGAGCGCGAGACGGACAAGGTGATCGCCCGGCTCCGCATCAACGCGGCCTCCGGCGCCAACCGGGAGCGGCTGAGCCCTGACGCGCTGCGCCGACTCGACCTCGTGGTGCGCGAGTTCGGCGGCCTGGAGTCCCTCCGCGACAAGGTCGGCAAGGGAACGATCAGCCGCGACGAGGCCTTCCGCTCCTACAGCGGCCTCTTCCACTCGGCCTACGCCTTCCTCGACTCGCTCAACCCGCTCAACAACGTCGCCATCGACAAGCAGGGCCGGGCCCTCATCCAGGTCACCCGGGCCCGCGAGGCGATCAGCCAGGAGGACGCCCTCATGGTGGCGGCCATCACGGCCGGCCACATGAGCCGGGCGGAGATGCGGTCCTTCACCTTCGCCGTCGCCGAGCAGCGCGCCTACTACGCGGACAACCTGCCGTTGCTGACCGACGACGAGCGCGCCATCTACGACGCCTACTGGCGCGGACCCTCGGGCCGTGCCCTGCGCGCCGCCGAGGACGCGGTCATCGACGCCGGCGCGTCCGGCGCGCCCCGGGCGGCCGACCGCGCGTCCTGGCAGTCGACCGCCACCACCGCCCTCGCCGACCTCGACCACATGGGCACCCAGGCCGGCGACCTGCACAAGAAGCGCGCCGAGCCGATCGCCATGCGGCTGGTCGCGATCGCCGCGGCCGCCGGCGGCCTCGGCCTGATCGCGGTCGTCGCCTCCGTCATCGTCTCCATACGCATCGGCCGCAGCCTGATCCGCGACCTGTCCCGGCTCCGCAAGGAGGCGCAGGAAGTCTCCGGCACGCGCCTGCCGCGCGTCATGCGCCGTCTCGCCGCCGGCGAGGAGGTCGACGTCGAGACCGAGGCACCCCGCCTGGACTACCCGGACGACGAGGTGGGCCAGGTCGGCAAGGCCGTCAACACCCTTCAGCGGGCGGCCGTCGAGGCCGCGGTGCGCCAGTCCGAGATGCGCCGCGGCGTCTCCGAGGTCTTCGTCAACCTCGCCCGGCGCAGCCAGGTGCTGCTGCACCGGCAGCTCACCCTGCTGGACGCGATGGAGCGGCGCACCGAGGACCCGCAGGAACTCGCCGACCTGTTCCGCCTCGACCACATGACCACCCGTATGCGCCGCCACGCCGAGGGCCTGGTCATCCTCTCCGGCGCCGTGCCGTCCCGGCAGTGGCGCAAGCCGGTGCAGCTGATGGACGTCGTCCGGGCCGCCGTCGCCGAGGTCGAGGACTACGAACGCGTCGACGTCCGCCGGCTGCCCCGCCTCGCCGTCACCGGTCAGGCCGTCGCCGACCTCACGCACCTCGTCGCCGAGCTGATCGAGAACGCCACCGTCTTCTCGCCCCCGCACACCGGCGTCCAGGTGCACGGCGAGTCGGTCGCCAACGGCTTCGTCCTGGAGATCGACGACCGGGGCCTCGGCCTCACCCCCGACGCCCTGTTCGAGGCGAACCTCCGCCTCGCGGAGACCCCCGAGTTCGAGCTCTCCGACACCGACCGGCTCGGCCTGTTCGTGGTCAGCCGGCTCGCCCAGCGCCAAGGCGTGCGCGTCTCCCTGCGCCCGTCCCCGTACGGCGGCACCACGGCGGTCGTCTTCGTCCCGGCGACGCTCCTCACCGAGCCCGGCGAAGACGCGGACGAGGACGGCGGGGCCGCCGGGGCCGACGCGGACGCCGAGCCGCCGGCCGAGCGGGACGAGCCGAGGCTCGCCCCCATGTCGGCCGCCACCGAGCACAGCTTCCGCCAGTGGGGCCTGGCCCCGGAGCCGGACGACGAGCCGCGCGAGCACCGCCCGCACGTGACCGAGCCCGACGGCCCGCGGGCGCTGCCCGTCGCGCGGAGCGCGGCCCCGTCCGCGGCCGACGCCCCGGCACCGGCCGACGGGCCCACGATCCTGCCGCGCCGCCGCCGTACCCCCGTGCTGGTCGCCGAGAACGGCCGGCCGGTGAGCGAGGCGCCCGGGACCGAGAGGCCCGAACCCGAGCCCGAGCCCGATCCCGCGTCCGGGCGCGTGCCCGGGCCCGTTTCCGGGCCCGCTTCCGGGTCCGACGAGCCCGTCGCCGCCGGGCTGCCCCGCCGGGTGCGTCAGGCCAGTCTCGCGCCGCAGTTGCGGAGCGACTCCACCACCCAGACCCGTGCGGCCGCCTCCGGCGACGCCGGCGACGACGGAGGGCGCGAGCGCTCCCCTGAGGAGGTGCGCGACCGCATGGCCTCCCTGCAGCGGGGATGGGTGCGCGGCCGCGCGGACAGTGCCGACGACAGCGACGGCACCGACGACGTTCGCCCCGCCGACCGCACGGGAGACACCCCGGCGGAGCGGAAGGGCGACAGCGCAACCAGATCCACCACGGAGGGGAACGGTCCATGACCGCACCATCGAGCCCGACCCGCGAGCTCAGCTGGCTACTCGACGAACTGGTCGGCCGCGTGGCCAGCATCCGCAAGGCGCTGGTGCTCTCCAGCGACGGACTCGCCACCGGCGCGTCCGAGGGCCTCACTCGTGAGGACGCCGAGCACCTCGCCGCCGTCGCCTCCGGCTTCCACAGCCTCGCCAAGGGCGTCGGACGGCACTTCGAGGCGGGCAAGGTCCGGCAGACGCTCGTGGAGCTGGACGAGGCCTTCCTGTTCGTCACCGCCGCCGGAGACGGCAGCTGCCTCGCCGTGCTCGCCGACGCGGACTCCGACGTCGGCCAGGTCGCGTACGAGATGGCGCTGCTGGTCAAGCGCGTCGGCGTCCACCTCGCGACCGCCCCGCGGACCGACGACGACGCGGCGCAGGCGGTGTGACGAGGGCGTCATGACTTCCGAAGCGGACCGCTGGTACGACGACGACGCCGGGCCCGTGGTGCGGCCCTACGCCATGACGCGCGGCCGTACCAGCCACGCCGCGGAAGGCCGGCTCGACCTGATCGCCCTGGTGATCGCCGAGTCGCGCAGCGCGGACACCGATGCCGACGCCGACCGCACCCTGTCGCCCGAGCACCTCGACATCGTCGAGCTCTGCCGGGAGCAGCCGATGTCGGTCGCCGAGCTGGCGGCCGACCTGGACCTGCCCGTGGGCGTCGTCCGGGTGCTGATCGGCGACGTCCTGGAGGCCGGACTGGTGCACATCACCCGGCCCGTGCCGCCCGCGGAGCTGCCCAACGCGGGGCTGCTGCGCGACGTGATCGACGGCCTGCGCGCGCTCTGAGCCCGCGCGGTGCCGGGTCGTCCCACGCTTCCCCGCCCCGGCCCCGGCCGGTACGGGAGGCCGGGCGGCCCGGCAGCGCCCGCTCCGCCGTCCCGGCGGCCGGCGACGCGCCGCGGGACCGGGCCGAGCCGCATCCGCGGCGGCGGGTCCCGGCCGCCACCGGGGACGGCCTGAGGGTGCGCCAGGAGCGCCTCCCGGGCCGCCGGGTGAGCCCGCGGGCGTGTAACGCCTCGGGGACCGCTGGTAGTTGTGCGGTCCGATCGTAGTAATGTTCCACTGCCACAGCTGATCGCCCGATGCAGTCCTTAGGACCCAGGATGCCTCTGACCTGTGTAAACGGCACGACCGGAGGAGTGAGCCATGGCCTTCGGACGCTCTGAACGCCGGCTTTCCGTCGTCGAGCCCGTCACGCTGAAGATCCTGGTGGCGGGTGGCTTCGGCGTCGGCAAGACCACGCTCGTCGGCGCGGTGAGCGAGATCCGCCCGCTGCGCACCGAGGAGACGCTCAGCGAGGTCGGCCGCCCCGTCGACGACACGGCCGGGGTGGAGGGCAAGCGCACCACCACCGTGGCCATGGACTTCGGGCGGATCACCCTCCGCGACGACCTCGTGCTCTACCTGTTCGGCACGCCGGGGCAGGACCGCTTCTGGTTCCTGTGGGACGAGCTGGCGCAGGGTGCGCTGGGCGCGGTCGTCCTCGCGGACACCCGGCGCCTGGAGGACTGCTTCTCCGCGGTCGACTACTTCGAGCGCCGCGGGATCCCCTTCGCCGTGGCCGTCAACGTCTTCGACGACGCCGAACGGCACCCCGCCGAGACCGTGCGCGACGCACTGGACCTGGACCCCGAAGTGCCGCTGGTGATGTGCGACGCGCGCGACCGCGCCTCGGCCAAGAAGGTGCTCATCACCGTGGTGGAGCACGCGGCCCAGGTGGCGGGCGACCGGCGGGCGGCCGCGGCCAACTGAGCCGCGCGGCACGGGCGGCTCGAGGGCGAGGTCCGGTGGCGGGGTCCGATGGCGAGGTTCGGACGGCGGGGGCGGATCAGCCCTCGGCGGCCGGCTCGGCGCCGTCGTCCTCGTCCTCGTCCTGCCAGCCGAAGCTCCGCTCGACCGCCTTCTTCCAGCGGCGGTAGCCCTTCTCCCGGGTCTTCTCGTCCATCTGCGGCTGCCACTCGGCGTCCTTCTGCCAGTGCGCCTTGAGCGTGTCCAGGCCGTCCCACACACCGGTGGCGAGCCCGGCCGCGTAGGCCGCCCCCAGCGCCGTGGTCTCCGAGATCCGCGGTCGTACCACCGGTACGCCCAGGACGTCGGCCTGGTGCTGCATCAGCAGGTTGTTGGCCGTCATGCCGCCGTCGACCTTGAGCCCGGTGATGTGCACCCCGGAGTCCTGGTACATGGCGTCGACCACCTCGCGGGTCTGCCAGCTGGTCGCCTCCAGCACCGCCCGCGCCAGGTGCGCCTTGGTGACGTACCGGGTGAGGCCGGTGATCACGCCGCGCGCGTCGGAGCGCCAGTACGGGGCGAAGAGGCCGGAGAAGGCGGGGACGATGTACGCGCCGCCGTTGTCCGGCACGCTCGCCGCGAGCGGCTCGATCTCGTCCGCCGACGTGATGATGCCGAGGCTGTCGCGGAACCACTGCACCAGGGCGCCGGTGATCGCGATCGACCCCTCCAGGCAGTAGACCGGCGCCTCCCCGCCCAGCCGGTAGCCCATCGTGGTGAGCAGGCCGTTCTTCGACGGGACGGGCCGGTTGCCGGTGTTGAGCAGCAGGAAGCTGCCCGTCCCGTAGGTGTTCTTGGCGTCGCCCGTCTCGTAGCAGGCCTGCCCGAAGATCGCGGCCTGCTGGTCGCCGAGGGCCGAGGCCACGGGCACGCCGCCGAGCTGGCCGACCGCCGTGCCGTACACCTCGGAGGAGGAGCGGATCTCCGGGAGGAGGGCCTCGGGGACGTTCATCGCGGCGAGGATCGCCGGGTCCCACTCCAGGGACTCCAGGTTCATCAGCATCGTGCGGCTCGCGTTGGTGACGTCCGTGACGTGGACGCCGCCCTCCGTGCCGCCGGTGAGGTTCCAGATCAGCCAGGAGTCCATGGTGCCGAAGGCGATCTCGCCGTTCTCCGCGCGGCGCCGCAGCCCCGGCACGTTGTCCAGCAGCCAGGCCGCCTTGGGACCGGAGAAGTAGCTGGCCAGCGGCAGCCCGGTGGACTCGCGGAAGCGGTCCTGGCCGTCCTGGCCGCCGAGCCGCTCGCACAGGGCGGCGGTCCGGGTGTCCTGCCACACGATCGCGTTGTGCACCGGGCGGCCGGTGGCGCGGTCCCACAGCACGGTGGTCTCGCGCTGGTTGGTGATGCCGAGCGCGCTGAGCTGGTCCGCGCGCAGCCGGGCCTTGGCGAGCGCGCCCGCCACCACGGCCTGGACCTTGGACCAGATCTCGGTGGCGTCGTGCTCCACCCAGCCCGGCTTGGGGAAGATCTGGCGGTGCTCGCGCTGGTCGAGCGCCACGATCGACCCCTCGGAGTCGAAGATGATGCAACGGCTGGAGGTCGTTCCCTGGTCGATGGCGGCCACGTATCGCGTGGCCTGGTCGGACGTTTCGGTCATGACCGCCTCACTTGAACGCTGCGTTGTAGAGGAGACCGGACAGTGCGCCGCCGATCAGCGGGCCGGCCACCGGGATCCAGGCGTACGCCCAGTCCGAGGTGCCCTTGAACGGGATCGGCAGGACGGAGTGGACGATGCGCGGCCCGAGGTCGCGGGCGGGGTTGATGGCGTAGCCGGTGGGGCCGCCCAGCGACAACCCGATGCCGGTCACGAGCAGGGCCACGATCAGAGTGCCGGTTCCGGTCTCGCCGAGGCCCTTGCTGAGGCCGAAGGCCAGGATCGGCAGGACGAGACCCATGGTGGCGATGGCCTCGGTGATGAGGTTCTGCCACCAGACGCGGATCTCCGGGATGGTGGAGAAGACGGCGAGAGTCGGCTGGCGGGTCTCCTCCGTGGCGTTCGCCGCGAACTGGCCGTAGTACACCAGCCAGCACAGGACGGCGCCCAGCATCGCGCCGATGATCTGCCCGGCGAGATAGAACGGCACCTGGTTCCACTTGCCCGAGCTGATGGCGACGCCGAAGGTCACGGCGGGGTTCAGCTGCCCGCCGGACAGCGGGCCCGCGGTGTACGCGCCGGCCAGGACGGCGAAGCCCCAGCCGAAAGAGATGACGATCCACCCGGATGCCCGAGCCTTGGAGTGATGGAGGAGTACCCCGGCCACCACGCCGGCGCCGAACAGGATCAGGATCGCCGTCCCGATGATCTCGCCGACAAAGACGTCTCCGTTGGAATACATGACGGCTCCTTCGCGCGGGCGCACGTGTCGGGCATGCGCCGCCAGAGAGTTCGCACGGAGACACGAGTGCGGAGGGTCCCGCCTCCCACCCGGCTTCCGCGCCACCCGGCAGTGTTGTCCCGGGGTGATGGAGCGTCAAGGTATCGGACAGATCACCTGATTACGACCACCGACGAGCCGTGCCCGAACAGGCCCTGGTTCGCCGTCACCCCCACGCGGGCCCCGGCGACCTGCCGGGACCCCGCACGGCCGCGCAACTGCCGGGTCAGTTCGCACACCTGGGCGAGCCCCTGGGCGGGCACCGCCTCCCCGAACGAGGAAAGGCCGCCGCTGGGATTGACCGGAATCCGCCCCCCGATGGCCGTACCGCCCTCGCGCAGGAGCTTCACCGCCCCGCCCGGCGGGCACAGGCCGAGATCCTCGTACCAGTCCAGCTCCAGCGCCGTCGACAGGTCGTAGACCTCCGCGACGTCCAGGTCCTCCGGGCCGATGCCCGCCTCCTCGTACGCCGCGCGGGCGATCGCCGCCCGGAAGCCCCCGGTGGGCTCCCCGGGTGCGGCGGCGAGGGCGGAGTCGGTGGCGATGTCCGGGAGGTCGGGCACCGTCCGCGGATAGCGCGGGGTGACGGTGGACACCGCGCGGATCCGCACCGGATCGGACGCCCCGCGGCGCCGGGCGAAGTCCAGGCTCGACAGGACCAGGGCGGCGCCGCCGTCGGACGTGGCGCAGATGTCGAGCAGCCGCAGCGGGTCGGCGACGACCGGGGAGGCGGCCACCTCCGCCGCCGTGACCGGTTTCCGGTAGCGGGCGAGCGGGTTGGCGGCACCCGCGGCCGCGTTCTTCACCTTGACCTGGGCGAAGTCCTCGGGCGTGTCCCCGTGCAGGGCCATGCGGCGGCGCGCGAAGAGCCCGAAGTAGGCGGGGTTGGCGGCGCCGAGCACACGGAAGCGCAGCCAGTCCGGATCGTCGGGCCGCTCTCCCCCGGCGGGCGCGAAGAAGCCCTTGGGGGCCGCGTCCGCGCCGACGACCAGGGCGGTGTCCACCATGCCGGCGAGGATCTGCGCGCGGGCGGCGTCGACGGCCTGCGCTCCGGAGGCGCAGGCGGCGTACACGCTGGC
This sequence comes from Streptomyces sp. NPDC026673, assembly GCF_040638135.1. Lineage (NCBI taxonomy): Bacteria > Bacillati > Actinomycetota > Actinomycetes > Kitasatosporales > Streptomycetaceae > Streptomyces > Streptomyces sp. NPDC026673. Next base: position 18,374 of record NZ_JBEZXR010000003.1, on the reverse strand, counting down.
CACGCGGGAGCCCTGCCAGCCCAGCGCCTGGGCGAACGCCGCCCCCGCGACGTAGCCGGGGTAGCCGCCGCGCACGGTGCCCGCGCCGACGACCAGCCCGATGTCCCGCCACTCCAGTCCCGCGTCGGCGAGCGCCGCGCGGGCCGCCACGACCCCGTAGCGCGTGAAGGGGTGGCCCCACTTGCCCCAGGGATGCATGCCGGCACCGAGCACGGCCACGTCGCGGCTCATCGTGCGCCCCCGACGGGCCGCCAGTGCCAGGTGGTCCAGGTGTGCTCCGCGTCCTCGTGGAGCACACCGGGTACCAGTTCGACCTCCATGCCGACCGCCAGGTCGGCGACACCCGTTCCGGGCGCGGCCTGTCCCAGCACGATCATGCGCTCCGCCGTCAGTTCCACCGCCACCAGGGCGAACGGCTCCCAGGGGCGCCCGGCGTCGGAGGCGTACGGGGCGGGGGGACGGTACCGGGCGTCGGTGTACGACCAGACCGTGCCCCGCCCGGACAGCGGGACCTCCTCCAGGGCCTCGCCGGCGCCGTCGCAGGCCGGGTTGCGGCAGGCGTGGTCCTCGCGGGGGAAGAAGATCGCGCCGCAGTCGCGGCAGCGGGTGCCGAGCAGCCGGAAGCCCCCCTCGTCCGCCGGGTCGGCGGTGAACCAGCCCGCCACCACGGGTTTGCGCTCCCGCGCCATGTGCGCCCCCTGCCTGCCGTAGGTGACGGATCGTCAGAAGTGTGCCATGGGCGGTCCGTGCGGCGAAACAGGGTGGACGCTGTCGGTGCCCGGTGCTAAGTTCTTCTCGTATCGAGAAATACTCGAAGTGAGAACAACTGGCAGGGGTGGCGCACGATGGCAGACCGGCAGGGTGAGGACGCCTTCCTCGCCGCCTATGACCCGCGTGCCTTCGAGCCCATCGCCGTGACCGTCGACGTCGTCGCCCTGACGCTCCGCCAAGGCGCGTTGCACGTGCTGCTGGTGCGTCGCGGCGGACCGCCGTACGAGGGCGCCTGGGCGCTGCCCGGCGGCTTCGTCCAGGCCGGCCGCGAGTCCCTGGACGAGGCCGCGGCCCGCGAACTGGCCGAGGAGACCGGGCTCGACGCGGCGCGCGGCCTGGGCCGCGTCCACCTCGAACAGCTCGGCTCCTACGGCCGCCCCGACCGCGACCCGCGTATGCACGTCGTCTCCGTCGCCTACCTCGCCTTCGCCCCGGACCTCCCGGAGGCGAAAGCCGGCAGCGACGCCGCGGCGGCCGAGTGGGTCCCCGTCGAGGCGCCGGCACAGAGGGGGAAACCGGACGCCGCCACGGCGCGTCCCATGGAGCAGGACCGGCCGGCCGGGGCCCACGGGGGTGGTTCCGGCCGCCGGTCCGGCCAGGCGCGGGGCATCGACGCCGCTACGGACGCCGGTCTTGCCTCGGACCTCGCCTCGGACCTCGCCTTCGACCACGGCACGATCCTCGCCGAGGCCCTCGACCGGGCCCGCGCCAAGATCGAGTACACCCCGCTGGCCACCGCCTTCCTCGGCGAGGAGTTCACCATCACCGAGCTCCGCTCGGTCTACGAGGCGGTCTGGGGTCGCACCCTGCACGCCGGGAACTTCCACCGCAAGGTCCTGTCGGTGCCGGGCTTCGTCGAGTCCACGGGCACCACCGCGGGCCGCGGCGGCTCCAAGGGCGGCCCCCGGGCCCGCCTCTACCGCGCCGGCGACGCCCGCCTCCTGCACCCCGCACTGCTCCGCCCCGACCGTGAGGACAGTGTCCGATGACCGCGACGACGCGCCCCGCGTCCGCACCGCGTGCCCGCACCTTCGACGAGGCCCTGGCCGCCCTCGGCCGGCCCTTCCCGGCCGACCCAGGCGAGGCCGCCCGGCACTACCGCAGACTCGCCCGGCTGCTCCACCCCGACACCGCCCCGCCCGGCCGCGCGGACGAGGCCGAGGCCGCCTTCGTCCGCCTCGCCACCCTGTGGCGACGGCGGACGGGCGACGGGCCGACCCTGACCACCGCCCGGGGCGCGTACCCGCTGGGGCCCGTCCTCGCCGAGGGTGACCTGGCCGTGCTGCGCGCCGGCGGGCCGGACACCGTACTGAAGATTCCGCGGCGGCCGGCCGACAACGACCTGATGGAGCGGGAGGCCGACGCCCTCACCCGGCTGCACACCGTTGCCGACGCCCGGCACCGCGCCTACGCCCCCCGCCTGGCCGAATCCTTCCGTCACCGCGGCCCCGACGGCACCGAACGCCGCGTCAACGCGCTCCAGCGGCTGCGCGGCTTCCACACCCTCGCCGAGGTCCGCGCCCTCCACCCCGGCGGCCTCGACCCGCGCGACGCCGCCTGGATGTGGCGCCGGCTGCTGGTCGCCTTGGGCTGGGCGCACCGGGCAGGGGTCGTCCATGGCGCCGTCCTGCCCGAGCACGTCCTCATCCACCCCGCACAGCACGGCCTCGTACTGGTCGACTGGTGCTACGCCACCGAACGCGGCGCGTCCGTCCCCGCCCTCGTGGAGCGGCACCGCGCCCTCTATCCGCCCGAGGTCACCGGCCGGCGCCCCGCCACCGAGGCCACCGACATCCACCTCGCCTCCCGCTGCGTCGAGCAGCTGATGGGGGATCGCGCGCCGCGTCCACTGCGTGCCTTCCTCCGCGGCTGCACGCTCCCGGCGGAGTCCCGCCGCCCGCACGACGCGTGGCGGCTCCTCGCGGAGCTGGACGAGGTCCTGGAGCGCCTCTACGGCCCGCGCACCTTCCGCCCGTTCACCATGCCGGGCAGCGGAAACCGACACATATGACACGCCTGCACCTGACACGCCTGACTCACCAAGGGGGAACCACCATGGGCAGCGGAAGCTGGTCCACCAACGTCTACGACGCCGCCGCGCGCTACCGCGCCGCCAGCGGCACCGGCGCCTTCGCCTACAGCGACCGCGTCACCTCGTCCGCGCCGCGCGGTTCCTGGACCGCGCACCCCTCGCTCGACCCGAGGGACATCGCCGTCCGCGAGAGCCGCGACTCCGACGAACACCCCACCTCGCTCGCCATCGCCGTCCTGTTCGACGTCACCGGCTCCATGCGCACCGTCCCCCAGGTCCTGCAGACCAAGCTCCCCGAGCTCTTCGGCCTGCTGCTGCGCAAGGGATACACCGAGCACCCCCAGATCCTCTTCGGCGCGGTCGGCGACGCCACCTGCGACCGCGTCCCGCTCCAGCTCGGGCAGTTCGAGTCCGACAACCGCATGGACGACGACCTCGGCAACATCCTGCTCGAGGGCGGGGGCGGCGGGCAGATGACCGAGTCGTACGAGCTCGCCATGTACGCGATGGCCCGGCACACCTCGATCGACTGCCACGACAAGCGCGGCCGCCGCGGCTACCTCTTCCTGATCGGCGACGAACTGCCCTACGGCAAGGTCAAGGCCCGCGAGGTGCGCGATGTCATCGGGGACGACCTCGCCGAGGACATCCCCGTCACGCGGATCGTCGCCGAGCTCAAGCGGAAGTTCGACGTCTACTACATCCTTCCGGCCGGCTCCTCCTACGTCGGCAACGCCGAAGTGCTCGGGACCTGGCGCAAGCTGCTGGGCCAGAACGTCATCGAGCTCGACGACCTCGACGCCGTCTGCGAGACCATCGCCCTGACGATCGGGCTCGGCGAGGAGGCCATCGACCTTGCCGAGGGCCTCGACGACCTCGCCGACCTCGGCTCCACGGCCACCGCCACCGTCGGCAAGGCCCTCGCCGCCCTCGACCGCGACCGCGCGGCCGTCGCGGTGACGGACACGCCGCTGATCGACGGCGACGACACCGCGACCGGCACCACCCGCCTGTAGGCCCGTCCCGGAGAGCCCCGGAGGACCCTGGAGGACCCGTGCACACCATCGTCGTCGACCTCGGCTACGGCGACGCCGGCAAGGGCACCGTCGTGGACCGGCTCTGCGCCACCGAGCCGGTCCGCGCGGTCGTCCGCTTCAACGGCGGAGCCCAAGCGGCGCACAACGTCGTCACCACCGACGGACGCCACCACACCTTCGCCCAGTTCGGCTCCGGCACCCTCCAGGGCGTCCCCACCCACCTGTCCCGCTTCATGCTGGTGGACCCCCTCGCGCTGGCCGCCGAGGCCGACCACCTCACCGCCCTCGGGGTCCGCGCGCCGTACGCCCTGCTCAGCGTCGACCGGGCGGCCCGCCTCACCACCCCGTACCACGCAGCCGCCAACCGGCTGCGGGAGCAGGCACGCGGCGCGGCGCGGCACGGCTCCTGCGGCATGGGCATCGGCGAGACCGCCGGCTACGCCCTCGCCCACCCCGAGGACGCCCCCACCGCGGGCGACTGCGCCTCACGCCCGCGCCTGCTGCGCAAGCTGCGCCTCCTGCGCGACCGCCTCGCCGACGAGTTCGGCCGGCGCCTGCCCGCCCCGCCGCCCGAGGACTGCGCCGACGCCTTCACCGCCTTCGCCCGCGCCGTCACCCTCACCGGCGACGGCCACCTCGCCCGGGTCCTGCGCGAGGGCACCGTCGTCCTCGAGGGCGCCCAGGGCGTGCTCCTGGACGAGTGGCACGGCTTCCACCCGTACACCACCTGGTCCACGACCACGTTCGCCAATGCCGAGACCCTGCTCGCCGAAGCCGGACGTGAGGCCCGGCGGCTCGGCGTCGTACGGACGTACACCACCCGGCACGGCCCCGGACCACATGTCACCGAGGACCCGGAACTCGCGCCGCTGCTGCCGGAACCGCACAACGGCCACGGCCCGTGGCAGGGCGCCTTCCGCACCGGCCACTTCGACGCCGTCGCCCACCGCTACGCCGTCGACGTCTGCGGCGGAGTGGACGCCCTCGCCGTGACCCACCTCGACACGCCCCGCCGCTGCCCGCAGCTGCGGCTCGTCCGCGCGTACGACACCGGTGAGACGCGGCTGCCCACCGCCCCTCCGGGGGACCTCGACCGCCAGGCGGCCCTCACCGCACGGCTGCTGAAGGCGCGTCCGGCCCGCTGGGACGTGCCCGGCCCCGACCCGGCCGCCTGGTCGGAGGCGGTCGGTGAGGCGCTCGGCGCGCCGGTCGTCCTGGAGTCGTACGGGCCCACGGCCGCCGACAAAAGGGAGGTTCAGCGAAGGATCCCGGCCTGCCGCGCGGCCGTCAGCCAGGAGGGGAACTCCGACAGGAGCCGGTCGTAGAGCTCGGCGTCCGGCACGGTGGCGATGTCGTCCACGGCGAAGAACCCCACGTTGTCGACGCGCCGGCCCGGCAGGGTGTCGAAGCGCTCCAGCACCCCGTAGTTGGCCCGGCCCATCCCGACGAACTGCCAGAAAACCGGCTCCTCCACCGCCTCCCGCAACTGCTGCTCGATCTGGGCGTTGCGGTAGACGCCGCCGTCGGAGAAGAACAGCACGAGCGTCGGCGCCGCCGTCGGGTTGGCCCGCACATAGCCCCGGACCTCGGCGATGACCTTCTGCTCCTCGTTCTGGATGCCGACGAACCGCATGTCGACCTGGCCCGGCTGCAGCCCGTGCCGGGGCTTCTTGGGGCGGCCGAACAGGCTCAGCTCGCCCACCCGGACGTGCAGGCGCAGCCACAGCGGCAGTTCCGCGATCGTCAGGTCCGGCAGGCGCGCCGGGTGGGAGGCGAAGGTCCATGCCTGCATCTCGCCGTCGTCGTCCAGCTGCGCCGCGACGGCGGCCATGCGCTCGACCACGTCGGCGACGACCCCGCGCGCGTACAGGCCGCTCATCGAGCCCGACGCGTCGAGCACGAGGATCACCCGCGCCACGACGTCCGTCGCGCCGTGCTTGCGCAGGCTGACGGCCACCTGCTCCTTGCGCAGACTGAGCCGCTTGCGCATGTCGGGAGGCAGGTGCTCCTCGCCCTTGGTGAGCCGTACGGCCGGCGGCGGGGGAGCGGCCGCGGCCGGGAAGGGCGCCGGCGGGGGCACCGTCACGGGCAGCGGGGGCCGCGGGTACTGCGGTGGCGGTGGCGGCGCGGCTGCAGGTGCGACCGGCGCCGCGGGCGCCTCGGGAGTCCGCGGCGTGTCCACGGAGATGCCGAAGTCCGTGGCGAGTCCGGCCAGCCCCGAGGCGTAGCCCTGCCCGACGGCCCGGAACTTCCAGACCCCGTTGCGCCGGTACAGCTCACCGCCGAGGAACGCCGTCTCCGTCGTCGCCCCCATGTCGAACCGCGCGATCTCGGCCCCGTTGCGGGCGTCGAGCAGCCGTAGACGCAACCCCGGGACCTGCCCGAAGGTCCCGCCGTCCGCGGAGGCGCACAGCACGATCCGCTCGACCGCCGGCTCCACGCGGGCCAGGTCGACGTCGAGGGCGTCCGACGCCGGCCCCGGCCCCACCTGCTTCCCGGTGTGCCGCACGGCACCCGACGCGTGCGCGGGCTGGTTGTAGAACACGAAGTCGGCGTCCGAGCGCACCCGTCCGTCGCCGGCCAGCAGCAGCGCCGAGGCGTCGACGTCGGGCACGCCGGGCCCCGCGGTCCAGTCGAGCACGGCCCGCACGGCGGGCACGGGAACCGGGAGATTGGCGCCTTTGCCGAGGGATTCGGGTGTCACGGACGCCAGTGTGCCCTCTTGGAGGCCGCGCGGATAGGCGGGAGGGCGTCGCGTGCCGCCGGCTCTCGCCCGGCGTCGTCGTCGTTCGCCGCGGTTCCGCTGCGTCTGCCCTCTCCGCCCCGACACGACGGACAGGGTCCGGCACGGCACCCGGTCCGGAAGGGCCACCCGTGCCCGGCACTCCCATCGGATACAGTCCGCGCGTGACCACTCGTCAGAAGGACAGCCACTGCTCCTCCTGCGGTACGGAGTTCGCCCCCGACGCGGGCTGGTCGCGCACCTGCGCCGCCTGCGGTGGCGTCACGTACCGCAATCCGCTCCCCGTCGCCGTCGCCCTGCTCCCGGTACGGACCGCCGAGGGCACCGGGCTGGTCGTCGTGCGCCGGGCCATCGAGCCGCGGCGCGGACTGCTCGCGCTGCCCGGGGGGTTCGTCGATCTCGGCGAGACCTGGCAGGAGGCGGTCGTCCGCGAACTCGACGAGGAGACCGGCATCAAGGCCGCCGCCGGGGACGTCCGCCTCGCGGACGCCCTCAGCGGCGACACCGGGCACCTGCTGGTCTTCGGCCTCCTGCCCGAGCGCGCCGCCGAGGACCTCCCGCCCGCCGCCGTCACCGACGAGACCGACGGCCGGGAACTCATCCTCGCCCCCGTGGAACTGGCCTTCCCGCTGCACACCGAGGCGGTGCGCAACTGGTTCGACGGCCGTTACTGAGCCGCCGCCACGGAACCGCCACTACTGCGCCGCCGCCACGGAACGGCCCATCGCTGAGCGGCCGCTACCCGTCGACCGTGCCGCGCACCCGCACGGGGTACCCCACCTCGTCGTGTTCCTCACGGACGACGACGACCTCCCCGTCCGCCACCCGCGAGGTGAAGCGCTCCACCCGCGGGTCGGCCCAGCCGTCCCCGGCGTCGGTGATCAGCGTGCCGCCCCCGGTACGCCCGGGAGCCGGCGCCCAGACCTCCAGCGCCACCGTGCCGTCCTCCTCCGCCACCGGCACCACGGCGCCCGCCCGCGCCAGGACCGGGATCCGTTCCGGCGGCGCGGGCAGCAGCACCTGCCCGGGCCCCTGGTACGCCGCACCGGTCGCCGTGTCGTACCACCGGCCCCGCGGCAGCCGGACCGCCCGCTCCGTCGCCCCCTGCTCCAGCACCGGGGCCACCAGGAGCGCGTCCCCCAGCAGGAAGGCGTCCCCGCAGGCACGCAGCTTGCGGTCCTCCGGATCGCCCCACCACACCGGCCGCACATAGGGCGCCCCGGAGTGCCGTGCGGTGTGCGCCAGCGTGTAGAGGTACGGCATCAGCCGCTCGCGCTCGCGCATCGCCGCCCCCGCGGCCTCCAGCACCCGGGGCCCGAACTCCCACGGCTCACGGTGCCCCGCGTGGAGCGCCGAATGGGTGCGGAAGAACGGGAACCAGGCGGCCATCTGGAACCAGCGCAGATACAGCTCCGGCGACGGGCTCCCGGTGAAGCCGCCCACGTCCGGGCCCGAGTACGGGACCCCGCACAGGCCGAGCCCCAGCACCAGCGACAGCGAGGAGCGCAGCCCCGGCCACCCCGTCGACACGTCGCCCGACCACGTCCCGCCGTACCGCTGCATGCCCGCCCACCCGGAGCGGGAGAACAGGAACGGCCGGGCGTCCGGGCGCAGTTCGCGCAACCCCTCGTGCCCGGCCCGGGCCATGGCCAGCCCGTACACGTTGTGCGCCTCGCGGTGGTCTCCGCCGCGGCCCTCCAGGGAGTGCCGGGCGGACCGGGGGAGGGTGGTGTCCCCGAACGCGGCGAAGGACACCGGCTCGTTCATGTCGTGCCACACCCCGGCGAAGCCCTGCGTCAGCCGCTCCGCGTAGAGCCCGCCCCACCACTTGCGCACCCGCGGGTCGGTGAAGTCGGGGAAGACCGCGTCGCCCGGCCACACCACGCCGCGCACCGGACGCCCCTGCGCGTCGCGTACGAAGGCGTCGGCCGCGGCCCCGCTGTCGTGGACGGGGTTCCCCGGCTCCAGCTTGACCGCCGGGTCCACGATCGACACCAGGCGCACCCCGTGCCCGCGCAGCTCCTCGGCGAGCGCGGGCAGGTCGGGGAAGTGCTCGCGGTCGACGGTGAAGACCCGGTGGCCGTCGTAGTGGTCGATGTCCAGGTGCAGCGCCGACAGCGGCAGTTCGCGCTCGCGGTAACCGGCCGCGACCCGCCGCACCTCCGCCGCCGTGCCGAAGCCCCAGCGCGAGTGCTGGTAGCCCAGCGCCCACCGCGGGGGCAGCGCGGGCCGCCCGGTCAGCGCGGTCCAGGAGGCGAGGATCCGCGCGGGCGTGCCGGGGATCACCCAGTAGCGCAGCGGGCCACCGTCCATCCGCACCTCGCAGCCGCCGGGCCGGTCGTGGCCGGAACCCGCGCCCTCCTCCCCGTCGCGCAGGGTGACCCGGCCGTCCCAGGTGTTGTCGTGGAACACCAGATGGCCGCCCGCGTCGGCGACCACCAGCTGCACCGGCATCGTGATGTAGAGCGGATCGGTCTCTGGCTCGAAGGCACCGCCGGGGTCGGTGTTCCACAGCCGGTACGTCCCCTCGCCCAGCCGCGGTCCCGAGGCCCGCCCGCCGAGCCCGAACACCGCCGCGTCCGCGGCCGTCTCCGACCGCTGCACCCAGCGCGGCTCCGCGCCCTCCGTCGCGGTCAGCGGATCCCACCAGCGCGGCGGCAGGTCCCGCCGCAGCAGCAGACCGCCAGGGGTGCGGAACTCCACCGCCCCGTGGCGGGAGACCAGGACGGTGATCCGCTCCGACACCACCCGCCAGCCGTCCTTGTCGGGCTCGATGACCGCCCGCGTGTCGGCGTCGGGACACCCGCCGTCGAGCGCGTACGACGGCTCCGGCTCGGCACCGTCCCAGCCGCAGAACACCGCGCCGCCCACCGCGACCCGCACCCGAAGGCTCGACCGGGCGAAGCGGACCACCCCGCCGCCCGGCAGCGGATCCGCGCCCTCGGCAGGTCCCGGCACCCTCGCCCGCTCCGGCCCGCGCCGCGGCAGGTCCCTCGCGTCGGTGCGCTGCCGCCGCCATGCCGCACGCACCGCCCTCAGCCCGTTCGCCGATCCGACCTGCCGTACCTGTCGCACCAGGTCCCGAGCATCCATAAGGCCCACCCTTTCACCGTTCCCGGCCGCCCCCGCCGCCGGCCGGCCACCTTCCACCTGGCGGCCCGGCACATGGTTCCACCCCCGAATGTGTGGGGTGTGCCCTGGCGCCCGAGACGATCACGTGGCATCGTCCTGCCCAGCCGCGACCGGGGACATTCCGCCCGGCCGGGGTCCAGCCGCACATCACGCAGCGTCGCGTACCGTCCGGGAGTCGCCCCATGAGCACCACACCTGAGTCCACCGCCGACCCGGCGACCGAGCAGCCCCTCTGGCAGCCCGGCCCGGACCGTGTCTCCGGTGCCCAGGTGACGCGCTTCCAGACCTGGGCCGCCGAGCACCACGGCGCGCCCGCCGCCGACCTCGCGGACCCCGTCGCCGGATACCACGCGCTGCACGCCTGGTCGGTGCGCGAGCCCGAGACCTTCTGGCGCTCCGTCGTCGAGTGGTTCGACGTGCGCTTCTCGTCCCCGTACGAGACCGTCCTCGCCGACGCCTCCATGCCGGGCGCGAAGTGGTTCCCCGGGGCGACCCTCAACTACGCCGAGCACGCCCTGCGCCCGGCCGACGACGAGGCCCGCGCGCAGGCGCCCGCGCTGCTCCACCTCGACGAGCGCCACGAGATCGGCGAGACCGGCTGGGCCGAACTGCGTCGCCAGGTCGCCTCCCTCGCCCACGAGCTGCGCGCCCTCGGCGTCCGCCCCGGGGACCGGGTCAGCGGCTACCTGCCCAACATCCCGCAGGCCGTCGTCGCCCTGCTGGCCACCGCGGCCGTCGGCGGCGTGTGGACCTCCTGCGCCCCGGACTTCGGCGCCCGCAGCGTCCTGGACCGCTTCCAGCAGGTCGAGCCCGTCGTCCTGTTCACCGTCGACGGCTACCGCTACGGCGGCAAGGAGCACGACCGTACCGGCGTCGTCGCCGAGCTGCGCGCCGAACTGCCCTCGCTGCGCGCCGTCGTCCACATCCCGCTGCTGGGCACTCCCGCCCCCGAGGGGACCCTGGAGTGGGACGCCGTGGTCTCCGGCGACCACGAGCCCGTCTACGAGCAGGTCCCCTTCGACCACCCGCTGTGGGTGCTCTACTCCTCCGGCACCACGGGCCTGCCCAAGGCCATCGTCCAGTCCCAGGGCGGCATCCTGCTGGAGCACCTGAAGCAGACCGGCCTCCACCTCGACCTCGGGCCGGGTGACCGGTTCTTCTGGTACACCTCCACCGGCTGGATGATGTGGAACTTCCTCGTCGGCGGCCTGCTCGCGGGCTCCACGATCGTCCTGTACGACGGCAGCCCCGGCTTCCCCGACACCGGCGCCCAGTGGGGCGTGGCCGAGCGCACCGGCACCACCGTCTTCGGCACGTCCGCCGCGTACGTCATCGCCTGCCGCAAGGCCGGCGTCCACCCCGGCCGCGACCACGACCTGCCGGCCGTCAAGTGCGTCGCCACCACCGGCTCCCCGCTCCCGCCGGACGGCTTCCGCTGGATCCACGACGAGGTCAAGGAGGACGTCTGGATCGCCTCCGTCAGCGGCGGCACCGACGTCTGCAGCTGCTTCGCGGGCGGCGTCCCCACCCTCCCGGTGTACATCGGCGAGCTCCAGGCCCCCTGCCTCGGGACCGACCTCCAGGCGTGGGACGCGTACGGCAAGCCCGTCACCGACGAGGTCGGCGAGCTGATCGTCACCAACCCCATGCCGTCGATGCCCGTCCACTTCTGGAACGACCCCGACGGCGCGCGCTACCGGGACAGCTACTTCGAGATGTTCCCCGGCGTCTGGCGGCACGGCGACTGGATCACCCTGACCTCGCGCGGCACGGTCGTCATCCACGGCCGCTCCGACTCGACGCTGAACCGCCAGGGCGTCCGCATGGGCTCCGCGGACATCTACGAGGCCGTCGAACGGCTCCCGGAGATCCGCGAGTCGCTCGTCATCGGCGTCGAGCAGCCCGACGGCGGTTACTGGATGCCGCTGTTCGTCCAGCTCGCCGAGGGCGCGGTCCTCGACGACGCCCTCCGCGACAAGGTCAAGCGCACCATCCGCGAGCAGCTCTCCCCCCGTCATGTCCCCGACGAGATCGTCCCGGTCCCCGGCATCCCGCACACCCTCACCGGCAAGCGCATCGAGGTCCCGGTGAAGAAGCTGCTCCAGGGCACGCCCCTGGACAAGGCCGTCAACCCGGGCTCGGTCGACAACCTGGACCTGCTCAGGTTCTACGAGGAGCTGGCCCGCACGCGGGGCTGAGCGCCGCCGGGGTGGGGCGGGCCCGGCTCGCCTCACCCCCCGTACGTCGCACCGAACTCCCCGAGCACGCCGGCGAAGTCGGCGGCCAGCGCACGCGCGTCCGCGGGCCGCAGTTCCGCGGTGGTGATGCGCACCCCGGGCCCGGCCGCCAGCCGGAACCTCGCCCCCGCGGCCACCCACCACCCGCGCGACCGCAGCCCGTTCACCACCGCCGCCTCGTCGCGCACCGGCACCCACACGTTCAGCCCGCTCGCCCCGTGCGCGGTGATCCCGAGCTGCCCCAGTTCGCCGATGAGCGCCACCCGGCGCTCCGCGTACGCGTTCCGGGCGCCGGCCACCAGCAGTTGCGCCGCCGCGTCCGTCATCAGCCGCGCGACCATCCCCTGCAGCACATGGCTGATCCACCCCGAGGTCAGCAGCAGCCGCCCGTCGTGCCGGGCCAGTGTCGTCGGGTCACAGGCCAGGGCCGCCCACCGCAGGTCCGTACCCAGGTACTTGGTGACCGTGCGCACCTGTGCCCAGCGCGGCAGCCCTCCCGAGGTCAGGCTGTTCAGCGGCACGCCCGCGATCTCCGCGGCGTGGTCGTTCTCCACCACCAGCACGTCGGGCGCCTCCCGCAGGACGGAGAGCAGCGCGTCCCGCCGCTCCGGCGAGAAGCAGCCGCCGTAGGGGTTCTGGGAGCGCGGACTGCAGACCACCGCCCGAGCCCCGGCCCGCAGCGCGTCGCGGAGCGCGTCGGGCCGCATGCCCTCGTCGTCGACCGCGACGGGCAGCATGCGCAGCCCCAGCACGGGCACGAGGTCGAGCAGGTGGTGGTAGCCCGGATCCTCCATCGCCACCGCGTCGCCGGGCCGCGACTCGACGGAGAGCAGGCGGCCGACACAGTCGAGCGCACCGTGCGCGAAGGTCACGTCCCGCGCCGGCACCCCGTCGCGGTCGAACCACGCGCGGGTCAGCTCCTCCAGCTCCGGCAGGCGCGGGGCCGCGCGGTGCGACCGCACCCCGGGCTCCACACTCACCGATGGCGGCAGCTCCGGCACGAACGCCGGATCCGGATGCCCGCCCGCCAGGTCCCGCAGTCCGGCCGGCACCTTCGGCGGCCTTCTGGAGGCCACGGCCGGGGCTTCCGCGACGACGGTGCCGCCGCGCCCGCGCGTCACGACGATGCCGCGCCCGCGCAACTCCTTGTACGCGGTCGCCACCGTGCCGGGGCTCACGCCCAGCCGCTCGGCCAGCGTCCGCACCGGCGGAAGCGCGGCCCCGGGGGACAACGCGCCGTCGGCCACGCCCCGTTCGACGGACGCGGCAATGGCCTTGGCGCTCGTGCCGCTGATCGCATATTGTGCTGCCACATTCGAAAGTATGTACCGATACAAACTTCGGGGTCAAGGGGGCAGTGCATGCGATTCCCTCGCAGCCGCAGCGACATCGAGGACCTCATACCGGGCGGCCGCGACGGCCGCCGCCTGCTGTGGGTCAGCCTCACCGACAAGGCCGGATCCGGCCTCTGGTACGGCACTTCGGCGCTCTACTACACCTATGTGGCCGGGCTCGCCCCGCACCAGATCGGCCTCCTGCTCGGCGTGGCCGGCGCGGTCGGCGTCGCCGGCACGCCCGTCGCGGGCCGAGTCGCCGACCGCGTCCCGCTCACCCGGCTGCTCCCCGCCGTCCACGCCCTGCGTGCCGCCGCCGCCCTCGGGATCCTGCTCACGGGCACGTTCTGGCTGCTGCTGCCCATCGCGGCGCTCGGCAGCCTCGGCGACCGCGCCGCCTCCGTCCTCACCAAGCTGTACGCCGCGCGCGTCGCGGGCCCGGACCGCGTCCGCTACCAGGCGCTGCAGCGCACCGTCGTGAACATCGGATTCGGCCTCGGCGGACTCGCCGCCGCCGTCGCCCTCGCGGTCGGCACCGACACCGCCTACCGCGTCATGCTCGCCGGGGACGCCCTCTCCTTCGCCGGCGCCGCCCTGCTCGTCCTGCGCTGCGCCGAACCCCCGTCCCCCACGCGGGTGGTGACCGCCGCGTCCACCGCCGTCGGCGGGGCACCGCCCCGGAGCGAGGCCCCGGCCACCAGCCCCTGGCGCGACCGCGGCTACCTCGCGTACACCGCCACCGAGACCCTGCTCCTCCTCGACGACACGGCGCTCAACGTCGGCCTGCCCCTGTGGATCGCCACCGCGACCGTCGCGCCGCACAGCCTCGTCGCCCTGCTCTTCGTCCTGAACAACATCCTCGTCGTGCTCTTCCAGGTCCGCCTCAGCCGCCTCGGCGAGGAGCCCCGCAAGGCGGCCGCCTCCCTGCCACTGCTCGGCGCCGCCTTCCTCGTCGCGGGAGTGGCCATGGCCGTCTCGACCGCGGACTCGGAGGGGATCGCGATAGCCGCCCTCGTCGTCGCCGCCACGGCCTTCACCGCCGCGGAGATCGTCCATGCCGCGATCTCCTGGGAGTTGTCCCTGGCACTCGCCCCCGAACGCTCCCAGGGCGCCTATCTGGGCGTCCACGGACTCGCGCAGTCGGCCCAGCGCTCGGCGGGCCCGGTACTCCTCACCTCCGCCGTCATGGCCGCGGGGCCGCTCGGCTGGCTCGGCCTCGGCACCGGGCTCGCCGCCGTGTCCGTCGGCCAGCGGGCCCTCGTGCGCCGCCGCCTGGACCGGCTCGACCAGCGGGAACGCCCTGCGGACGCCGCCCCGAAGACCCCCGCGGTCCCCAACGGAACGGTCACTGTCAGTGGCGTCGATTACGGTGAGTGACAGTTGACCGCCGTACCGAGGGGGAGCCGTCATGGCACACACCAAGCACCGCAAGCAGACCAGCCGCCCCGCCCGCCGCGCGGCGAGGACCGGCCGCCGCGCCCTGCGCCGCGAGGCGCCGACCACCGTCGCCGTCCTCACCGATCCCGGTGACTTCGCCGCCATGCGGGCCTACCGCAGCTTCACCTTCGACGACCACGCGACCTACCTGCGGCAGATCGAGGGCCTCCTGCGATCCCTCGCCTCCCGCGGGATCCACGTCCGCGTCGGTCCCTTCGACCCCGGGGAGTACGCCGAGTACTGCGCCGACACCGGCCACGAACCCGACAGCTCACGCACCCGGACGCGGTACGCCGCCGACGTCACCACGGCCGGCCCCACCGTCCCCTACACGGGCCAGCCCCTCGAACTCCTCGTCACCGAGCTCGAGTACGAGGCGGGCCGCCAGGCCACCTGGGAACGGGCCTCCGGCATCCTGGCCGCCGCCGGGGAGTGCGCGGGCTGCGGCGACGACCTCGCCCGCACCTCCTTCGACCGCGCCTCCCAGGCCCTGATGCGCCTCCTCGAAGCCGCCGGACCGGGCCACCACCACCTGGTGTGCAGCGTGCCCGCCGAGGGCGGCACCCTCCTGGCCGCCCTGCACGCCCGCTGCGACGACCAGGGCATGGTCCACCTCGTCGAGGCCGAGGCCCTGGTCTGCTGCACCGTCCTCGCCGCCGGGATCGCCGAGGACAGCCCAGGAGGCGTCGTCCTGCGCAGCGGCACGAGCGACGGGCGCGGCAGCCCGCCGGGCCGTCCGGACGAGGTCCGCGGCTGGACCCTGCGCGACGGCTGGCTCCAACCCCTCACCGAGGCGCAGGTGTTCAACGCCTACTGCACGGACGCCGCGTCCGGCGACCCCGTCCCCCCGGAGCCCGGAGTCCTCCACCGCCCCGGATTCGTCCTCCCGCCCCCGGAGGACGGCTGATCCCCGGAACACCACGGGGCGTCCCACCCACTGGTGGGACGCCCCTCGGGAGGACGGGCAGCGGTCACTCCCCGGACAGCACCGCCTGCGCCGCGCGGCGCGCCTCCTCGGCCGTATCGGTCGCCCGAGCGGCAGCCGCCGCCCGCTCGCACTGCGCCAGGGTGTACTTCGCCAGCGTCGCCCGCACATAGGCGATCGACGCCGCGCCCATCGACAGGCTCGTCACACCCAGACCCGTCAGCACACACGCCAGCAGCGGATCGGAGGCCGCCTCACCGCACACCCCGCAGCTCTTGCCCTCGGCCCGCGCGGCCTCGGCGGCCGCCGCCACCAGGTCCAGCAGCGCCGGCTGCCAGGGATCCTGCAACCGCGACACCGAACCGACCTGGCGGTCCGCGGCGAAGGTGTACTGCGCCAGGTCGTTCGTACCCAGCGAGAGGAACTCGACCTCCTGAAGGATCGACCGCGCCCGCAGCGCCGCCGACGGGATCTCCACCATCGCCCCGAACTTGGCGTGCAGACCGGCCTCCCGGCACGCGTCGGCGAACGCCTTGGCGTCGATCCGGTCCGCCACCATCGGCGCCATGACCTCGAGGTACACCGGCAGGCCCTCGGCGGCCCGGGCCAGCGCCGTCAGCTGCGTCCGCAGCACGTCCGGGTGGGCGAGCAGCGTACGAAGACCGCGCACGCCCAGCGCCGGGTTCGGCTCGTCCGCCGGCGTCAGGAACTCCAGCGGCTTGTCCGCCCCCGCGTCCAGCACCCGCACCACGACCCGGCCCTCGGGGAAGGCCTCCAGCACCCGCCGGTAGGCCTCGACCTGCTTCTCCTCCGACGGCGCCTTCTTCGAGTCGTCCAGGAAGAGGAACTCGGTACGGAACAGGCCCACACCCTCGGCGCCGGCCTTCACGGCGGCCTCGACATCGGCGGGGCCGCCGATGTTCGCCAGCAGCGGCACCTTGTGCCCGTCCGACGTGGCACCCGGCCCCGAGGACGCGGCCAGCGCGGCCCTGCGCTCCTCCGCGGCCTTCGCCAGCTCGGCCCGCCGGTCACGGCTGGGGTCGACATAGATGTCGCCGGTGCTGCCGTCGACGGCGACGACCGTGCCCTCCGCCAGTTCGGTGGCGCCCGGCAGCGCCACCACCGCCGGCACGCCCAGCGCCCGCGCGAGGATCGCGCTGTGGCTGGTCGGCCCGCCTTCCTCGGTCACGAAGCCGAGCACCAGCGACGGGTCCAGCAGCGCCGTGTCCGCCGGCGCAAGGTCGCGTGCGATCAGCACATACGGCTCGTCACTGTCCGGCACACCCGGCATCGGCACCCCGAGCAGCCGGGCCACGATCCGGTTGCGGACGTCGTCCAGGTCCGCCACCCGTCCCGCCAGGTACTCGCCCGCGTTGGCCAGCAGCGCCCGGTAGGAGGCGAAGGCGTCGTACACCGCGCGCTCCGCCGAGCTGCCCACCGCGATACGGCGCTCCACGTCGGCCATCAGCTCGGGGTCCTGCGCCATCAGCGCCTGGGCCTCCAGCACCGCCTGCGCCTCGCCGCCCGCCAGGTTGCCGCGGGCGATCAGGTCGTTGGCCACGGCATCGACCGCCTGACGCGCCCGCGCCTGCTCGCGCGGCGCCTCGTCGGCGGGAATCTGCTTGGCCGGGGGCTCGAGAACCGCGGTTCCCATGTGCCGTACCTCGCCGATCGCCACACCGTGGCTGACACCGACGCCTCGCAGCGTTGTCTCCATCTCACCCGTCTCCGGTTGTCGCGGACGCTCGCGACCGCGTTGCCTGTGTATATGCGTCGGGAGTGGCCTTGCCGAAAGGCTACGTCCAAGAGAAGAGCGCGGCCCCGGCGGTCACCTCGCCGTCCTCGACGAGACCGGTCAGCGCCTGGGCCGTCGCCTCGAGCGCCACCACGGGGCACACCGCGGACTTGCCCGCCGCCTCCACGGCCGCCGGGTTCCAGCGCACCATCTCCTGGCCGCGCACGACGGTGTCGCCCTTGTTGACGAGCACCTCGAAGCCCTCGCCGTTCAGCTGCACGGTGTCGATACCGAGGTGAGTGAGCACTCCGTGCCCCTCCGCGTCGACCACGACGAAGGCGTGCGCGTGGAGCGACACGACCACACCGTCCACCGGCGACACGGCCACCGACGGCTCACGCACGGGGTCGATCGCCGTTCCGGGCCCCACCATGGCCCCCGAGAATACGGGGTCGGGCACCGCGGCCAGCCCGATGACGCGCCCGTTCAGGGGCGACGAGACAGTCGTCATGATGAAGCCTCCAAGCAAGTGGTCCAGACCACTCAGTCTGCCACCCCCGCGAGCGCGGGCACACCACGGCACCGCCGATTTGCTCCGACCGGGCTCCTCCAGTACGTTGGCACAACCCCCGCGACGAGAACGCCACGGAAACGTGTGCCCTCACAGCGGTGCGGTAAATCAGACGGAAAGCATCTGCTAAAGTCTGGGAGCGCGAAAGCCGAAAGGCCGAAACGCAAAAGCAGGAAATTCCCGCCGGCGGGAATCGGGCCCGAAAGAGTCTGATAAAGTCGGAGACGTCGAAAGGCGAAAGCCCGGAGACAAAAACCCCGCTCCAGCAGGGGGCCGGAAACGAAGAGCGGAAACGCGAAACGGATCTGGTAAGGTTGGAAACACAGAAGGGAAAGCCCGGAGGGGCCGGTGAAACGGTCTCGAAGGAAGCTTCCGTTCCTTGAGAACTCAACAGCGTGCCAAAAGTCAACGCCAGATATG